>NZ_JBIAHP010000032.1:0-67694 GCF_042870715.1 Streptomyces sp. NPDC006463 | reverse complement strand
CGGCATGTGGCTGGGCATGGGCCGCCTCGGAGTGTGCGTGTGGGCGCGCTTGTCGGGCGTCTGCGGGCCGCCGGAAGCGCCCCATCGGCGCGAGACGGGGGCGCCGGCGGTCGTCTGCGGGCGGTCGTGGGCGCGGAATCCGGTCTGGTGGGTGGGAATCCGGTCTGGTGGAGTGTGGTGCCGGATTTTTCGGGCTCTCACTCCGGGAAGTGATCCACTATCCCCCAACTCGCCGCCAAATGGGGGCAAACCGCCCACAGTCGCACGCTCGGAGACGTAGGCGGGGATCGTGGGCGGCTTATGTCCGGCCCCGGACGGCCGTCGGACGCTGAGACGTGAGGAGCGCGTAGCGATCTGAGGCGCCTGCCCGCCTGGCCGACCCCGATGGGCTTCTGGGCGCTGCTTGGTGTGGGCTGGCTCGGGGAAACGGGCCCCTGCGTCCCTGATGACCCCGCATCGCCTCCTGTCCCCCGTGACCGTTCTTTTGGGGGGTTCCCGTCTGTCCTCGAAGTTTCCGGGTCGGGCCGGTCGGTCAAGGGTGGCCGAAGGCCATCGCGCAGCGACGCGACGAAGGAGCGCCCTTGAGGGGCCGGCCCGACCCGGAAGACGATGGGACGGACGGGAAACCTCCAGCCCTTCTCTGATCCCGCCCAGGGACAGCAACCCGCCCGAAGCCGCCGCCCCGCCTCCCTGATGCCGCCCGGCTGAGGTCCCGGCCCTCGGAGCCGCCGCCCCGCCTCCCTGATGCCGCCCGGCTGAGGTCCCCCCCCCCGAAGCCACCGACCGCCCCCCGAAGCCGCTGCCCCATCCCGCTGTCAGTGGGCTCGCATAGCGTTTCGATATGAAGCCGCTGAGGATCATTGCCGGGGATGCCACGAGTCCGCAGGCCAAGGGGCCCAAGATCATTGCCCATGTCTGCAACGACTTGGGAGGGTGGGGGAAGGGCTTCGTGCTGGCCGTTTCGAAGCGGTGGCCCGAGCCGGAGGCCGCGTACCGGGCCTGGCACCGGGGGCGCAGCGGGAACGACTTCGGGCTCGGGGCCGTGCAACTGGTGCGGGTGCAGCCCGATGCGTGGGTGGCCAACATGGTGGGCCAGCATGGGATACGCACCGGGAGCGGGGGACCGCCGATCCGGTACGACGCCGTGGAGCGCTGCCTCGCCGCGTTGGCCGACCAGGCCGTCGAGCTGGGGGCGTCCGTCCACATGCCGCGCATCGGCTGCGGGCTGGCCGGCGGGAAGTGGTCCCGTATCGAGCCGCTGATCACCGACGCGTTGTGCGCGCGCGACGTGGAGGTGACCGTCTACGACCACGAGTGACGGTGGTGGATGAACCGCGACCCGCAGAGCAACTCCGACGGGAACGGCCACCGCCGTGCCATGCTCACCGGTGACCACGAGGACGCCGCTCCGGGTGTCCGTCGCCACGACGACAGAGGCGGGATCGCGTCATGCAGTACCGGTACGCCACCGAGGCCGACGCGCCCGCCATGGCCGAACTCTTCGCCGCCAACCACCATGACGCCCTGACACCGGAGCAGCGCGCCCGGCAGGGCTTCGTGCAGGGTGCGTTCGACGTCGTCACGTTGGGCGCCATGGCTGCGGCCGGGGAACTGCTCGTCGCGGACGACGCGGGCCGGGTCGCCGGGCTGCTGGCCCTGTCGGTGGCCGAGGACATGCCCGCCCCGCCGCCTGCGGTCGCGGGCCTGCTCCAGGCCCAGGACACGCTGGAGTGGGAGGGCCGCCCGCTGAGCGAGGTGAGCTGGCTGCTCTACGGTCCGGTCGTGGTCGACGCGGGCTACCGGGGTCACGGCGTGGCCCGGGCGTTGTTCACCATGGCGCTGGCGGCGGCATCGGGGCGGGCCGACGTGGTGGTGGCCTTCATCGAAGCCGGGAACGTGGCTTCCTGGAAGGCGCACGTGGACGGCTTCGGCATGACCCCGCTCGGCGACTACGTCACGGGTGGACGCACGTACAGCGCGGTCGCCGCGGCGGCCTCCTAGCGGAGTCCCGCGCACACGTCGAAGTGGCTCACCCGGCACGTGTCCGAGGGGAGGGAGGCGCCGAGGTTCACGGCGGTGCCGTCGCCCGCGATACGCCAGCGCTTGCCCGCCGGCACGAGGTGGCAGGGGGTCTCGCCGGGCTGGATGAGGATCCATTTGCCCCGGACGGTCTTGTGCCAGTAGGCGGCTTCCCCGCAGTGACGGCAGGTGGCGGGGGTGCCCTCGCGGGCATCGGACGCCTGTTGCCGGCCGATGGTGACGAGGGTGTCCGCCAGTACGTTCGCGAGGAGGAACGGCCCGGTGTCCCGGCTTCTGCGGTCCTGCTCGTCGGTGTGTGCGTGCAACTGTTCCCCCCTTGCGTCCTGTTGGTAGCGGAAGGGGGGTGGGCCGGGCGACCGGTTCGGTGATCATTGACCCGAACGGGTCGTGACGGTCCTCAGGAATCCCGGACGTGGACCGTCGGCGGCGGTTCCTGGCCCTGGGCCGGGGCTCAGGCAGACGCCGTGACCCTGGCCACGAAGGCGTCCAGGTTGTCGGACATGCGCGCGAGGCGCTCGTCCTGGGTGAGGGACTCCTCGTACCGGCCGGCGCGCAGCTTCGGCTGCCGCTTGCCGCGTACGTACAGGGGGCAGGCGAGGTCCGCGCAGACGTAGATGCCGACGGTGTTGCCGTCACGGCCCCGGGCGCCTGCCAGCGGGGCGGCGAGCAGGGTGACCCCGGAGGACGCGTGGCCGGTCAGGCAGATCTGGCAGAGGCTGGACTTCACCGCGCTGGTGCGGTTCACGGCGGGTACCCGCAGCGAGACGCCCACCGGGCCCTCGGCCCCCGGCAGTACGAGATGTGCCCGCAGCGGCGCCCCCGGATCCACCCAGCCGAGGAAGTCCAGGTCTTCCCAGGGCAGTTCGGTGAAGTCGAGGGGCAGCCGCAGCCGCGCCGCCTCGCCCTTGGTGCAGTTCACGAAGGATGAGCGGATTTGCTTCTCGGTGAGTGGTTCCACGGGCGTCGACCCTACGTGTGCCCTGACCAGCCCGCACCCCAATAAGCCGGGTACGCAGGAACCATTCCTCAGCGCTGCAGGATGACCAGCGGGATCTCCCGCGGCCAGGCGGAGACCTGGTCGTCCTCGAACGGGGGCCACAGGGCCGTCATCATGTCCCAGTACGTGTCCCGCTCCGTCGGTGTGGCCGTGCGCGCCGTGGCTCTGAAGGTGGTGGCGCCGAGCTGGACGCGGGCCTCCGGGTGGGCGGCGAGGTTCTCGTACCAGGCCGGGTGGTCCGCGGCGCCGTAGGCCGAGGCCAGGACGATGAGGCGGGCCGTGTCCCGGTCCTCGCCGTAGATCAGCGGGGTGCGGACGGTGCGGCCGGTGGCGCGGTCGACCGTGGTGAGCAGCAGGGTGGGGACCCCGTGCCACAGGTGGCCGTCGGCGCCCGCCGTGGTCACGTACGCGCGGACGTGGTCGAGCTGTGGGCCGGGTCTGGGGTCCGTGGGGCGGTCCCAGTCGATGTCGAGAGCGTGCATTCACCAGTCCTTAGGGTTGTGGCCCCCGGACGGCTAACGAGCATTCACCGGCTCTGGATGCGGTCCGGCGCCGCCCTGCCCCGCCCCGCCTCCCCGGATACGACCCCGGCCCGGGGGGCGACCCCGGGCCGGGGTATCAGCAGCGTGCGTGCGGAGCGCTACGGCAGGTAGCGCTCGATGACCTGCGGGCCCTCCTTCTCGATCAGCTGGCGCGCCTTCTCGACCCGCTCCGGAGTCGGGTCGTGGCCGGTCGCCATCACGAGGTCCTCGGGGTCGTACGGCCGCTCCCCGCCCGTGAAGAGCCGGTCCGACCGTGTCGGCTGCTGGTCCGATTCACTGTCCATCGCGTACCTCCTCCGGTACCCCCTGGCCCCCATCCTCCGGCGGCGGCCCCATGAACGCACGTCGGCCGGGGCTCAGCCGCCGACGGTCGCCAGTGCCCCGGCGGCTACCAGCACGCCGCAGATCCCCAGGTTCACCGCCTTGTGCTCCCAGAACACCGCGACGAACTCGCGGATCGTGGCGGTCGGCCAGAAGTACCGGGCCGTGGGCGAGCCCAGCACCTGCCCGTTGACCCCGGCCTTGCGGGCCATCATCGCGGCCCGGAAGGCGTGGAAGTCGTTCGTGACCACCACGCACCGGTAGCCCGGGTCGTCCGCCAGCATGAGCTCGCGGCTGAACCGCATGTTCTCCTCGGTCGTGCGGGACCGGTCCTCCAGCGTGACGTGCTCCGCCGGCACGCCCTGCGCGATCAGCCAGTCCGCCATCGCGCGGGCCTCGGAGACCTTCTCGTCCGAGCCCTTGCCGCCCGAGACGAGCAGCACCGGCGGCCGGCCGCCCCGGGCCAGCTGGGCCTCGTAGATCTCCTGTCCCTTGCGCAGTCGCGAGGCCAGCAGCGGCGGCACCCGCTCCCCGCCGATCAGGCCCGAGCCGAGCATGACCACGTGGTCGACGTCGCCCCGCACCTTGATCCGCCCGTAGAGGAAGGCGTAGCCGAGGAAGCACAGGAAGACGAAGGAGACGTACGCGACGACCGCGACGAGGGTCGCCACGATGCCCGCGAGGACCACGGAGCGGGCCAGGCCGACGACGAACAGCAGGGCGATCATCGCGAAGATCCCGAGGCCCGCGAGCAGCGACAGCAGGTTGGGCAGGCGGGTGCCCTCCTTGCGGACCATGGTCACGCCGTTGGCGACGAGGAAGACGCCGAGCGCCACCAGGCCGAGCGTGGGCACGGCGAGGACCACCAGCAGGACGGCGGCGGCCAGCCAGCCCGGCAGCGCCTTCACCTGGAGGAGCAGGCCGAAGGAGAGGAAGAGGAGGGTCAGGCCGAGGAGTACGGCGTTGCGGAAGCGGCGGCGGTCGTTGCGGGCGCTGAGGCAGAAGGCGAGGAAGAGCAGGGCGGCAAGGACGAGGGGGACCATGCCTTTTATCGTAAATGTCACCGGGAAAGCTGAACGGGGGTGCGACGCACGGACCTTACCGACCGCCCCGCCAGGACGTCGGTGCGCCGCCCGTCCCGTATGACGAAGCGTCCGTCGATCAGGACGTGCGGGATGCCGGTGGGCAGGGCGCGCGGGTTCTCGTACGTGGACCCGGCCGCGACCGTGTCCGGGTCGAAGAGGACCAGGTCGGCGCGGTGGCCGACGCGGACCAGGCCCCGGTCGGGCAGGCGCAGGCGGGCCGCAGGGCGGCCGGAGAGGTGCGCGACGCACTCCTCCAGACAGAGCACGCCGAGTTCGCGGACGTAGTGGCCGAGGTAGTGCGGGAAGGTGCCGTAGGCGCGCGGATGCGGCTTCGCGCCCTGGAGGATCCCGTCGGAGCCGCCGGTGTGGACGCGGTGGCGCATGATCGCCCGGACGTTCTCCTCGTGGCCGACGTGCTGGAGGATCGTCGGCGCGAGCCGGTCGCCGAGCAGCAGCCGGCGGGCGGTGTCCCAGCCGTCGACACGCGTGCCGACGTACCGGCCGTACGCGGGATCGGTGACGCCCGAGATCTGAACCGTCGACCAGTCGACGGGCACACCGTGGCAGCCGTCCGCGCCTTCGGCCTCCAGCGCGTGGCGGATCCGCTCGGCGGTGGCGTCGTCGCGCAGCCGGGCGAGGACGGCCTGCGGGCCGCCCTCGTTCGCCCAACTGGGCAGCAGGGCGACGAGGGTGGTGCAGCCGGGGGTGTACGGGTAGCTGTCCAGGGTGATGTCGCAGCCCTCGGCCAGGGCCGCGTCCAGCAGGGCCAGCAGCTCGGGGGCCCGGCCCCGGTTCTCACCGAAGTTCATCGTGGCGTGCGCGAGGTGCAGGGCGCAGCCGGCCTCCCGGGTCAGCTCGACCATCTCGGCGTAGGCGGCGAGCGCGCCGTGGCCGTACGAGCGGTGGTGGGGGCAGTAGTAGCCGCCGTACCGCGCCACCACGCGGCACAGTTCGGTCAGTTCGGCGCCGGAGGCGTACATGCCGGGGGTGTAGGTCAGGCCGGAGGACATGCCCACGGCGCCCTGCGCGAGGCCCTCGGCGACCAGCTGCCGCATGCGGTCCAGCTCGGCTCCGGTCGCGGGCCGGTCGTCCCAGCCGAGGGCGTACGCGCGGACCGTGCCCTGGGGGACGAGGTAGGCGGCGTTGACGGCGCAGCCCTGGCCGCCGTGGGCCCGGTCCAGGCGGTCGAGGTACTCGCCGACCGTGCGCCAGTCGAAGTCGACGTCGTCCCCGGCGCCGTTCCAGCCCGCGATGGCGGCCCGCACCTCGCCCAGGGTGCGTTCGTCGGCGGGCGCGTACGACAGGCCGTCCTGGCCGAGGACTTCGAGGGTCACGCCCTGCGCGGCCTTCGCGCTGTGGTCCGGGTCGCGGAGCAGCGCGAGGTCGCTGTGGGCGTGCATGTCGACGAAGCCGGGCGCGAGGGCCAGCCCGTGCGCGTCGACGGTCCTGCGCCCCCCGCGGAGCGATCCGATCCCGGCGATCCGGCCCTCGTGCACGCCGACGTCGGCGGTGTACGAGGGCCCGCCCGTGCCGTCGACGACGCGGGCCCCGCGGATGACCAGGTCCACGGCCGGGGTCTAGAAGAACGTGCGGACGTAGTCGCTGACCGTGCCGTCCGACTCCACCACCGGGATCAGCGGCCATTTCTCGAAGATCGTGCAGGGGTGGGCCATGCCGAGGGAGACCCAGTCGCCGACCTCCAGCGCGGTGGCGTCGGCGTCCGTCTCGATCCAGGCGTGCTGGTCGGACAGCTTGGACACCCGGATGCCGGTCGCGGCGCGCTCGACGCCGTCGCGGGCGCTGCGCACGGTGAGCACCTCGGGCAGGCCCAGGTCGTAGGCGATGTCGCGCTTGCCGGCGTTGACGAAGGCCTGGCCGGGTGTGGGGCGGGAGACCACCTGGGTCCACAGCCGGAAGGCGGGGAGCAGGCCGCCCTCCTCGGGGACCCGGTTGAAGGGGGTCAGGCCCGAGTACCAGCCGTGGTCGTGGGAGACGTACGCGCCGGAGCGCAGCAGCGGCAGCACGGGCAGCGACAGCTCCGGGATCTGCGCGAAGACCTCGGCGACGGCGTCGAACCATTCGCTGCCGCCGGCGCTGACGATGACCTCGTCCAGGCCGGTGCCGGTGAAGTGGCCCCGCTTGTCGAGATCGGCGGCGAGCGCGGTGAGGCGGTGCAGCCAGGCGCGGACCGTGTCGGCGTCGGCGCCGGGCATGGTGGCCTCGTAGCCGGCCACACCGGCCAGGCGCAGGGTGGGGGCCGCTGCGACGGCGTCGGCGACGGCCTGGCATTCGGCGTCGGTACGCAGCCCCGTACGTCCCTCTGCCCCGGCGCCGAGTTCGAGGACGACGTCGACGACGGCGCCGTGGCCGTGCAGGGCGGCGTCCATGAGCTCGACCCCGCGGACGGAGTCGACGTAGCAGACGAACCGGAAGCCGGGGTCGGCGGCGAGCTCGTCGGCGACCCAGCGCAGGGCGGGCGCGTCCACGAGCTCGTTGGCCAGGAAGATCCGCCGGATGCCGAAGGCCCGGCAGACGCGGGCCTGGTGGGGCATGGCGACGGTGATGCCCCACGCGCCGTGGTCCAGCTGGCGCTGGAAGAGCTGTGGGGCCATGCAGGTCTTGCCGTGCGGCGCGAAGGCGAGGGAGTGGCGGGCGGCGTACGTGCCGAGGGCGGTGAGGTTGTGCTCCAGCGCGTCCGCGTCGAGGGTCAGGACGGGGGTGGTGAAACCGCCGGTGTGCAGGGGGCGGCGCTCGGCGGCCAGCCGGCCGACGGTGAGGCCGGCGGTCTGGGCGTCCGGCGGGAGGCCCTTGAACCGGTGGTCGACCGGTTCGTCGGCGAGGTCCTTGACGGGGTCGCTGGCCATGCGGGTGCCTCCCGGGATTGCATTGTGCGCAACGGTCGTTGCGTATGCCGCTGCATGCTGTCTAACATCCCGGATGACGACGGGTCAACGTGCGGCGTTCCTGCTGGGGCGCCGGCGGAGCCGGGGTCGCAGTGACCGTACGAGAGGACGAGGGATGAGCCAGTCCGTGGAACGGGCGCTCGCGATCCTGCCGCTGCTCGCCCGGGGCCCGGCCGGCCTCGGCCAGGTCGCCGACGAGCTCGGCGTGCACAAGAGCACCGCGCTGCGCCTGCTGCGCACCCTGCACGAGCGCGGGTTCGTGTACCGGCAGCCCGACGGCCGCTACCGGCTCGGCGCGCAGTTGTTCGCGCTCGCCGCCGAGGCCGTCGAGAACCTCGACGTCCGGGAGATCGCGCACCCCCACCTAGTCGAGCTGAACAAGGTCACCGGGCACACCGTCCACCTCGCCCTCCTCCAGGACGACGAGGTCGTGTACATCGACAAGGTCGACAGCCGCTACCCGGTCCGCATGTACTCCCGCATCGGCAAGCCCGTGCCCCTCACCGTCGCAGCCGTCGCCAAGCTGCTCCTCGCCGACCTCCCCGAGCCCGAGCGCAGGAGCCTCGCCGGACGGATCGAGTACCCGCGGTACACCGCCCGTTCCACCCCGGACGCCGCCGCGTTCCTCCGCGAGCTGGACCGCGTACGGGCCCAGGGCTGGGCCACCGACCTCGGGGGGCACGAGGAGTCCGTCAACTGCCTCGGCGCGCCGGTGTACGGGCCGGGCGGGCGGGTCGCCGCCGCGCTGTCGGTGTCCGCGCCCAGCGTGGTGGTCAGCGCCGACGGGCTGCTCGAACTGCTGCCGCTGGTACTGCGTACCGCGGACGCCATCAGCCAGGACTACTCGGGAACCCAGGAGGCCACCCCGTGACCGACAAGACCGCCATCACCCCCGGCACCCACACCACCCCGCCCGCGAGGTTCTCGCACGGGGTGCGCAAGGGGAACATCCTGCAGGTCGCCGGCCAGGTCGGCTTCCTCCCGCACGTCGACGGCCGGCCGCCCACTCCCGCCGGGCCGACGCTGCGCGAGCAGACCCTCCAGACGCTGGAGAACGTCCGTGCCGTACTGGAGGCCGGCGGCGCGGGCTGGGACGACGTGATGATGATCCGCGTCTACCTGACGGACACCGGCCACTTCGGCGAGATGAACGAGATCTACGACGCCTACTTCGAGGCGCAGGGCCTGAAGGAGGCCCCCGCCGCCCGGACCACCGTGTACGTCGGGCTGCCGGCCGGGCTGCTCGTCGAGATCGACGCGCTCGCGGTGCTCGGCTGAGACACCGCAGGGGCGCCCCCCTGGCGGTGGGGCGCCCCGTTCACAGAGGACTACGGGCAGTACTGGGCTTCCTTGCCGATCGAGCGGTACATGCAGTCCGCGTTCTCCAGCAGCTGGAGCACCGCGTCCTTGTTGCGCGCCGTCTCACGGTCGATCACCTCGTCGGGCGGGTAGAAGCCGCCGCCGCCGGAGCTCGCCGGGTACATCTCGAAGGTGTAGGAGAAGATCTTCTGGTTGCCCCACAGCCAGTCGTCGATGGTTCCGTCCGTGATGTACAGGTCGCTCGACTGCTCCGGGGTGTAGCCGTTGCTGGCCGCCATGCTGGTGCCGATCTTCTTGTACACGGCGAGGTCGTCCGCGGTCATGCCGGGCGCGGTGTCGTTGTAGGTCCAGCCGAACGGCCACAGGACCAGCTCGCTGTACGTGTGGAAGTCGATCGCGGCCGTGATCTGCTGCTTGCCGCCGACGACCCGGCTGCGTACGAAGTCCGAGACCACCTTCACCTCGGGTGCCGACTCGGCGGCCGCGCCGCGGTAGGTCTCGGAGCTCCTGCTGCCGCTGGAGCCGCCGCAGCAGCCCCACTTGTAGTTCCAGTTCCGGTTCTCGTCCGTGCCGACGTACGAGGAGCCGGAGTTGGGCTGGCGGTTCTTGCGCCAGGAGCGGTAGGAGCCGGTGGCGATGTCGTACTCGCCGCCGTCCGGGTTGAGGTCCGGGATGATCCAGATCTCGCGGCCGTTGACCGCGTTGGTGATCCGGGAGTCGGTACCGTACTTGGAGCCGAACTCCTTGAGCAGGTACAGGGCCATTTCCACGGTCAGGTGCTCGCGGGCGTGCTGGTGGTGGGTGAAGAGCACCTCGGGCTCGGCCTCGTCGGTGGCGACGTTGTCGCTGATCTTGATCGCGATGAGATCGCGGCCCTGGTACGACTTCCCGATCACGCGCTTGCTCATGATTCCGGGGTACTGGGCGATGCGCTGGTCGATCTCCGCGTTCGCCTCGGCGTAGTTGTGGTACTTGGCGTCCGCCGAGGGGAAGTCCATGGTGCCGGCGGCGATCCCGGGCAGGTTGCGGTCCGGGGGGCCGGGCAGGGCGGTGAGCCGGTAGCCGAGCGCGCGCAGGTTCTTGGCCTGCATGGTGTCGGCGCTGACCACGACGGTGTGGTCGTCCACTTCGTCGATCGACACGCCCGTGCGGAGCAGCGCGGTGCGGTCGGCGGCCGTCGAGGGGCCGTGGATCCGGTACTGGACGATTGCCTCGTCCTGGGTGGCGGTGGACGGGGTGGGCGGTGGTGATGCCGTCGCGCTCATGCCGTAGGCGGGTGCGCCGAGCGCGAGCGCCAGCAGGGCCGCCGTGACGGCGGCCCTTCGGCGGGTCTGAAGCCGCATGCGTTCTCCTGGGTGGGGAGTGTGGGGGTAGCCGTGCGGACGCGCACAGCGTGCTCTCGTGGCATGTTCCGGTCAAGGACGTGCGCTGTCCGCCGAACCGAAACCGGCCACCCCCACACACCTACCGCCTACGGGAGGCCGTGGACCTTCGGACCCACCGCTTCGGACCAAGCACTACCCGCCTTGGCGTCCCAGTTCGTCGACCAGGTCATCGCGCCGCGCAGGCCCGGGTAGGTCTTTGACGGCTTGAAGGATCCGCAGCTCGTGCCCCTGGTCAGGCAGTCCAGGGCGTTGTTCACGACGGCCGGGGAGACGTAGCCGCTGCCCGCTCCGCTCGGTGAGGCCGGGACCCCGATGCCCACCTGCGAGGGGTCGAGGCCGCCCTCCAGCTGGATGCAGGCCAGCGCGGTGAGGAAGTCCACCGAGCCCTGGGAGTAGACGTTGCCGTCGCAGCCGTTCATCGAGCCGCTGTTGTAGTACTGCATGTTGACGACGGTGAGGATGTCCTTGATGTTCAGCGCCGTCTTGAAGTAGCCGCCCTGCGTGGACTGCATGTCGATGGTCTGCGGGGCCATCGTGATGACGAGCGAGGAGCCCGCCTTCGCCGACAGCGCGCGCAGCGCCTGCGTCATGTAGGTCGGGTTGAGGCCGTTCTCCAGGTCGATGTCGATGCCGGAGAAGCCGTACTCCTGCATCAGCGCGTACGCCGAGTTCGCGAGGTTGTTCGCGGAGGCGGAGTCATTGACGGAGATGGTGCCCTTCTCGCCGCCGATCGAGAGGATGACCGACTTGCCGGCCGCCTTCTTCGCGGCGATGTCCGACTTGAACCGGTCGACGGTGTAGCCGCCGAGGCCGGCCGAGTCGAGGTTGAAGGCGATGGCGCCGGGCGTGGTCGTGGCGTCGGCGAAGGAGACCGCGATGATGTCGTACTGGGCGGAGACGTCGGAGATCTTCTGGACCGTCGCTCCGTTGTTGAAGTTCTGCCAGTAGCCGGTCAGCGCGTGCTTGGGGACGGCCGGGTTCGGGTTCGGACCGCCGCCGCCGGTCGTGGTGCCGGTGACGCTCGCGGACTTGGGGCCCTCACCCGCCGCGTTGTACGCGCTCACCTGGAACGAGTACGAGGTCGAGGCCGCGAGTCCGGTGATCTGGGCGGAGGCCTGGGACACGGTCCGGACGCGGGTGCCGTCCTGATACACGTAATAGCCGGTGGCCCCGCCGACCGCGTTCCACGAAAGGGTGAGCCCGCTCGCGCTCTGGCCGGAAACGGCGGTCCCGACGGGAGCGCCGGGCAGACCCGGGCCGGGGTCGGTGCCGCCACCTCCGTCCGGGCCGAAGACGCTGAACTCGTCCACGACGTACGCCGGCTGGCCGTACCAGCCGTGGGTGTAGACGGTGACCTGGGTGGTGCTGGGGCCGGTGGTGAAGGTGGTGGAGAGCTTCTGCCAGCCCGAGCCCGAGCCGGGAGTCCAGGTGGACACGTCCTGGGTGCCGGTGCCGGTCGCGCCGAGGTACACGTAACTGCCCTGGACCTGCGTGCTCAGCGTGTACGTCGAGTTCGGCTTGACCGTGACGGTCTGGCTGCAGCGGGCGTTGTCCTGGCCCGCCGGGGTGGCCTTGAGGGCGCCGGTTCCGGCGTAGACCGGCGAGGAGACGGAAGCGCCGCTTCCGCCGGAGCAGGACCAGTTGGCGAGTCCGGACTCGAAGCCGCCGTTGCGGGCGACGTTGACGTCCGCGGCCTGCGCGGTACCGGTGGCGAGGGCGGTGAGGCCGCCCGCGGCGAGGGTGGCGGCGCCGAGGAGGGCGAGGGAGCGTATGCGGTTCACGTGGGCTCCGGTGGGGGGAGGAAGGGGATGAGGAGAAGGGGAGGAGAAGGAGGGGCGCGTGGGGACGCCCCTCGAAAACGGTCTGGCGCAGCCAAGTTGGTCCAGACCAATCCCGGTGTCAAGAGTCTTTGCAATGTGGCTGGAAAAGGTCGACGCTCCGATCCCTGTTGTCCGGATTTCCCGCCACCTGTGACGCGTGCTGTCCACACGGGAATTCCCAAGCCCCTGCCCCGTCGGCGGGGACGCGGATATGGTGCTGGGGCAAGGGGGAAGGGCGTCGATCGTTTGCGGTCGCGCAGTGTGTGCGTGTGTGCGGCGGCTACGCGAACGGCCGTGGCGCACGGGGTGAACGGGGGGATTCGCGTGCCGACCGCCATCGCTGTCACCAGCGCCGATCTCGTACTGCCGGCCCCCGACCGGCACACGCCCGGGGCCGCCTTACTGCACCCGCCCGGGCGGCAGGACCTGGACGGCGCGCTCGCCGAGACCAGTGCGCTGCTGGAGCGGCACGGCCATCTCGTGGCCGTCGTACCGCCCTGGCTCCCGCGCGCCACCGTCCAGCGGCTGCACACCGTACGGGCCATCCTCGAAACCGACCGGATCGCGCTCCTCGGGATCGATCTGCCGCCCCTGGGCACCGCCCTGCTGGTACGTCAGCTGCGTCAGCTCAGCGTCTGCGACTTCAGCCCCGGAGTCGTCGCCTCCGCGGCGCGGCTGCTGTCCCACTACATCTACGCGGGCGCCCTGCTGGGCTCGGTCGCCAAACTCGACCGGGTCCCGGTCGGGCTCAAGGCGCACGCCAGGTCGTGGTCGCCGAGCGCCCAGTTCGCCGTACTCGCCCACCCGACGCCGCACCTGGCGAAGCTGGGGACCGCCGGGGCGCACGGCGGCGGAGGCGCCCTGCCGGCCGGGCCCGAGTTCGCCACCCACCTCACCTTCGCCCGCGGCCAGCTCACCTCCGACTGGGTGGCGGCCGAACTCGCCCCCGCCTGGCAGGTGCAGGGCGTCATGGAGAACCCCCTGCCGGCCGACTCACCCGGCTGGTGGGGCACCCCCAAGCTCGTCGAGTTCGCGGCCGGCATCCCGGACCTGTCCGTCCTCTACCAGCTCGTCGCCTCGGTCCGCCGCGAGGAGTGCCGCTGGTGCGGCCTCGAACTCATCGGCGACCGCTGCGGCTTCTGCGCCGCACCCCTGAGCGCACCGCCCCCGCAGGCCGCGCCCGCGAGCACCGCCCGATCCAGACCCTGACCGACCGACACATCGAACGAACGAAGAACGGCGAGGTACTTCGGCCCATGAACTCACGCCAGCGCCGCGGCGTCATTCTGCTGCTCCTGTCGGTCCTGTGCGCCCTGGGGGCCTTCGCCGGAGTCCTCGTGGTGATCGGCGACGTCAACTCCAAGGTCGGCGCCGAGGTCGTCGCGTACCGGGCCAAGGGCGACATCGCGCCGTACAGCCCGCTCGCGGCCGGGCAGTTCGAGGAGGTCAGGATCCCCAAGCGGTGGCTGTCGGAGACCGCCGTCACCGACCTGGGCGCCCTCCGCGACAAGATCGCGCTGACCACCCTGAAGAAGGGCTCGCTGCTCCAGGCGGACATGTTCGTCGACCGGCCGCAGCTGCAGGCGGGCGAGCAGGAGATCGCCATCATGATCGACGCGGCGACGGGCGTGGCCGGCAAGATCACCTCGGGCGCGAAGGTCAACATCATCGCCACCTTCAAGGGCGCCAAGGACACCGAGCCCTCGCGGTCGGTGATCATCGTCGCCAACGCCCGGGTCCTGGGCGTCGGCAAGCTCACCGCCCTGGACAAGGACAGCGACCGCAAGGGGCCGGCCGAGGCCGTCCCGATCACCTTCGCCCTGAACACCAAGGACACCCAGCGCGTCGCGTACGCCGAGTCCTTCGCGGAGCACGTCCGCCTGGCCCTGGTCGCCCCCGGCACCGACTCGGCGCCCAGCCCGGGCGACCGTACGTACACCCTCGACGGGGACAAGTGAGGCGCGCATGACCACCCGAATCCTCCCCGCGGCCGGCGACCCCGACGCCGCGCGCGTCCTCGTGACCCTGCTCAGCCAGCTCCCGGCCTCGGAGCCGGCCGCACCGGTCCCCGATTCCACGTCCTTGCTGGACACCCTGGCCCGCCTCGCCGCGGAGTCGATCGACGAACTCCCCGAGGTCGTCCTCGTCCACGAGCGGATCGGCCCGGTGCCCGCCCTGGAACTCATCCGGGAGGTGGCCCTGCGCTTCCCGGCGGTCGGCGTCGTCCTGGTCTCCTCGGACGCCGGACCGGCCCTCTTCTCCGCCGCGATGGACTCGGGCGCGCGGGGCCTGATCGGCCTCCCGCTCTCCTACGACGAACTCGCCGCGCGGGTCCAGGCCGCCGCCCAGTGGTCCGTCGGCGTACGCCGCCACCTCGGGGGAGGCGCGGCCGAGGCCTTCCCGGCGGGGCCCGGCGGCCGGGTCGTCACGGTCACCGGGGCCAAGGGGGGCGTGGGCACCACCTTCACCGCCGTCCAGTTCGCGCTGGCCGCGGCCGCCTCGGGGCGGCGTACCGCACTGGTCGACATGGACCTCCAGGCGGGCGACGTGGGCTCGTACCTCGACGTGCAGTTCCGGCGCTCCATCGCCGACCTCGCCGGGATCCAGGACGTCTCGCCGCGGGTCCTCCAGGACGCCGTCTACGACGACCGCACCGGGCTGGCGCTGCTGCTGGCCCCGGCGGACGGCGAGCGCGGCGAGGAGGTCGACGAGCGGGCCGCCCGGCACATCATCGGCGCCCTGCGCGGCCGCTACGAACTCGTCGTCATCGACTGCGGAACGCAAGTGACGGGCGCGAACGCCGCCGCGGTGGAGACGGCGGACGTGGCGGTACTGGTCACCACCCCGGACGTGGTCGCGGTGCGGGCGGCCAAGCGGATGGTCCGGATGTGGGAGCGGCTCCAGGTGCGCAAGGCGGAGGACACCGCGATGGTCGTCAACCGCTGGAGCAAGCACACCGAGATCCAGCCCGCCCTGATCGAGAAGATCACCAAGACCCGCGCCACCCGCACCCCGGTCCCGGCCGCCTTCAAGGAACTCCAGGCCGTGGTGGACGCCGGCCGGGTCCAGGACCTGGACAACCGCTCGACGGTGAAGCAGGCCCTGTGGACCCTGGCGGGCGAACTGGGTCTGCTGGCCGCCCCGGAGGCCGCCGCGCCGGCGGCCGCGCCCTCCCCGGGAGCCTCGCTCGCGGTCCGCGCCTCGGGCCCGGTGGCGCGGCTGCGCCGGGGCCGGGAGGGCTGACGCATGCCGCCGGGGAGACCGAGGGACGAGGGCCAGGTGGCGGTCGAGTTCGTCGGCACGGTGCCGCTGATCCTGCTGCTCGTGGCGGCGGTGTGGGAGTGCGTGCTGATCGGCTACGCGTTCTCCCTGGCGGGCAACGCGGCGGACGAGGCGGCGCGGGCGGGGGCGGTGACGGGGCACGCCGCGTGCGTGGCGGCGGCCGGGAAGCACGTCTCGGACGCGTGGGGCATGGGTACGCCCAACTGCCGCGAGTCGGGAGACATCTACAAGGCGACGGTCACGCTGAAGATCCCCGTCCTCTTTCCGGGGCTCAACTTCGGCTCGATCGACGGCACGGGCGGCGCGGCGATGGAGAGGGAGACGGAGTGACGTGAACAGACGACGCATGCGCTCCGACCGGGGCCAAGTGGCCATCGAATACATCGGCTTCGTACCGGTCCTGCTGTTCGTGGCGCTGTGCGGGATCCAGCTCGGCTGGGTCGCGTACGTCCACGAGCAGGCGGACACGGCGGCCCGTACGGCGGCGCGGGTCGAGGCCCAGCACCCTGGCCGGGGAGCGGCCGCCGGACGGGCCGCCATCCGCGAAGGGCTTGCCGCGGACGTCTCGGTGCCGTCCGGAGGCGACGCGGTGACCGCGACGGTCACCATCAAGATCAACGCCATCGTGCCCGGGCTCGACATCCCCGACGCCGTGGCGACAGCGGTCATGCCCAACGACGATCCGAAGGGCCCCTGACGATGAGCCTGCGTTCCCGGGTCAACACCCCCGACGACCGGCACAGCCCGCGCGAGGACGGCCGGCTGGTCTCCTCGTACCGCGCGAAGCTGCTGGAGGAGATCGACCTCGCCGAGATGTCCGCGCTCGCGCCCGCCGAGCGACGGGCGCGCCTGGAGCGCGTACTCGGCCACATCATCAGCCGTGAAGGGCCCGTCCTGTCCACCGTCGAGCGCGCGCAGCTGATCCGCCGCGTCGTCGACGAGGCCCTCGGGCTCGGTGTGCTCGAACCGCTCCTCGAAGACCCCTCGATCTCCGAGATCATGGTCAATGGCCCCGACCAGATCTTCGTGGAGCGGTCCGGCCGCGTCGAGCAGCTCCCGCTGCGCTTCGCCTCCCACGAACAGCTGATGCAGACCATCGAGCGCATCGTCTCCACCGTCAACCGCCGTGTGGACGAGGCCAATCCGATGGTCGACGCCCGGCTGCCCAGCGGCGAACGCGTCAACGTCATCATCCCGCCGCTCTCCCTGACCGGCGCCACCCTCACGATCCGCCGCTTCCCGCGCGCCTTCACCCTGCACGAGATGATCGCGCTCGGTTCGCTCGACGAGCAGATGCTCCTGCTGCTGTCCGGCCTCGTGGCGGCGAAGATGAACCTGATCGTCTCCGGGGCCACCGGCACCGGCAAGACGACCCTCCTCAACGCCCTCTCCGGCCTGATCCCGGAGGGCGAGCGCATCATCACCATCGAGGACTCGGCCGAACTCCAGCTCCAGCAGGCCCACGTCATCCGCCTGGAGTCCCGCCCGGCGAACGTCGAGGGCAAGGGCCAGATCACGATCCGCGACCTCGTACGCAACTCCCTGCGCATGCGCCCCGACCGCATCATCGTCGGCGAGGTGCGCGGCGGGGAGACGCTCGACATGCTCCAGGCGATGTCCACCGGTCACGACGGCTCCCTCGCCACCGTGCACGCCAACAGCTCCTCGGACGCCCTGATGCGCCTGCAGACCCTCGCCTCCATGTCGGAGGTCGAGATCCCCTTCGAGGCGCTCCAGGACCAGATCAACAGCGCCGTCAACGTCATCGTGCAGCTCACCCGCTTCGGAGACGGCTCGCGCCGCATCACGGAGATCTCCGTCCTCGAATCGCACGGCCGCGAGCCCTTCCGGATCACGACGGTCTGCCGGTTCGTGGCCCAGCCGATGGGCGCGGACGGCCGGGTGTACGGCTTCTTCGAGTACTACCCGCTGCCCCGGCCCATCGCGGACCGGCTCTACATGAACAACCAGCCGATCCCGCAGGCCTTCGGGGTCGCACTGCCGGACGACCCGCTCACCGCCCGCATCACCCGGACCGCCCTGTGAACCCAGTCATCCTCCTCACCCTTGGCGCCACACTGCTGGCCTGCGTACTCGTGATCCTCGGCGTGCACGCGTACATGGCGGGCCGCGCGCAGCGGGCCGCCCTCATCGAACGCCTCTCGGCCACCGGCGCACCGCCCCCGGCGGGCAGGCGGCGCCGCTTCCCCGGGGTCGACCGGCGGCTGAGGAAGACGAGGCTCGGCCGCCGCATCGAGATCAAGCTGGCGACGACGGGCCTGGACCTGACGCCGGGCGAGTTCTTCGTCTACATGCTGCTGGCGGTCGCCGGCGTCTGGCTGGTCGCGGCTTCCTTCCTGGCCCCGTTCTTCGGCCCGGTGGCGGGCCTGATCGGGCTGTGGGCGGCGAACGCCTTCCTCAACTGGCAGCGGACCCGCCGTACGGAGCGGTTCATCAACCAGCTCCCCGAGCTGGCCCGGATCCTCGCCAACGCCACCCAGGCCGGCCTGGCCCTCCGTACGGCCATCGGCATCGCGGCCGAGGAACTGGAGGCCCCGGCGGGCGAGGAACTGGCGCGCGTCGCCGACCGCCTCGCCGTCGGCCACTCCATCGAGGATTCCCTCGGCGAACTGACCGAGCGGCTGCCTTCGCGGGAACTGGTCGTCCTGGTCTCCACGCTCGTCCTGTCCGCCCGTGCGGGCGGCACGATCGTGGAGAGCCTGCGCAACCTCACCGTGACGCTGGAGCAGCGCAAGGAGACCCGCCGGGAGATCCGTACGCAGCTGTCCCAGGTGACGGTGACGGCGTACCTGGTCCCGGCCATCGGCCTCGGCTCGCTGCTGCTGGTGGACATGATGATGCCGGGCGCGCTGGACCGGATGACGGGGGCCTTCATCGGGCAGACCGCGGTCCTGGTCGCGCTCGGGCTCTTCACGCTCGGCTTCGTCCTCATCCGCCGCCTGTCCAAGATCGACGTGTGAGGGGGCTGCCGGCGTGATCGCTCTTCTCCTGGCCGTGCTCGTGGCGGTGTCCGTCCTTGGTGTCTTCCACGGCGTCCGGCTCTACCGGGCCGACGTCAAACTCCCGACCGACCTCGCCCTCGCGCTGGAGGTCGGTGCCACCCGTACGACGGCGGTGGGTTCGCTCGTGGACCGGATGGGCATCCGCTGGGCACCGCTGATACTGCGCCTGATGGGCCCGAAACAGGTGGCCCGCAAGCGCCGCCAGATCGACATGGCGGGCAACCCGGCCGGCCTCACGATCGACCGCTACGCGGCGCGGCGCGCGGTGTACGGGGCCCTGGGCGCCCTGGGTGCCTTCTCGATGCTGATCAACGGACAGCTGGTCCCGGCCCTCCTCATGGTCGCCTTCGGCCTGTTCTGGATCGAGGTCGGGCTGTGGTCGGCGATCCGGGTCCGCCGCGACCACATCGAGCGGACCCTGCCGGACTTCCTGGACGTGCTCGCGGTGGTGGTGAGCGCGGGGCTCGGCTTCCGACAGGCGCTGGACCGGGTGGCGCACAAGTACGAGGGCCCGTGGGCGGACGAGATCCGCATCACCCTGCAGCAGATGGACATGGGCGTCAGCCGCCGCCAGGCCTTCGACGAGCTGCGGCGGCGCAACGACAGCGAACAGGTCGCGCAGTTCGTGACGGCGTTGCAGCAGGGCGAGGAACTCGGCTCCCCGATCGTGGACACCCTGATCGCGATCGCCGAGGACATGCGCCGCACGGACGCCCAGAACGCCCGCCGGCGCGCGGCCCGCGCCGTCCCGAAGGCGACGTTCGCGGTCACCATGTTCATGCTCCCGGGCACACTCATCCTCCTCGTCTGCGGGTTCGTGTACGGGGCGAACGTCGATTTTGGTGCGATGCTGGGGGGTGGCTGAGCCGTGGCACCGGCACGACTGAGCGTGCTCATCGCCGATGACAACCCGGTCATCAGGGCGGGCCTGGCGGCCATCCTGTGCGAGGCCGAGGACATCGAGGTCATAGCGCAGGCGGCGGACGGCCGCGAGGCGCTGAGCCTGACCCGCCGACACGCTCCGGACGTGATCCTGCTGGACGTCCGGATGCCGGGGGTGGACGGGATCTCCGCGCTGCCGCACCTGGTGCAGCTGGCTCCCGTACTGATGCTGACGTACAGCACGGAAGCCGAAATCGTCCGGGAGACCCTGCTGTTGGGGGCCGGCGGCTACCTGGTGCACGGCGAGTTCACGGCCGACACCCTGCTCAGCGCGATCCGCGACGCCCCGGAGGGCCGCCCCCACTTCACCCCGACGGCGGCGAGCGCACTGCTCGCCGAGCTGAGGTCCTCTTCGCAAGCGCAACGAACTGTGGCACCCTCTTCTGAGCGGATGAACAACTCTGTCGTCTTCGGGCTGAGTTCGCGGGAGGTGGAGATCATGGATCTGATCGCATCCGGGATGAACAACCAGCAGATCGCCGCCACCTGCTTCATCAGCGAGAAGACGGTCAAGAACCACATCAACCGCATCTTCGCCAAGCTCCACAGCACCACCCGCAGCGAGGCCATAGCCCGCTGGCTGGGAACCGCCCGTCCAGGAGTGACCGGTCATGGGTAGACGGAGTGCGCAATGGGTCCGCATTTGGGCCCCGGGACCCTTGGTCACGAGAGGTAACTCACCGTACCGTCCGCAAATCGACACCGGTACCGGCCCGGGAGGGGACCCCCATGTCACACAACGCGCTGCTGAAGACTGTCGTGGAGGCGCGGATCAGCGTGAACGCCTGGGCGGACACGGCCGTGACGAGGATCCGCCGACGGTACGCGGGGCTCGACCGGGGCCAGACCGCGTTCGAGTACCTGGGCATCATCCTGGTGGTCATCGTGATCATTGGCGCGATTGTCGGTACGGGCATCGGCACGGCGATCACGAACAAGATCTCGAAGGCGGTCGAGGACATCTCGGCTGGTGGCGGAAAGAAATGACCTCAGGTCGCCTCGGCGACCGAGGGCAGGCCTTTCCCATCTACGTAGTGGTGGTGGCGGGCCTGCTCTTTGCTGCACTCGCCTTCTTCGTCGTAGGCCAAGCCTCCGTCACTCGAAGCGATGCCCAGGGTGCTGCCGACGCTGCGGCATTGGCGGCTGGCCGCGAGGCCAGAGACAAAGTGCTGCTGAACCTTGATCTCGCCACAGTGACGCCTGCGGACTGGAAGAAGATCGTCAACGGGGATTTCTTCAAAGTTGGCGAAGCCTGCGAGGCGGCAGAAGCCTTCGCGGCGAAGAACGACGCAACGGCAACAACATGTGAGCCCGCTCTCCCGCGCTTCATCGTAACGGTCGAGACCAGCGGGACAGTGGGGGATTCGGTTGTTCCTGGCACCGGAACCAAGCATGGAAGGGCAACGGCTACCGCCTTGGTCGAGCCGAGGTGTCACCTGGGCGCGGTGCCCACTCCGAGCCCCACTGCCACGACGACGCCTGGGGGTGGATCTCCAGCTCCTACGCCAGCTCCACCCACGGTGAACTTCACTTGCGGCGGAGAGCTCGTCAAGCTCGACCCGCTGAACCCGGGCTCGCTCAATGCATTGACCAGAAAGCTGTTCAGCGTGCGACTCGTTGGCTGACAGGGAACGAGAGACAAGGAAGCGTTCATAGATGAGCATTCGGCGCATGGTGAAGGCCCGTGGGGGAATGGCCGTTGTGGGTACAGCGGTCATGGCCCTCATGTTGGCCGGATGCGGTGGCGGCGACGAGAAGCCGAAGAGCCCGCAGACGCCCTCCGCTGCGAACGGTCAGAGCGGCAACTCGCCGGCTCCTGGCCCCAGCGGGAGTAAGAGTGCTACGCCAACAGAGGTCATCGCCACTGTGAAGGGCCCGTCCAGCATCGTTCTGAACATCAACTCGGCTGTGCGCGAAGTGGGCAACTTCGTGACGGTCAGCGGACAGATCAAGAACGACGGTACTGAGGCGTACGTCGAGACGGCCGCTTGGCGAGGCGATGAGAGAACTGCGAGCGCAGCGTCTGTTGCGGGCGCCACTATGGTCGACAAGCAGGGCAAGAAGCGCTACTACGTGCTTCGGGACACCGAGGGGCGCTGCTCCTGCACAATCGGCATTACTCGCATCGGGCCGGGAGAATCCGTTCCGTTCTTTGCTCAGTTCCCCGCGCCGCCGGCAAGTGCTTCCGAGGTCGACTTCACCATTCCCACCTTCGCCACGGCAACCATCAAGATTTCCGGGTGACGCCATGACCGCTTTGACCCACCGCTATCGCATAGCTGCCGCCGCTGGAGTGGCAGGCCTCGTCGTCGCGGGGGCTCACCTCATTGGAGCCACTGCTGCGTCCGCAGACGGAGTTCAGCCGTCCGTACCCCCGGGCACTGAGCCATCGGCATCGGCACCCTTGCCCGTCGACCCCAACGCCTTGGGGCTGAAGCTGCCCCAAGGAGGGACCCTCGCGCCTTCCAAGGTGCTTGACCTGGTCGAGGTCGTCGAAGACCTCGGCGGTGAGCAGCGGCGGCAGGAGACCAACCAGACCGTCATGATGGCGCTGCAGTCCGAGGTGCTGTTCCCCGAGAACAGCGCCGTCTTCAACGCCCAGGCCGCCGCCCGCATCCAGGCCATCGCCGGCGAGATCAACACGCAGAAGGCCACCCGCGTCCGCGTCTTCGGTTTCACCGACGACCAGGGCAGCTACGAGCACGGCAAGGAGCTGTCCAAGCAGCGCGCCGACGCCGTGCAGGCCGAGCTGGCCAAGACCGTGACGAACCCCGGCGTCGTCTTCGACGTCCGCGGGTACAGCGAGGACTACCCGATCGCCGACAACAGCACCGAGGAAGGCCGCAAGAAGAACCGCCGCGTCGAGATCACCTTCCCTCGCAGCGCGGGCGGCTGACCCTCAGCCGGCCGGCACGTGGCCCAGCCGGACATCGGCGCGGGAGTTCTCGTATGCGATGACCTTCCACACCTTCCTGCCTTTGCGCGTCAGCGTGTTCCGTCCCCGCTCACGTGCGGGCCCTGCCTCGCGCACGCCGACGGCCTGCGGCTCGCTCGACGGGAAGCCGGCTTCGTTCCGGTGCCGCAGCCGCCCGGGCGTAGCGGAGGGTCACACCGACCTCCAGGGTGGCGCGCGCGGGTGGACCAGACCCCGAGGATGATCACCTGGAGTAGTCGGCGGCAAGCGGTGGCGTTGCTGACGCATGCTCAACAGTCGGCAGCGGGCGCCGCGTCGGGGCACCAGTACCCGTACGCAACGGAGCCCCTCACCCTCCGGACCTGCCGCGCTCTCCGCGCCTGCCGGTTTGTCATAAGTGCGTCACGGCCGCCTCGTTGCTCGTTGCATCAGCGATGTAAGTTGATAGGACTAGTCATACTTACCGTCGTTCGAGTGTGCGGGGGAGTGGGATGAAGTTCGACATGGGGACGCAGGTTCTGACGAGCCTGATGTCGGGGTCGCGGAATTCGAGTACGGACCTGGGGACGTTGATCAAGCTGCTGGTGGATGCTGCGCAGCCGTTGGAGGGCAAGTTCAACGGTCAGGGCAAGGTGGCGTTCGACTCGTTCAAGGCGCGTTCGGACGGTATCGCGAAGGAGTTGAACGCTTCGCTGGCGGCGATCCTGGGTGGTCAGTCGGGTATGGAGCGGGCTTTCGGGTCGGGTGACCAGGAGCAGGGTGAGAACGCGCGGCAGCAGCAGTCGGCGGCGAACTTCGATGCGGCCCGTTTCTCGGGCCGTTGATCTTGTTCTGAGTTTTCTTCGCGGGGAGTGTGGTTGTGATGGCTGGTGACAAGGACCGTCGTTCGTACGACGTGGGTGCTTCGACGGAGGCGCAGGGCAACATCAAGGTCGTGATCGGTCAGCTGGAGCAGGTGATCGCGGCGCGTGAGGCGCAGGTGGCGAAGGCGATGTCGGACTTCGCTGCGGATGGTGTGGCGGATGACTACCACGCCAAGGAGACGCGGTGGAAGAACGCGTCGCAAGAGGTCAAGAACATCATCCAGCTGTTGAACACGACGCTGGAGAAGAACGACGGTACGGCGCAGCAGACGCTGCAGCGGGCGAAGGCCGCGGTCGACAACATCGGCTGAGCAGGATCGTTTCGGCAGGACCGAGGGCAGTGGGCTACACGGGGGTGGGTCGTCGGTGACGTCGTGGGACATCAAGCCGCAGGGTGTGCAGGGGCAGTTGAAGACCGTCGGCACTCATGCCGGTGAGCTGGAGAAGGCCTTGAACGCCCTGATCACGGCCATGTCGGAGGCGGCTCAGGCGGCGGGGACGGCCGTGCCCGGCTCAGCGTCGGGGATGACTCCGCAGGGCCCCTTGGCCCCCGGTGCGGCCCCGGCGCCCGGCCAGGCTTTCCTGGCGTCGCAGAAGGCGATGGGTCCGGTGGCTGCCGCTCTGGGCGAGTACCTGTCCAAGCGGAAGCCGGAGTTCAAGTCGATGGCGGAGCGGATCGAGGCGTGCATCCTCGGCGCGGTGAAGGCGACGAACGAGTACCTGGAAGGCGACCTGGACCAGGCCAAGGCGGCCCAGGACGCGGCCAGGGCCGTGAACCTTGAGGTCCTGCGAGAGCAGCCGGGGGGCAAGAAGTGAGCGGGAAGGCGCCCGTCGATCCGGCTGAGGTACCGGTCTTCACGGGCGATCTGCGCGTGCTGGACGAGCAGGTGAAGGCGATCTCGTCGGGCGGGGCCGCGGTCTCGACGAAGACGTCGGACGTCCACACGAGTTACGGCGGCTTGCAGGCGTTCTACCAGGCGCCGGAGGCGGACCAGCTGTTCGCGACGACGAAGCCGGTCTCCGACCTGGGCCTCAAGCTCAGCTCCGACATGTGCACCATCGCCGGCGCCCTGGGCACGTACTCACGTGACGCCGCGCCCATCATCAAGAAGCTGGAGCACCTGAAGGCGGAAGCGGAAGCGTTCCGCGAGAAGACGGACAAGGACGAGAAGTGGCGTGAAGACGGCGATCTGATCGATGAGAACCTCGATCGCCGTAACAAGATCGCCGAGGTGTGGGCGCAGTTCCAGGACGTGGAGACGGCCGCTCACGCCAAGATCGTCGCTCTGGTGGGCGGCACGCCGCTGAAGAAGGACGACGGTTCCCACGGCGAGGGCATGTACGGCTATGACGCCGAGGTCCTCAAGGCGTCGAAGTCCCTGCCGTGGGGTGACGCGGTGGAGGAGTCCATACCGGGCTGGCAGTTCTGGGAGCACGGCTGGGAGTTCACCAAGGGCTTCTTCGTCGACGGCGTATGGGGCACCCTCAAGGGCCTGGGCGGCCTCGTCGGGCTCCAGGGCCTGGACGCCTTCAAGCAGTCGTGGTCGGGACTGGGGAAACTCGCGACGGGTCTGGCGATCACCACGATCCCGGGTGCGGGCCCGCTGTTCATGGCGCTCCCGGACGACAAACTGCCCTCCTACCTGCGCGAGTCGCGCACCGCGATGAAGGAGACCGGCAAGGCCCTGCTCGCGTGGGACCAGTGGGGCTCCAACCCGGGCCGGGCAGCGGGTGCGGTCACCTTCAACGTGATCACCACCATTGCCTCGGGTGGCACGGGCGGTGCGGTGTCGGGTGCGGGCAAGGCCGGTGCGGTCGCGAAGGCCCTGTCGCTGGCGGGCAAGGCCGGCCGGGTCGTCGACCCGATGACGTACATCATGAAGGGCGCGGGCGCGGGCATCTCGAAGGCGGGCGATGTGATGGCCGCTCTGAGGGGCATGGGCAAGATCCAGGTCCCGAACATCAACATCGACGGCGCGGTAGCCCTCCCCGAGGGTGCTGTCCATCTGCCCGACGGTGCGATCCACCTCCCGTCGGGCTCGGCGGTCCCGGACGGGGCGATCAAACTCCCCGACGGCACCATCAAACTCCCCGAAGGCACCGCCACCCTGCCCCCGGGCACGGTCAAGCTGCCCTTCGACGACAGCCCGGCGAAGTACGTCGACGGTGACGGCAACCTGTACAAGGAAGACGGCAGCGTCTACCAGGGCGGCGTCGAGTCCCCGGTCGAGAAGACCCCGGGCACGAACCCGGCGACGAAGCCGGGCGCGGACGTCCCCATGCACGCCACCCCGGCCAAGATCGAGGCCCCGGGCACGAACCCCGCAAAGCCGGACGCGGACGCCCCCCTGCACGCCACCCCGGACAAAATCGAGCCCCCGACCAAGACCGAGCCCCCCGCCAAGATCGAGACCCCGGTCAAGGTCGAGGCCCCGGACCGCGTCCTGGTGGGCGTCGGCGGCCGCGCCGACGACGGCATCCACCTCGGATCCGACATCCCCGACCCCCTCCACACGGTGGACAACGGCGCGCACGGCACCGGCGCCTTCGACAACACCCCGACGGGCCGCGCCGGCGACCACTCCACCCCGGGCAGCCACGCCCCGGACAACATGCCGCGCAACGACCTGAACAACACCCCCGGCAGCGGATCCCACCCGGACACCCCGTCCACGGCCGGCACGCATGCGGCCGACCAGGGCACGAACGGCACCCACGCGGCCGACCACGGCACAGGCGGTCACGGCGACACCCCGTCCACGGCCGGCACCCACACGGGCGGCCCCGGCACCGGCGGCCTGCCGGACAACCCGGGCACGGGCCGCGTGGACGACGCGACCCGCGCCGGCGACGACGCCCCGGACACCGGCCCCCACCAGCGGGGGGACCTCCGCCACGGAGAGGGCAGCACCGAGTGGGTCCAGCGGACGCCCGAGCAGGCGAAGTACTGGCATGACGAGCACGTGCGGCTGGCCAACGAGAACGAGGCGTGGCGACTGGAGCACTACGAAGCCACGCGAGGCCACCGACTCGACGCTGACGCGATCGTTGACGGGCAGCGACTGCCGAAGCTGAAGGAGGGAACCAACCCGAAGTGGCTGGCGACCGACGACCTCCCCTCCGCAGACCGCGAGTACTACCGCCTCCCCTCGAAGCCCGTCGACGTGAACTCTGTGCAGACGCACGTCACTCCGAAGCTTGACGAGCTGGCCGACATCCATCAGAAGTATCTGGACCTCGGTGACGCACAGCGGGCGTACGACAAGTCCAAGACCGCTGAAAACCTTGTGACGCTCGATGCCGCCAAGGAGGCCATGGGCGACGTCCCCAACAACACCAAGGTCGGCGAGAAGCTCGGTGAGGGTGCGGCCAAGTTGCACGTCGTTCCCGCCGAGTTCCGCAATCCGCAGTGGATCGACCTCATGGACACCGGCCACGGTGCGCGGAGGTTCGACCAGCTGTACCACCTCGACAACGGCAAGGGTGACTTCCTCATCGTCGAGGCCAAGGCGCCCGGTGGGGAGCTCGGCTGGCGTCAGGGCGCCGGCCCTCACGCCAACGTGAAGGTCAAGCAGGGGACGATCGAGTACGTCCGCACGATCCTTGAGGAAATGAAGGCCCGAGGCGGCGAGGACAAGGAGATCGCGGAAAAGATGATCCCGGCTCTCCGTAGGCAAAAGGTTCAGTATGTGATGGTTCAAGCCAACAAACACACCGGGACTTATGCTGGGGCCGAACTGAGTTACTTCGATCTCTACCGAGGAGGACGCTAATGGCGCTCTCTGTTCCGCGTCATGACTTCCTCCGTGATGACCTCCCGGGGCGCGACCCCGTACTCAGTGAGGGCGTCGTGTGGGCGCTCGAAGACCTGCAGGAGGCGCCCGAGGCGATCGCCGACGCCATGTCCGATGCTCTGCTCCTCGCCCAGGAGCGGAGCGTTCCGGACCCTGCGGCGGGGTGGCTGGAGACGTGGGAGGCGTGGGTGGTCGCCATGCAGTCCGGTTCAGCGATGTTCGCGGCCGCGGCCACGACTTCCGAGAGCGTCGAATGCCTCATCCACCACGAGATGCGATCCCTCCCCGCTTCCGGGCCGCGGTCCTGGGCGAACGCCGGGACCTGGATCAACGTCTTCTACCTGTCGGTGATTTGTCGCGACAAGGCACGGCTGGACGCGCTCTGCGAGATCCCGCCGTCCCTGCTGCAGGCATCCGGAGCCGAGTTCGATACGTACATCCACCCGTGGACGGAGACGCTCCGGTCGTACTGGCTGAGCCGTCCGGACCTCGGCGACCAGCTCCTCCAGGCTGCCGAGGGACTGGCTCCGGAGGCCGCTCCGATCTCCGGACCCGAGATGACCACGAAGATCCTGTGGCCGGTCGTGGACCTCTTCCACCGCTTCGTCACCGACGATCACGACCAGTTCAACCGTTCGCTCGCCAACGCCCTCACGCTGCACAAGCAGTACTGGACCGCCGACGAAGGCCTCGCGCGCGACGCCCGTGGGCTCGTCGCGATCGGCCCGCTCGCGATGGCCTGCCTCGCCTATGACGCGGGCTTCCCCATCGACGTCGAGTCCGAATACCTGCCCAAGCACCTGCTCAAGCGCACGTGGGTCGGCGAGTTCACCACCTGACGAGCCAGGGCGTCCGACGCCGGGGCCGGGAACCGGACCGCCCCGGTTCCGGAGCACCCCACCCCGACGGCCCCGGCACAGGCGGCCACGGCGCGGGCGGCGGCCACCCGCAGGCGCCGGGCACCGGGGGCCTGGACGGCCTCGGCCACGGCGCGGACGACGCGGCCACGCATACCCCGGGCACGGTGCGCCACGGGCGACGCGGCAACACCGGCTCCCGCCACCCCGCGCAAGCCGGTGGAACGTCCCAGCTTCATGCTCCCCGGCGGCACAAGCCACACCGACGGGACCGGCGGCACCGGCCACACGGACGGCCCGTCCACGGGCAGCGGCGGTTACGGTGACACCACGCCGACATCATCGACGGGCGTGGGCCGGACCTCCGGCGGCATCCGTTCCAACGGCACAAGCCGGTGAAGGAGTCGGGATCCCCGACCGGAACCGGTTCGGAAGCCCGCCCGGGGTCGTGTAGTACGGCGGCGGTCCCGGCCATCCGGCCGCGAGGGCGGCGGACCCGCGGACCAAGGGCCACACGACCCTCTACCGCGACGAGTTGTTCACGGGGGAGGGTGCTGAATGCCAGGACGACCAGGTGGTGACGGTGGACGCTGCGTGAAGACGCTCCCAGCCGATGCGCAAGCCACTGCCGTACTGAATGAGTGGGCTGCAGAGAGCGAGTCTCTGTTGGACGTGGCTGGGCTCGATCTGAGTGGAGCCGACATCTCGGGTGCCGATCTCGCCAACGGACTGTTCACGGAGTCCGTCCTTCGCGAAGCCAACTTGTCTGGGGCTGATCTCTATCGATCTCACCTGGAGGGGGCCGAGCTCAACGGGGCAGACCTCTCCGGAGCCACGCTCGTGAAGGCCGTACTCGATCGATCTTCGTTGGGCTGTGCGAATTTGGACCGAGCCGACCTCGGAAGTTCGGAAATGTGGGCAGTTGATGCTCGAGGAGCATCCTTCCGACACGGGAAACTTGATGGGGCCGGACTGCTCGACGTGAAACTTCAGGGCGCGGACCTGTCGAACGCAAGTGTTCAGCAAACGTCATTCCAAGTCGTCATGGATGAACAGACGGTAGTGCTGGGACTCGCAGGGACGGTGTTTGGTCCAGCTTCGGTCGTCGAAGGAGACGAATTGCGGGAGATCACCGGAGTCGATCTCGAAGTCTGGCTGAACAGCCGAGGCGCACGCGTTCAGGTCCTGTCTCCTCAACGGCCGCAAGGACAGTGACTCACCTCCGGGGCATGCCCCGGAGATGTGCGGCACGGACGGGCGTGGGTGCGACACGACTCGGGGGTCCTCGACGGCACCGCCGCCATATTTCCCACCAATGCCACCAAGCCGTAAGGAAGTCGATGTCGATGCTGATGCGCGCGCCGAAGGAGTGCGGCTCGTGGTTCTGGGACCTGGACGACGTGGCGGAGCCCGGTCTGGAGTCCGCTCTCAGGACCGCGGCGCGCATGGGTGCGGTGCTTCAGCAGCACGCTTTGCTGGAGCCGGCCTCGCTTGAGTGGAACTGGTTCCAGGTCGGCAAGGGCGGCCTCGGCATCCACAATCGCCTGGACCTCGGCAGGCGTTCGCTCGGTGATCCGGCACTCCCCGGTGACCTCCGCGCCTGTCAGCCGGGCGGCCATCCGCAGGCAGAGATGGGCGGAATCCTCGTGCTGGGATCCGGCGCCTGGTTCGACGCGAGCGGAACACGCCACAACGAGTACCGCCTGGTCGAACTCATGGTGTCACCCGACGAGATCGGCCCTTCGGCCGAACTGTCCGTGTACCACGATGTATGGGGTCAGTGTGATTTCCGGGGCGAGCCGCACCCGGCCATCCATGCCAACAATGCGCCGCGGCTCGCGTCAGCCCTGCAGGAGCTCGACCAACTGCTCGGGATCGAGGCGGAGCCCGGCGAGCCGACGTACTACGGTCGAGCCGAGGGCTACGGCCTCCAGGCTCCCGACATCATCGACGGGCGTGGGCCGGACCTCACCGATACCGTATTCGGGTAGGCGGCGGCATCCGTTCCAAGCACAAGCCGGTGAAGGCGTCGGGATCCCCGACCGGAACCGGTTCGGAAGCCCGCCCGGGGTCGTGTAGTACAGCGGCGGTCCGGGGCATCCGGCCGCGAGGGCGGCGGCCCCATTTCCCGACGGACCACAAGGGCCACACGACCTTCCGAATGCCGAACTGGCAGCTGGTCTTGCGAGCATCGACGATGTAGCGGCGGCTCTGCTCCGAGAGCTGAGATCGAAGGGGATCGGGACGTGACCGAGCGGGCAGAGTCCCTCGTGTTGGAGCGCCTTCGGGCGGTGGAATGGGACGGGGACTGGGACGACGTGCTCGGGCGAGTCATGTCCCGTCGCCTGCTGATGCGCGAGTACCTGCGGCGGGCCGGGATGTGGGCGCAGGCCTACTCGGCCGAGGCGATGTGGCCGTTCTTCGACGTCGTGGAGTATGTGGACCCCGATTTCCCGCCTGCCCCGGAAGTCGCTGCTCAACTCTGGGAATGCCTGCCCCAGATCATCGTCGTCAGTCCCATCAAGCGGACCTGTACGGGTGCGGTGAGGCTGGCGGAGCTCCGGTCGCGGCACCCGGATACCCTCCCGGACCTGCCCGACCTCTACGAGCCGCTCCTGCTCTTCTACGAGCGGGGCGGCGCATTCCTCCAGGACCACGCCGGTTTCCTCGACCTGACCGGTGTGCTGGTGCGTCCCGGCACTCTGGTGGGCCGCGTCGCCGGTCCCCCGCTGGTCTCCCTCGACCCTGCGCTCCTCGACGCCGTGGACGCCGAGGGCCGCATCACCTACTACATCGCGGCCGACCGGCAGGGCCCCGTGTTGCGGCGGCGTGCGGTGCGCAGCGTGCCGTACGACGAGGCGTTCGGCTGGGACAGCCTGCGCTGGGAGCCGACCGGCACGCTGCTGCCGGCGTCTCCGGAGAAGGCCGCGGAACTCGGGGTGGTGTGGCTGGACGAGATGGAGGCGGCCGCCCTCATCTGGGCGGCCATGGCGGACGTCAAACAGTAGGGCGGCTCCCGTAACGGTCGGAGGCCGACCACCGGCCGCCGGACGACCCGTCCACAGGCGGTGGCGCCATCGGGTTGGTACCCCAGCCGAGCTCTGTCGCGGTGGCTGGAAGCTCCCGATGTGCTCTCGGACGTCGGGAGCCGCCTGCCTGGTGAGGTGACGGTGCTGCTCAACGATGCCATGGAGCAGCTGGACAGCCACTTCGTCGCGGCTACCGGCTCTTCCACAGAGAGCCGACGGGCGCATCCTTCCAACAGGCCGGCCGGTTGGTGGTGGCACCGCCGCCCGGACCCCGTACCAGGCCTGCCGGTAAGAATCAGGTCCCCTGACGAGGTCAGCTTGTCCGAGACTGGCACCGTGAATAGGTGCCGGGACGGGTAAGGCGGACGTCAGCTGCATGCATCACCCCGGCCCAGCGGTAGCCCCTCGGGGGCCGGTCGGAGAGGCAGGTCATCTCACGGTCCTGCATGTCGACCACGAGGTACACCCGGGACCAGCTGCCCGTAGACGAGCAGCTTCTCGTGCCAGTCCGCGTCCGTCGTTGACGGGGAGGTGAACTCGGCGACGAGCGACAGAGCCTCCGCGCGCGTACGTGCTCAGGCGCGCTCCCCGACCGTCACACGTTGCTCCGGATGAGTCGTTCCGCAACCTCCCGCGCCCGCCGCGCCGGTTCCGGGCCCGGGTTCAGGGCGGCGACCACCGTCGCGCCCTCGACCAGGATCAGGAGCTGGTCGGTCAGGTCCTCCCGGTCCGGGCCGGCCAGGTCGGCCAGCAGGGCCCGTAGCTCCGCCTTGTGGCGGCGTACGACGTCGAGTACCCCGGCGTGGGCGGCGCTGAGTTCGCCGAAGGCGTTCAGGAACGCGCAGCCGCGGAAGTCCGGCTCCGAGAACCACTCCGCGAGCCAGTCGAAGAGGGCCGCCACGGGATCTGCGGATCCGGCCGCCACCGCTTCGCGCAGGCTCGTCATCCAGCGTCCGTCGCGGCGCTCCAGATACGCCGTGACCAGGGCTTCCTTCGCCGGGAAGATCCGGTAGAGCCGCTTGAGGGGGACCCCCGACCCGGTGCGGATGCGGTCCATGCCGACCGCCTGGATGCCTTCGGCGTAGAACAGCGCCTCCGCCACGTCCAGGAGCCGGGTGCGGGCCTCTTCGTCGTCCATGAGGGCAGCGTAGTCGAGATTCGATTGCGTCGAGAACGCTCGTTCTCTATCGTGAGAACGATCGTTCTTCCAGTGAGATCGCGAGAGGTTCCGTCATGAACGAAAGCGTGGTCCGTCCGCCGCTGCCGCCCTTCACCGAGGAATCGGCCCGGGCCAAGGTGCAGGCCGCCGAAGATGCCTGGAACAGCCGTGACCCCGAACGCGTGGCCCTCGCGTACACCGAGGACTCGCGGTGGCGCAACCGCGACCGTTTCCTCACCGGCCGCGCCGAGATCCGCGACTTCCTCGCCGCGAAGTGGGAGCGCGAGCTCGACTACCGGCTCCGCAAGGAGCTCTGGGCGTACACCGGCAACCGCATCTCCGTCCGCTTCGAGTATGAGTGGCACGACACCAGCGGCCAGTGGTGGCGCAGCCACGGCAACGAGCAGTGGGAGTTCACCCCCGACGGCCTGATGAGCCGCCGCGAGGCCAGCATCAACGACGTTCCGATCGCCGCCGGGGACCGCCGGCTCGTGTGATCTGCGTGTATGGGCGCCTTCCGCCGGGGCCCGGTGTCCGGCCCCGGCGGCACCTGAGACGCCAGCCGGTCAGAAGGCGGCGAAGCCGGATCTGACCCGCGCGAAGTGGTTCATGCCCCGGATGCCCGGGGCGGTGGCGTGCACGGCGGAGTCCGAGAAGGCCGCGGTCGTGCCCAGCGTGCCCGCCAGTGCGAGCAGCTTCTCGATCGTCACCTGGTCGTCGACGAACTCGGGCGCGGGGAGCGTCCGGTGGACCTGCTTGAGGACCTCGATGTGCTGGGTCAGGCGCTGCCCGGCGGCATCGCGGTCGTTCTCGTACAGGTCGTCGAGCGCGTGGAAGGTGATCTCGCTCGTCCGCAGCCCCACCGCGTGCACGGTCACGGTCTCCTCCGCGAGCGTGGCCGCGTCCGACAGCGCGATCTCATGGCTGCGGTTCTCGCGTGCCCCGGTGTCCACGTACTGCACGGTCGCCGTACCGATCCAGCCCGGCGCCGTGCTCCCTTCCGGTACCTGGATCTCCAGCACCACCCAGACGTCTCGCCGAAAGGCCAGGTCCGGGGCGCCGCTCAGCCCGCGTCGTGGTGGTGGGCCTGGGTGATGAGGTCCGTCGCGACCTCCAGGGCCGCCTGGCGGGTCTCCTCCGGGTCGCCCTCCACGTGCTGGAGGAACATCATCCCGGCGTGCAGCGTGAACAGGGCGCTCACGCAGCGGACCTGGTCCGTCAGCGGGCCGTCCTGCGTGCGCAGCAGTTCCACCAGCCGGAAGAGGCGCTGCTTGACCGTCTCGCCGATGCTCAGCTCCCGCATCGTCGCCTGGTTCTCCTGCATGAAGCGGTAGAGCGAGGCGCCCGCCGCCATCGCCTCGCTGTAGCGGCGCAGCACCTCGCACTTGGTCTCCAGGGTGCGCGGCTGCCCCTCCGCCCACGTGATCAGCTCGTCGATCGGCCGCGTCAGGTCCTCGAAGAGGCTGATGATGATGTCTTCCTTGGTCTTGAAGTGGTAGTACAGCGCCGCCTTCGTGACCTCCAGCCGCTCCGCGATCTCGCGCAGCGACGTCTTCTCGTACCCCTGCTCGGCGAACAGCTCCAGCGCTACGTCCTGGATGCGCTGGCGCGTGTTGCCACGGCGCGGCTGCGGACCGCTGCTGGAGCTGGTCGTCATGATCGGTTCTCCCCAGAATTTACTTACTTGACGCCCGGCTAGTGACGGGTCTACCGTCCCCAGTGTAGTGAACTAGCCGGTCGGCAAGTAAGAGCCGGCGCTCGAAGACCAGAAGTGCGGCAGTAGAAGTGCCAGGGGAGTGGACATGGGCGAGACAGTCAAGACGGCCGGAACCTCGGAGGAGGTGAAGCCGCGCAGCGTACGCGTCGTACTCATGGCACTCATGATCGCGATGTTGCTGGCCATGCTCGACAACATGATCATCGGTACTGCGATGCCCACCATCGTCGGTGAGCTCGGCGGCCTGGAGCACCTTTCCTGGGTGGTCACCGCCTACACCCTGGCCACCGCGGCCTCCACCCCCATCTGGGGCAAGATCGGCGACATGTACGGGCGGAAGGGCTCCTTCCTCACCTCGATCGTCATCTTCCTGATCGGCTCCGCGCTCAGCGGCATGGCCCAGGACATGGGCCAGCTGATCGGCTTCCGTGCGATCCAGGGCCTCGGCGCCGGCGGTCTGATGGTCGGCGTCATGGCGATCATCGGCGACCTGATCCCGCCCCGTGAACGCGGCAAGTACCAGGGCATGATGGCCGGCGTGATGGCCCTCGCCATGATCGGCGGACCGCTGGTCGGCGGCACCATCACCGACCACATGGGCTGGCGCTGGTCCTTCTACATCAACCTGCCGCTCGGCGCGGTCGCGCTCGCCATGGTCACCGCCGTCCTGCACCTCCCCAAGAAGACGGGCGAGGGTGAGCGCCCGAAGATCGACTACCTGGGCGCGGCACTCCTCACCGTCGCCATCACCTCCACCGTGCTGGTCACGACGTGGGGCGGCACCGAGTACGCCTGGGGCTCCGGCCAGATCATCGGCCTGATCGTCGTCGGCCTGGTCTCGATCGCCGCGTTCCTCTACGCGGAGACCAAGGCCGCCGAGCCGGTCATGCCGCTGCACATCTTCCGCAGCCGCAACTTCACCCTCATGTCCGTGATCGGCTTCCTCGTCGGCTTCGCGATGTTCGGCGGCGTGCTCTACCTCCCGCTGTTCCAGCAGGCGGTCCAGGGCGCCTCCGCCACCAACTCGGGTCTGCTCCTGCTGCCCATGCTGCTCTCGATGATGGTCGTCTCGCTGATCTCGGGCCGCATCACCACCAACAGCGGCAAGTACAAGATCTTCCCGATCGTCGGCGGCGCGCTCATGGTCGTCGGGCTCTTCCTGCTCGCGACGATGGACACCGGCACCTCGCGCCTCGTCTCCGGCGTGTACATGGCCGTCCTCGGCGCCGGGCTCGGTTTCCTGATGCAGATCACCATGCTGGTCGCGCAGAACAGCGTCGAGATGAAGGACATGGGCGTCGCGTCCTCCTCGGCGACCCTCTTCCGTACGCTCGGCGGCTCCTTCGGCGTGGCGCTGATGGGCTCGCTCTTCACCTCCCGGGTCACGGACACCATGTCCGACCGCCTGGGTCCCGAGGCCGCGGGCGCCGCGGGCTCCGCCCAGCTGGACGCGGCGAGCCTGGCCAAGCTGCCGGAGGCCGTACGCGACGCCTACCAGCACGCGGTGGCCGCGGGTACGCACTCCGCGTTCCTGCTCGGCGCGGCCATCGCCGTACTGGGCTTCGCGGCTGCCTGGTTCGTCAAGGAGGTCCCGCTGCGGGGCGCGGGCCCGGCCCCGGCCGGCGGCGCGGAGGGCGGCAAGTCCGCTCCGGCTCCGCAGGAGTCCCTCGCGCACTGACGCACTCGATGAACGGCGCACGCACGGCGCACAACGGCCCGGCCCCGGTGGATGAACGGATCCACCGGGGCCGGGTCTTTTCTGTGCACGCGTCAACCGCGCCGCCGGTGCGGTCAGTTCGGCAACTCCCGTAACTCCCGTACTTTGCGTAACTCTGCCAACTCCGGCAACTCGGGGCCAAAGTCCTATTACATGGAATTTACCGGCTAATTGGCTGGAACCCCCCGGCGGCGGCGCACGTCCTGATCCACAGAACGCTCACATGCGGATGGGGAGTGGACATGGGGTTCTTGGCGCGCGTCAACGAGAAGGGCATCCGGGCCCGCGCAGCCGTCGCGGCGTCGGCCGTCGCCGTCGCGGCGACGATCTGGGGAGTGGCGACGCTGGTGGAGTCGGGACACCAGACGCCCGGCTCGAACGCGTCGCGCCAGCACGACGCCGACGGCGCGGCGCGCGGGCCGCAGCAGCAACCGGAGCGGATACCCGAGGGCATAGCCCACGCGTCGGAGAGCGGCGGGAACGCGGTCAACATCACCATCGACGACGGCCCCGACCCCCGGTGGACCCCGAAGGTCCTCGACGTACTGGAGAAGTACGACGTGAAGGCCACCTTCTGCATGATCGGGCCGCAGGCCAAGGCCCACCCCGGCCTCGTCAAGAAGGTCGTCGCGGCCGGCCACCGGCTCTGCGACCACACCATGGACCACGACACAGCCATGGACAAGAAGCCCGTCGCCTACCAGGAACAGCAGATCCTCGACGCGAAGCGGCTGATCGAGGAAGCCGCGGGCGGCGGAGCGAAGGTCGAGTACTACCGCGCCCCCGGCGGCGCCTTCACCCCCGACAGCCGCCGCCTGGCCGCAGCGAACGGCATGCGCCCGCTCGGCTGGAACGTCGACACCAAGGACTTCGGCAAACCGGGGACGGCCGCCGTCGTCGACGCCGTGAAGCGCGAGATCGGCAACGGCCCGACGGTCCTCTTCCACGACGGGGGCGGCAACCGCGCGCAGACCGTCGAGGCGCTCGACCAGGTGCTGGCCTGGCTGAAGGAACAGGGCCGGCCGACCGGCTTCCCGGTCCGCACCGCCCCCGAGACCACCGAACCATCCTGACGGGGCGGGCTGACACGCCGTCCGGCGGCGAACGGGTGAGGGTCGACGACCCCGAGCGCCCCGGGGTGTTCCCTGGTCACGCGCGTACGAACGTACGCCCGACCAGTCCGACCCAGCCCCGGCCAGGAGGCCCCCGTGACCATCAGCCCCGGAAAACTCTCCGACCCCGCCGTCGGCGCCTTCGTCACCGCCGTCAACGCGCACGACAAGGACGCCTTCCTCGCCCTGCTGACCCCCGACGCGACCATGTCCGACGACGGCTCGGACCGCGACCTCCGCGAGTGGATCGACCGGGAGATCTTCGACTCCGGCGGCCACATGGACGTCCAGAAGGAGTCCGACGGCGGCCACTCCCTCATCGTCTCCTACCGCAACGACACCTGGGGCGAGATGCGCACCGCATGGCGCTTCGACGTCACCCCCGGCGGGAAGATCAGCCGCTTCGAGACCGGCCAGGCCTGAATCACAGCCCCCGCGCCACCCCCAGCACCGCCGCCGTCAGGCGCTCGTTCTCCGGCGCCGCTCCGCCCGGGAAGGCGTAACGGCGGCGCGTGTACCCGAAGGCGATGCCCGTGACCGGGTCCGCGAAGCTCTGGGCCCCCGCCGCGCCGCTGTGCCCGAAGGCCTCCGGGCCCACCGCGGGCTGCCGCGCGAAGCCCAGCGCGAAGCGGTACGGCCGGGCCTCCCGTACGGGTGAAAGCACATCCGCCGTCGTTCCGGCCCGCCGCGGGGCCCCGTTGGACCGGGCATGAAGCGCACCCGCATCGCCGCCCTCGCCCTCGTGACCACCGCCGCGGCCCTCGCTCCCGCCCTCGGCCGGGCGGCCACCGCCGCGGAGGGCACGGCGTACCTCCAGGACCCGGCAGGCGGCGAGAACACCATGAAGTCGATGTGGACCGAGGACGAGATGCACAAGGTGGAGGGGCAGCTGCGCTTCCACCCCGGAATCATGTACAGGACGGTCACCCGCCCGGGCCCCGCCGCGGCCCCGGGCTACGAGCGGCGGGTACCCGACCTCAAGACGCTCGCGTGGCAGCCCTCGTACGAGTTCGCCTGGTCGGTGTCGGACTCGACGCTCGTGAAGAAGGCGATGACGACCAAGGAGGGCACGCACCCGATCGTCGTGCACGCCGTGCTGCGCAGCGCCAAGGGCGCCAAGGCGGGAGAGGTGCGAAAGGAGCTGGCCGGGAAGCCGGCGACGGGGCGGGAGAGGATCGCGGGCGGCGAGCGGATCGCGTGCGACACCGGGGAGTACACGGTGGAGTGGTCGGTGACGCGCTCCGGCTACGGGACGCTCACGGGCACCTTGCACTGGGACTCCAGCTGCGAGCAGCACCGGACGGCGTTCTCCGCGGACCACGGGAAGCAAGGTCAGCAGGGGCACTAGAGGCAGTCAGCGCGGCCATGGCGGCTGCGCGACGGGGGCGCCGGAGGCGGAGTCGAGGCCGGCCGCCCCGCGCACCTTGTGGGTGCTCGGCGGGCGACTGGGCCGGCGGCCTTGGATCGAGAGCCGCAGTGGCCATGGTGCCGCATGGGGTGGGCTGCGGCACGGGGAGAAGGTCCCGTGTCGCGGGGGAACTTCGGTGTTCTGGTGTTCGTCAGTGCTTCTTGGAGGCCTCGTTCGCCTTGGCGGCGATGCCCTCAAGGACGCCCTTGGCGTCTCCGGTCGGTTCCACCGCTCGTCCGATGTTGCGCTTGATGGTGTCGCTGACCGTCACCCAGGACGGGTCGTTCACCGGGTAGAGCTGGGCGCCGTAGAGCGCGGTCAGGAACTGCTGGTCGTTCTTGTCGAGGCCGCCGCCGGCCTGGGGGCGCGAGGCGGTGACGGTGGAGGGCAGCAGGTGGTAGCGGTTGGCGAAGTCCGACAGGTTCTTGTCCTGGTAGAGGAACTCCAGGAACTTGCCGATCTCGGCACGCTTGCCGTTCTGTCTGAAGGCCATCATCCAGTCGGCCACGCCCACGGTCGGCGGGCTCTCCCCGGAGCCGAGGGTGTCCGAGACCGGCATGGTGACGGCGCCGACGCCGATGCCCTTGGCGCGCGCCTCGTGGAGGAGCGAGGGGTAGCCGTTGAGCATGCCGACCTCGCCCTTCAGGAAGGCGGCGAAGGCGTCGGCGCGGTTGAGCTGGGAGGGCGGGGTCGGGCCGGTGAGCCCGGGGGCGACCAGCTGGTTCTTGACCCAGTTCCAAGTGTTGACGTTCTGGTCGGAGGCCAGGCTGTAGTTGCCGCTGCTGTCGGCGTAGCCGCCGCCGTTGCTCAGCTCCCAGATCATCGCCTCGGCGTGCGCCTCCTCGGGGCCCAGGGGCAGGGCGTACGGGAACTTCACGCCCTTGTCCTTGAGCTTGCCCGCCGCGGACTTGAGGTCCGACCAGGTCTTGGGCGGAGTGCTGACGCCGGCCTGCTTGAACAGCGCCTCGTTGTAGAAGAGTAGGCGGCTGCTCGCCACGAAGGGCAGGCCGTAGAGGGTGTTGCCGACGGTGCCGGCCTCGGCGAGCGGCTGGAGGAAGTTCGCCTCGGCGCTGACCGACAGCAGTTCGTCCGCGGCATAGAGCTTGCCTTGCGCCGCGAAGTCCGAGTACGCGCCCATGAGGGCCATGTCCGGCGCTTTCCCGGCCTTGACCATACGGGAGACCTCACGGTCGATGTCGGCCCACGGAAGGAGCTTGACCTCGACCTTGATGCCGGGGTGGGCGGAGGTGAAATCGTCCGTCACCTTGTCCCAGAAAGCCTTCGAGCTGGTGGCCGGACTATCGCCGTATTCCGCGGCGATGATGTGCAGCGTGCCGTCGCCACCTGCACTGTCTCCGGAACCGCCGCATCCGGCCAGAGGTATCAGCAGACCGAGCACGACCGTGGTGGAGGCCGCGCCGAAGATTCTTCGTCGCACGGGTGTATTCCCCTGATTTTCTTTTGGATCCCGTTATTACTTATGAGTTGCTCCGGGCGGGGTGTCCATCCATGGCCCGTTGGCCGGAATTCTCTCCCGAGGAAGGGTGATTGATTCCATTGGGGCCGCACTTGTGGGCAATACTCCAACTGCGGCTTTTCCGGCTGGTGTTTTCCGATATGTGATCGACAAGCCGGACGCGCGTAGACATGCCGAAAAGCCCGTTTCCGGTCGCGGAACGGGCTCTCGGGGGGTCTGGCGTGTACCGGTCGGCTAGTCGGCGAACTCGCCCGCGTACGGGTCGGGCTCGCCCGTCTCGGGGTTGCGGCCCTCCTGCCATCGGCGCTGGGCCTTGCGCCAGTGGACGAAGCTGAGGTGGCCGCCGTCCCAGAAGGTGATGCTGACCGGGCTCACGTCGAACTCGTCGGAGCAGAGCCGGTGGAGGAATTCGGCCATTCCGTACGGGTACACCGCGAACGAGTCGGCGGTGTGCCGTCCGCACACCAGAACCGGCCACCGGTCCGGGTCGGGGTCGGAGGTGAGCCAGCACAGAATGTCGGACCCGCCGGTCACGCCCCAGGCGATGATCGACTCCGGGTCCACGTCGAAGGCGGACCGGCCGCCCTCCGCCTCCCAGGTCTGGCGGGCGTTGTCGGTCTCCTCGGCCATCTCGGCCGGGTCCCACTGGAGGCCCGGCTTGGGGAGCGGGAGCAGGATGCTCGCCTCGCCGTTGATGGACCCGGCGCCGAAACGGCCCATGAAGGCCACGAAATCCGCCGGGAACCGGGTGCCCCAGGCCGCCTCGGCCGCCTGCCAGTCGATGTCCTCGTCGGCGCCGTGCGTCGCCGGCATGATCTGCTCCAGCGCCTTGATGTGCGCGTTCTCCGTCATGCCGCTCCCCTGACACCCCAGCTCAACCGCCCCAACCTACCGCCGGTGCGGGGCCCCGCCTACTCGCGCGTGAGACGCCCGGGTACGTCCAGGTTCACGGTGGTCCCGACCCGCAGCCCCCACCCGGCCATCGCCCCGGCTTCGGCCTCCAGGACGTGCCGCGACCGGAGCCGGGGCAGCCCGAGGCGTCCGGGGGCCATCGTGACGACGGCGAGCACGTCGAGGTCCCTGCCGAGGTACGCCACGTCGATGGCGAACCGCATCCGGAAGGTGTGCACGCTCGCCGCCGGGGTGAGCAGCATGGCCCCGTCGATCCCGTCCCGTCCGAGCAGCCCCCGCGTCCGGGCCCCGTACGAGGCGGCGACCTCCAGCGGAACCGTCACCGCCCCGACCCCGAGGAAGCCCTCGCCGTCCCGCCAGTTCGCCATGGCGGCAGCCTAAGGGCTGACCCGGGCCCCGCCCAGGCCCCGCCGGGGCAATGCCGGGGCAGTGCCAGGGCTTTGCCGCGACCACCGTCCGGCCCTACCGTCGCCGGATGGGCGTCATCGTGATCGTTCTCGCCGCCGTGTACGGGACCGCCGCCGGGCTGCTGCTGCCGCGCGCCGCCTACCGGCTCTCCGTCGAGCCGGGGGAACCCTGGCGCGAGCGCTGCCCGGAGGGGCACGCGCTGCCCGGCTGGCTCGGCCCGGCCCGCTGCCGGTTCACCGCGCGCCACGCGTACGGCCGGCACGCCGCCCCCCTCGCCGCCCTCACCGGGGCGGTCTGCGCCGCCCTGGGAGCGGCCGTCGGCGCCCGCCCCGAGGCCGTGGCCTACGTCGGCCTCGCCCCGGCGCTCGTGCTGCTCGCCCTCGTCGACCGCGCCGTGCACCGGCTCCCCGACGTACTGACGCTGCCGCTCGCCGCCGCGGTCGCCGCCGGGCTCGGGTCGGCCGCCCTCCTGCCCCGCGCCGGAGGCGACTGGCAGCGCGCGCTGCTCGGCGGCGGCCTGCTCGCCGCCGGGTACCTCGTGCTGTTCCTGATCAACCCCGGCGGGATGGGCTTCGGCGACGTCAAGCTGGCGCTCTCGCTGGGGGTCGCTCTTGGGTGGTACGGGTGGGGGGTATGGGCCGCCGGGGCCTTCCTGGGCCTCCTCTACGGGGCCCTGTACGGCCTGTCCCTTGTGCTGCGCGGCCCCGCGACCCGCAAGCAGAGCTTCGCCTTCGGCCCCTTCATGGCGGCCGGAGCACTCACCGGAGTGCTGCTGGGTGGTTTCGGAGCGTAATCGTGTCGCGGCAATGCACGCATAACGCTTTACGAAGGGTTATGGTGGAACCCCCCCCTCGGGCCGGTCCGTATCCCCCCCACGGACCGGCCCGTTTTTTGTTCTCCGCACCCTTCGGACAAATGCGCAGGTCAGCCGCGCTGGGCCCAGAGATTGGTGCCGGGGGTGGACACCGCGAAGGAGTCGATCTCCTTCAACTCGGCCTCGGAGAGCGGATCTCCGCCCAGTGCGGCCACGTTCTCCTCCAGCTGCTTCACGCTCGACGCGCCGATCAGGGCCGAGGTCATCCGGTCGTCGCGGAGCACCCACTTCAGCGCCAGCTGCGCCAGCGACTGACCGCGCCGTGCGGCGATGCCGTTCAGCCCGTTCAGCCGGCGGAGCACCTCGTCCGAGAGCATGCCCGGATCGAGGGACTTGCCCTGCGTGGCCCGTGAGCCCGCCGGGATCTCCTTGAGGTACTTGCCCGTCAGCAGCCCCTGCGCCAGCGGCGCGAAGGAGATGCAGCCCATGCCGGCGTCCTCCAGGGTGTCCAGCAGCGCGTCCTCCTCCGTCCAGCGGTTGATCATGGAGTACGAGGGCTGGTGGATCAGCGGACGCACCCCCATCCCGCGCAGGATCCGTACCGCCTCGGCCGTCTGCTCCGCGGTGTACGAGGAGACGCCGACGTAGAGCGCCTTGCCCTGCTGGACGGCGGACGCCAGGGCGCCCATCGTCTCCTCCAGCGGGGTCTCCGGGTCGAAGCGGTGCGAGTAGAAGACGTCGACGTAGTCCACGCCCATCCGCTTCAGCGAGGCGTCCAGCGAGCTGAGGAGGTACTTCCGGCTGCCCCATTCGCCGTACGGCCCCGGGTGCATCAGGTAGCCGGCCTTGGTCGACAGGATCAGCTCGTCGCGGTAGGACGCGAAGTCCTGCGAAAAGATCTTGCCGAAGTTCAGCTCGGCCGAGCCGGGCGGCGGACCGTAGTTGTTCGCCAGGTCGAAGTGGGTGATGCCGAGGTCGAAGGCCCGGCGAAGGATCGCCCGCTGGGACTCCAGCGACTTGTCGTCGCCGAAGTTGTGCCAGAGGCCGAGGGAGACGGCGGGGAGCTTGAGGCCGCTGTGGCCGGTGCGCCGGTACTGCATGGAGTCGTAACGCGAGAGCTCTGCCCGATAGGGATTGGTATCAGTCACGTTGTCCTCCCTATCACGGAGTTGTGACAGACCGAGTTGGGTACCCCCTCTCGCCGCGCAGTAATGTGGCCGCCTCGGGGGAGACCGCAATTCGCACGGGGGCATTGCACGGAGGGGCTGGAAGATCGTGAAGCTGCGCGACCTGGTGTACAGGCTCTACGCACGCCGGGTGGAAGGCCGCCTCGACCATGACGCGGCGCCCAAGCACATCGGCGTCATCCTGGACGGGAACCGGCGCTGGGCGAAGGCGTCCGGAGGTACGACGGAACAGGGCCACCAGGCCGGGGCCGACAAGATCTCCGAGATGCTGGGCTGGTGCACCGAGACCGACGTCGAGGTCGTCACCCTGTGGATGCTCTCCACGGACAACCTGGACCGGCCGGAGGTCGAGCTCCGCCCGCTGCTCAACATCATCGAGAACACCGTGCGGGGCCTCGCCGCGGACGGCCGCTGGCGTGTCCACCACGTCGGGAACCTCGACATCCTGCCCGCCCAGACGCAGACCGTGCTGAAGGAGGCCGAGCAGGCCACGCACGACATCGACGGGATACTCGTCAATGTCGCCGTCGGCTACGGCGGCCGCCAGGAGATCGCCGACGCGGTCCGCTCGCTGCTCCTGGAGCACGCGCAGAAGGGCACCTCCTTCGAGGAGCTCGCGGAGATCCTGGACATCGACCACATCGCCGAGCACCTCTACACGCGCGGCCAGCCCGACCCGGACCTCGTGATCCGCACCAGCGGCGAGCAGCGGCTGTCCGGATTCATGCTGTGGCAGAGCGCCCACTCCGAGTACTACTTCTGCGAGGTCTTCTGGCCGGCCTTCCGCAAGGTCGACTTCCTCCGGGCCCTGCGCGACTACGCCGCACGCCACCGGCGCTACGGCACCTGATTCATCCCGATTCACCCGGGGTGTCCTCCGGCGCCCCCTCGGTCACCGCCGCCCCCTGCATCCCAAGCCTTCACCTGGGATTCACAGAGCGTCCGTCATATGCCATGGCATGGCCTGGCCTGATCTGGGAATACCCCTTTCAGGTCGACGCCCGATCCACGGGTGTCGAGTCTCAGCGGACGGCATGGGGTCGTCCGCCCGGGAGGCCCTTTGCACCAGGACGCACGTGCGGTTCGCACGGACGAAGTGGGAGGGCCGGAAATCGGCCCCGGCATGGGTGCCGATGACCGGTCCGGTCTTCATGGCCCGACCTCTTCCGAGGGGGTACGTCCTTCCGTGGTGACCAGCACAAAGCGCCGCCTGCCCGACAGGCGGACCTACGTCCTCGACACCAGCGTCCTGCTGGCAGACCCCAACGCGATCACCCGCTTCGACGAGCACGAGGTCGTGCTGCCGATCGTGGTGATCACCGAGCTGGAGGCAAAGAGGCACCATCCCGAACTCGGATACTTCGCGCGCCAGGCCCTGCGCCTGCTCGACGACTTCCGGGTCCGGAACGGACGCCTCGACGCCCCCATCCCGCTGGGCGATCTGGGCGGCACCCTGCGTGTCGAGCTCAACCACTCCGACCCGGGTGTCCTGCCCGCCGGCTTCCGACTGGGGGACAACGACTCTCGGATCCTCGCGGTCGCCCGCAATCTCCAGGCCGAGGGCTACGACGTCACGGTGGTCTCGAAGGATCTCCCGCTGCGCATCAAGGCCTCCTCCGTGGGTCTGCTGGCCGAGGAGTACCGGGCGGAGCTCGCCATCACGGACGCCGGCTGGACCGGCATGAGCGAACTCGCGCTCTCCGGGGAACAGGTGGACCTCCTCTACTCGGAGGACCGGCTCTACGTCCCGGAGGCCGCCGAGCTGCCCGTGCACACCGGGCTGGTCCTGCAGTCCGAGCGCGGCAAGGCGCTGGGCCGGGTCACGGCGGACGGCAACGTGAAGCTCGTGCGGGGTGACCGCGAGGCCTTCGGGCTGCACGGCCGCAGCGCCGAGCAGCGCATCGCCCTGGACCTCCTCCTCGACCCCGAGATCGGGATCATCTCGATGGGCGGCCGGGCCGGCACCGGAAAGTCGGCGCTGGCGCTCTGCGCGGGCCTGGAGGCCGTACTGGAGCGGCGCCAGCACCAGAAGGTGATGGTCTTCCGGCCGCTGTACGCGGTGGGCGGCCAGGACCTCGGCTACCTGCCCGGGGACGCCTCCGAGAAGATGAGCCCCTGGGCGCAGGCGGTCTTCGACACCCTCTCGGCGGTCGCCGGGCGCGAGGTCATCGAGGAGGTGCTGAACCGCGGGATGCTGGAGGTCCTGCCGCTCACGCACATCCGCGGACGCTCGTTGCACGACGCCTTCGTGATCGTGGACGAGGCCCAGTCGCTGGAGCGGAACGTCCTGCTGACCGTTCTGTCCCGGATCGGGGCGAATTCGCGGGTCGTTCTGACCCACGACGTGGCCCAGCGGGACAATCTGCGGGTCGGCCGGTACGACGGAGTCGTCGCCGTCGTTGAGAAGCTGAAGGGGCATCCGCTCTTCGCGCACGTCACGCTGAACCGCTCCGAGCGCTCCCCGATCGCCGCACTCGTCACCGAGATGCTCGAATCGCTGTAGCGCACGGAGAGGGGCAAAACCCCCATAGCGGGAAGGTGAGTTGGCGCCGCCCGGCAAAGGCCCGAGAGCCTAGCCGGGCGGCGTCGTGCTGCACAGCCCTTTCGTCAAAACAACAGGGTCATCCCAGGTGTGACCTTTCCCACGCAACGCAGAATTGCCTTGCGGCGCCGAGGTCCGGCAGAGTCTGTTTTCCGTCAGGCCCCGCATACGGCACAGTTGTATCTCCGGTACCACCCGTGAGGTACGCGCAGCACCACAACTCCACAGCCGATCGCCGTATGCCGCCCGGAGTTTCACGTGCAGCCCCCGTAAGGGAGCTGCCACGGGCCCGCGTCTCCAGTGACCGCAGAACCACGGAGGCCAGTGTCGAGGGGCACTCTCGCGCCCGCGCGGTCACTGCGGACGTTGCTGGAAGGACATCATGTGAGCCGGATCTCGGTCCGGGGGTTCGCAGTGGCTTCGGCCACCGCGGTCACCACCGTCGGCGCAGTCGTTGGCGTTGCCACTGGCGACCCCACGAACGATCTCGAAACGACAGCGTCCGGCGCGACTCTCCTCACTGACATCCCGGTCGGCGACCAGGCGGAGGTCCAGAGCGGGTCCCTGACCCAGCAGGCCGACGCCATCGCCCACGCCGCCGACGCCGACGCCAAGCGCTCGGCCGAGGAGGCAGCCCGTCTCCAGGCCGCCGAGGACGCCAAGTCCAAGAAGGCGGAAGCGGAGAAGGCCAAGGCGGAGGCGGACGCCAAGGCCAAGCGGGAACGCGAGGAGAAGGAGCAGGTCGCCAGCCGCTCCGCCGCCCGCGACGCCGGCGACTTCGCGGTCCAGAGCTCCTACACGGTCGCGCAGGTCAAGGCCATCGCCCAGCAGATGGTGCCCTCCGGCCAGTTCCAGTGCTTCTCGAACATCATCAACCAGGAATCCACCTGGAACTACAAGGCCGTCAACTCGTCCTCGGGCGCCTACGGTCTCGTCCAGGCGCTCCCGGGCTCGAAGATGGCCTCGGCCGGTGCCGACTGGCGCACCAACCCCGCCACGCAGATCAAGTGGGGCCTGAACTACATGAACGACCGGTACGGCAGCCCGTGCGGAGCCTGGAGCTTCCACCAGGCCAACGGCTGGTACTAGTCACCGGGCGGCGGCAGCCGACCGGCAGTCCCCGCCGCACCCCCGCTCAACCTCGCAGAGCCCCGCACCGTCCTACGGCGCGGGGCTCCTCGCGTGTACGGTCTTTCGAGGTGTGACCAAGGCGGGGGGAAGGGAACGACATGTCGAAGAGGGCAGGCTGGCTCGGCCGGCTCGGGAGCAGGCTGAACCGGATGGAGGCGCGGCTCGACGAACGGCGGGCCGAGGTCGAGGCCGAGACCAGGGGCGTTCTGCCGCTCCCCGGCGCGCCCGACCTGGCGCAGGCCGCCACGGCGCCGGGATCCGCCGCTCCCGGCGTCGTCGTCCCGGCGGTCCCCGAACGCCCCGACCCGGTGACCGTGGTCCCGTGGGGCATGCGGGTGGCCGCCGAGGTCAGCTGGCGGCTGCTGCTCCTGGCCGGGATGCTCTGGGTGCTGATGAAGGTGATCAGCGAAGTCCGCCTGGTCGTCCTCGCCTTCGCCGCCGCCATGCTGGTCACCGCGCTCCTCCAGCCCTTCGTGGTCCGGCTGCGCCGCCTCGGCCTGCCGCGCGGCCTCGCCACCGCCGTCACCGCGATCCTCGGCTTCGTGGTCATCGGGCTGGTCGGCTGGTTCGTGGTCTGGCAGGTCATGGAGAACCTCGACGACCTGTCCGCCCGGGTCCGCGACGGAATCAACGAACTCAAACTCTGGGCACTGGACAGTCCGTTCCACGTGACCGAGAAGCAGATCACCGACATCGCGAAGAACCTCAGCGAGACCATCGGCACCAACACCGAGCAGATCACCTCCGCCGGCCTGCAAGGCGTGACGGTGCTCGTCGAGGTCCTGACCGGGATGCTGCTCGCGATGTTCTCGACGCTGTTCCTGCTCTACGACGGCAAGCGCATCTGGGAGTGGACGCTCGGTCTCGTCCCGGCCACCGCCCGGCCCGGAGTTGCGGGAGCCGGTCCGCGCGCATGGCGCACGCTGACCGCGTACGTACGCGGCACCGTACTCGTCGCGCTCATCGACGCCACCTTCATCGGCCTCGGCCTCTACTTCCTCAACGTGCCGATGGCCGTGCCGCTGGCCGTCTTCATCTTCCTGTTCGCCTTCATCCCGCTCGTGGGCGCGGTGGTCTCGGGCGCACTCGCGGTGGTCGTGTCGCTCGTGACCCAGGGCGTGTTCACCGCGCTGATGGTGCTGCTCGTGGTGCTGGCCGTGCAGCAGATCGAGGGGCACGTGCTCCAGCCCTTCATCCTGGGCCGGGCGGTGCGGGTGCACCCGCTCGCGGTGGTGCTCGCCGTGGCGGCCGGCGGGATGATCGCGGGCATCGGCGGAGCGGTCGTCGCCGTACCGCTGGTCGCGGTCACCAACACGGTGGTGGGCTACCTGAGGGCGTACTCGCGCGAGCAACTCCTGCACGACGCCACCTCGGTCGGCCCCTCGCCGCACGGGGCGACCGCCCTGGGCCAGGCCGACCCGGGACAGCGGTGATCGGCGAGCCCGAGTTCGACGGGGAGTGGGGGGCCGCCGCCCCGCCCGCCGGGCAGGCGCAGCCGGACGCGCCGGAGGAGCCCTTACGACGGCCCGCGCGGCCGTGGCAGTGGGCGCTGGGCGGGGCGCTGCTGGCCTCGATGGTGTGGGCCGGGACGCTGGCCGTGTCGCAGGATCGATTCAGCAGCGCGCCGGAGGTCGCGTACCGGCACGCGGAGGACCTCTGCAAGGAGGCGCCGCTGAGCGCGGTCGCCAGGGCCACCACGAAACTCAGCGGTGACGTCCCGCGCCGCGGCGAGCACCCCGCGATGGACTGGTCGTACTGCATGTACAACACGTATCCCACCGAAGACAGCATGAGGTACGGGGCCGAGGCGCTGGTCCAGTTGCACAAGAAGACGGACCCGCGCGAGGAGTTCGGTGCCGCTCCCGAGTCCCTGTCGAACGTCTGGGACGAGACGGCGGGCGCGGAGCAGGTGCCCGGGCTCGGCGAGCGGGCACTGATCAGCCGTTCGGTCAGGGGGAACCGGATCCAAGTGCTGGACGGCGGCGCGGTCTTCACGCTCACGATCAGCTGGTACGGGGAGCAGGACACGCCCGCACCGGACGAGGACGCCGTCAAGGCGGCGATGATCGAGGACGTGCGCACGCTGATGGCCACGCTGAAGAGGTGAACGACAGGGGCCCCGCGGCCGTTCCCGGCCGCGGGGCCCCTGTTCGCCGTACGGCCGCTGCTATTCGGCGGCGAGGGCCGCCTCGGCGTCGAGCGTGACGGCCACGGCCTGGATCACCGAGGCGATCTTGAAGGCCTCCTGGACCGTCTCCCGGTCGACACCGGCCTTGCGCAGGACCTGCTCGTGCGAGTCGAGGCACTGGCCGCAGCCGTTGATCGCGGAGACCGCGAGCGACCACAGCTCGAAGTCGACCTTCTCCACGCCCGGGTTGCCGATGACGTTCATCCGCAGGCCGGCGCGCAGGGTGCCGTACTCCGGGTCGGAGAGCAGGTGCCGGGTGCGGTAGAAGACGTTGTTCATCGCCATGACCGCGGCGGCGGACTTGGCGGCGGTGTACGCCTCCGCGGACAGGTTCGCCTTCGCCTCGGGTTCCAGCTCACGCAGGACGCGCGGGGAGCGGGCGGCGATCGCGCAGGACAGGACCGTGCCCCACAGCTGCTGCTGCGGGAGGTCGCTGTTGCCGATGACCGAGCCGAGGTTCAGCTTCAGGTCCTTGGCGAAGTCCGGTATGGCGGCCTTCAGCGAGTCGAGGGACATCCGTCACTCACCGGCCAGCAGCGCGCCGGCGTCGATGGTGCTGTCGCCCTTGTTCCAGTTGCAGGGGCACAGCTCGTCGGTCTGCAGGGCGTCGAGGACCCGCAGGACCTCCTTGGGGTTACGGCCCACGGAACCGGCGGTCACCATCGAGAACTGGATCTCGTTGTTCGGGTCCACGATGAAGACGGCACGCATCGGCAGGCCGTCCTGGCCGAGGATGCCGAGGTCGGTGGAGAGCTCGCGCTTGATGTCGGACATCATCGGGAAGGGCAGGTCACGCAGGTCGGCGTGGTCCTTGCGCCAGGCGTGGTGGACGTACTCGGAGTCGAGCGAGAAGCCGAGGATCTGGGCGTCGCGGTCGGCGAACTCCTCGTTCAGCTTGCCGAAGGCGGCGATCTCCGTCGGGCACACGAAGGTGAAGTCGAGAGGCCAGGCGAAGACGACCTTCCACTTGCCCTCGTACGTCTTGTGGTCGATCTGCGCGAACTCGGATCCGGCTTCGAGCGAGACACAAGCGGTCAGGTCGTACGTGGGGAACTGGTCGCCGACAGTGAGCACGTGCTCTCCTTGCAGACAGGAAATTGCCCCTTTTGGGGGTTTTCCGAGAGGGTTGGACGGATCTCACATGCTGGCACAGCTGCATTGATTACGGAAATAGCTAGTCTTGTGTCAGGTGATCGGAGGTACCTATCAGTGGCTGTGGGTAATAGGGGAGCGAAGCAACCGACCCTCGCTCAGTTGCGGGCCTTCGCGGCCGTCGCCGAGCACCTGCACTTCCGGGACGCCGCCGCGGCCATCGGGATGAGCCAGCCCGCGCTGTCCGGAGCCGTGTCCGCGCTGGAGGAGGCGCTCGGCGTGCAGCTGCTGGAGCGCACCACGCGCAAGGTGCTGCTGTCCCCGGCCGGGGAGCGGATCGCGGGGCGGGCGCGGGTGGTGCTCGACGCCATGGGTGGGCTGCTGGAGGAAGCCGAGGCCGTACGGGCCCCCTTCACCGGGACGCTGCGGCTCGGGGTGATCCCCACGGTGGCGCCGTACCTGCTGCCGACCGTGCTCGGGCTGTTCCACCGGCGCTATCCGCGGATGGACCTCCAGGTGCACGAGGAGCAGACGGCCTCGCTGCTGGAGGGGCTGTCCGGCGGGCGGCTGGACCTGCTGCTGCTCGCGGTGCCGCTCGGCGTCCCCGGGGTCACCGAACTGCCCGTCTTCGACGAGGACTTCGTCCTCCTGGCGCCGCGGGAGCATCCGCTGGCCGGTCGCAAGGACATCCCGCGCGAGGAACTGCGCGGCCTGCAACTGCTGTTGCTCGACGAGGGGCACTGCCTGCGCGACCAGGCCCTGGACATCTGCCGCGAGGCCGGGCGCACCGACGGGGCGGACGTCACCACGACCGCCGCCGGGCTGTCCACCCTCGTACAGCTGGTCGCCGGGGGTCTGGGCGTGACGCTGCTGCCGCGTACCGCGCTGCGGCTGGAGACCGCCCGCAACGAGTACCTGGCCACCGGGTACTTCGCCGAACCCGCCCCGTCCCGGCGGATCGCGCTGGCCATGCGTACGGGGACGGCCCGGCAGGAGGAGTTCCGGGCGATCGCGGGCGCACTGCGCGAAGCCGTACGCCCGCTCCCGGTGTGGCCCACCGACTAGCGGACGGGGCCGTGGGGAACGGGCGTACGGGGGGCTACTCGGTGCGCAGGCCGTCCGGGCGCATCAGGCGCAGCAGTGGCGGCAGGCTGAGCAGGGTCACCAGGGCGACCACACCCGCGCCGATGCCGGTCATCGCCGCGACCGACAGCCAGTCGACCCGCACCGGGGCCGCGGCCATCCGCATCAGTACGGTGCCCAGTCCCACCCCGAACAGGGCGGCCAGGCTCAGCCCCAGGCCGATCGGCACGGCCGTCTGCCACAGCACCGACAGGCTCAGCGTGGAGCGCTTGGTGCCGAAGGCGACCAGCGCCGACAGCAGCTTCTTGCGTTCGCGCAGCTGCTCCAGCTGGGAGACCAGCAGGCTCGAACCGATCAGGATCAGCACGGCGGTGGCCCCGAAGAAGAGCCCGGTGCGGATCGCCGAGTAGCCGCTTTCCTGCTTCGTGGTCCTGAGCGTCATGGCGGTGGACAGGGGGGACGCCTTGAAGGCGGCTGTGCGTGCCCGCTCCAGTCCGTCCGGCACCGACTCGTCGGCCTGCACGAAGATCTGGGTCGTGCCGAATTCGCTGGTGTCCCCGGGCGCGACCGACGGGGTCACCAGCAGGCCGGAGCGCAGTGTGCCGACCGGGTCGGGGCGGCTGGCGACCGGGCGGGCGCCGGCGGGCACGGTCCACTCGACCGGCTTGGCCTGGCTCGCGTAGCCCCTCACGTTGCCCACGAAGAGCTTGTCGCCGGGCTCGGCCGTGCCACCGTAATTGCCGGCCTTGCCAGCCTTGCCGGCCTTGCCGACGCCGGGGGTACCGGGGGCACCGGTGGCCAGGAAGACGTCGCCGTCCTCGCAGGAGTCCAGCGCGGCGACCTCGCGCAGCGCCTCGCAGCTGCCGACGGTGACGTGGATGAGCCCGGTGTCCGCAGGAACCTTGTGGGCGGCGCCGACGGAGCGCAGAGGCACCGCCTTGAGGATGCCCTCGGACCGGGCGACCTGCTGCGCCAGCTGTTCCACGTCGACTTCGGAGTCGTGGTCGACCAGGATCGAGACGGCGGCCCGGGACGGGTCCTGTCCGGTCTTCTCGGTGAAGTCGCCCTCGACGCCCGCGAACAGCATCTGCAGGGCGATGGCACCCGCGACCGCCACGGCGAGGCCGTTGACGAGACGGGCGGCGCCGCCGCTGTTGACCTGGAGCCGGCGCACGGCCAGCTGCCAGGAGACCGGGCCGCCGCGCATCCGGCCGACGAACCGTTCCAGCACCCAGGGCAGCAGCGCCGTGATGGCGACCAGGAGCAGCACCACACCGCCGCTGACCTGCCACTGGTTGAAGTTCCCGCTGTTGTTGCCGCGGCCCGTCATCGGTGCGAGCAGGCCCAGTCCGGCCACCGGCAGCAGCAGTCGCCACCAGATGCGCCGTTTGCTCGGCCGGGCCGTGCGTACGACACCCAGCGGCTCGATCACCACGCCGCGCAGGGCGAACAGGGTGACCGCGACGGCCGCGGCCGGCACCGCGACCGTGACGAGAGCGGCCAGCCACACCGTCGGATCGAGGTCAGCGGGGAAGACGCTGCGCTGCTGGAGGTCGAAGCCGCCGACGAGTCGGCGCCCGATCAGGAAGAAGCCGGTGCCCAGTACGAGTCCGGCCAGTGACCCGGCCAGGGCCTCGCCCGCGGCGATGCGGCGCACCGCCCGGCCGTCGGCGCCGACCAGGCGCAGCGCGGCGAGCCGGCGGTCGCGGCGCTCACCGCCGAAGCGCACGGCGGCGGCGATGAAGACGGCCACCGGCAGCAGCAGGGCGACGAACGTGAGGACGACCAGGAGCAGCAGGACGGGGCTGAGCCGTTCGCTCTCCCGCTCGTAGCCGAACGAGGTGATCCGCTGGACGCGGCCCATCGTGTCGGCCGCCACTCGCAGTCGGTCGTCGCCCGCGTAGAAGACCAGCTCGCCGGGGCCCGTCAGGCCGGCGTCGGCAATGGTCTCGGTGATGCGTCCGTCGAGGCGCTCGCGCAGCAGCTTGCCGTCCGAGGCGGCCAGCAGCTCCTTCAAGGCGGGGGACACGGCCAACTCGCCGGGGCCGGGGATCCTCTTCAGGCCCGGCGGCACCGGGGCCTGTGGTCCCTCCGCCTTCACCAGGCTCCCGTCGATGTCCTTCCGGTGGTACGTCTGGTTGGCATGTGCGATGAGCAGTGTGTCCGGCCCGGGGTGCTCGGCGGTGGCGGTCATCGTGCTGCGGGCGTCGCCACGCTCGTTGCGGGCCGCGAGCGCACCGGGGATCGCCGTGCTGATCAGCAGCAGGGCGACGCCGAGGCCGACGCCCACGCCGGTGAGCAGGGTGCGGATCCAGCCCTCGCGGCCGCCGGCGAAGGCGAAGCGGGCGCCCATGCCGAGGTCGCGGGCCCATTCCCGGATCGTGTTCATACGAAGCGCTCCATGTCGCGGGACCTGCCGTCGCGCACGACGATCTCGCGGTCGGAGTACGCGGCCACGCGGGCCTCGTGCGTCACGAGGACGACGGCGGCGTTGGCGGACCGGGCGGCCTCGGCGAGCAGTCGCATCACGAGTTCGCCGTTGAGGGAGTCGAGGGCGCCGGTCGGCTCGTCGGCGAAGATCACTCGGGGCCGGGTGACCAGGGCGCGGGCGACGGCCACGCGCTGGCCCTGGCCGCCGGAGACCTCTCCGGGCCGCTTGTGGCCGAGGTCGTCCACCTGGAGCTGCTCCATCCAGTGCAGGGCGGTCCGCTCGGCCTCCTTGCGCTTCACGCCCGTCAGGCGCAGCGGGAGGGCGACGTTCTCCACGCAGGTCAGCTCGGGTACGAGCTGTCCGAACTGGAAGACGAAGCCGAACTCGGTGCGGCGCAGGGTGCTGCGCTCGGCGTCGTTCATGGCGGACAGCTCGCGCCCGGCGTACGTGATGGAGCCGGAGTCGGGCGTGACGATCCCCGCGAGGCAGTGCAGCAGGGTGGACTTGCCCGAGCCGGACGGTCCCATGACGGCGACGATCTCACCTGGGTGGATGGAGAACTGGGCGCCGTCGAGCGCGAGGGTGGGCCCGTACGCCTTGCGGAGGTCCGTGGCGGTGAGCAGGGAACCGGCCGGGGTCATCGGCGTACCTCCTGGGAGAGCTGGCCGAGGCGGGCGGCGGTGAGTTCCAGCCAGCGCAGATCTGCCTCCAGGTGGAACAGGGCGTGGTCGCAGACGAGTTGGTCGGCGAGGTCGCCCCCCCGCTTGCGCTGGGTCAGGATGCGCATGAGGCGCAGGTGTTCGGCGCGCTGCGTGTCCAGCAGATCGGCCGCGCTGCGGCCGGTGAGCAGGGCGAGGACGACCTTGGTGTAGAGGGTCGAGTGGAGGTACGGCTCGGGTTTCTCGGGCTGCGAGAGCCAGGACCCGACGTCGGTGATCCCGGCGTCGGTGATGGCGTACCGCTTGCGGTCGGGGCCGCCGCCGCTCTCGATCCCGTCGACCTCGACGAGGCCGTTCTTGAGGAGGCGGGACATGGTCGAGTAGACCTGCCCGTAGGCGAGGGGGCGGTCGTGGCCGAATCGCTCGTCGTAGGCGCGCTTGAGGTCGTAGCCATGGCGTGGGCCGGCCTCAAGGAGGCCGAGAAGTGTGTGACCGATGGACATGCCGCCGACTATACACACGGTGTATACGCGCCGTGTATACCCGTGGTGTAGAGATCACTTCGGCATGCCCCTGCGGGTCGGGCGAGGCTTAGGGGGTGGGGAGGGCGAGGCCGGCGTAGATCTGGTTGGACGGTGGGCAGCATGGCCTGGGCCGTGGTGCGGCCGTCGGGGGACAAGGTCAGGTTCGTCCAGATCACGAGGGTGGCGTCGCTGTCCGGGTCGTGGCCGATGAAGGAGTTGAAGCCCGGGAGTTCACCGCCGTGGTAGTACATCGCGGCGTTCGGGGCGAAGCGCTGGTGGGCGATGCCGTAGCCGTCCTTCTGGCCGTCCGGGGCCGCCGGGTCCTCGGCCTGCGGAGCCACTGCTGCTGGGATGCGGCGTTCAGGACCTTGCCCGTCACCAGTGCCGTGATCCACGTGGCCAGGTCGTCCGCGGTGGAGATGACTCCTCCGGCGGCGGTGGCGTAGGACGGGTTCTGGTGGGTGTAGTCGAGGGGCTGGAGCTTCCCCGTCCGTGCCGCCTCGCTCATCGCGGCGGGGTACGGCCGGTCGACCAGCGCGTACTGCGTTCCGCCGTACATGTAGCCGTGTGAGTAGGGCTCGGGCAGCGACCGGTCGTGGATGCCCGGGAGTGATGTCTCCTTCAGTCCGAGCGGGGCGAACAGCCGGTCCTGGAACCGCTGGGCCAAGGGGCGGCCGCCGGCCTTCTCGGCGACCAGGCCCAGCAGGGCGTAGTGTGGTCGCCGCTGTCCGGCGGCTCGGCCGTGCCCCGTCGCGTCGTGCCGGTGATCGCGCGGAAGGTCCCCCGCGGGGTGCGGAGCAGGACCACCGTGCCGGGCACCATGAGCTTCTTCGCCGCACCGTCGACGGCGGCCTGGAAGGTGGCCGGATCGATCGGCTTCAGGGCCGACGGGGCAGGGTCGCCGTCGCCGAGGGCGTGGGCGGCGGGTCCTGGAGTGCCATGGCCGTCGCGCCGGGGGGACGGACCCCGCCCGCGATCAGGACGGCCGTGCAGGATGCCACCGCTCGGGGGACCCTCATGCAACCAACTTGGGCCGAACCGTCTGTTCCGGGCCCACCTGCGCGGGCCCGCGGGCGGCGCGGACCCGCGGACATACCCGACAGGGGTTCGGCGGTCGGCCGTAAGGTCGGCCGGGAAGGCCGGTCAGGAGTCGGGCGAGGTGCGGGGGCGGCCGCGCGGCGGGATCGGGGCGGCCCCGCCCGGCAGGCGGCCCGCCTCGGACAGGGCTCGCCGCAGCAGGAACTCGATCTGCGCGTTCGCGCTGCGCAGCTCCTCGCCCGCCCAGCGGGCCAGCGCGTCGTACACCTGCGGGTCGAGCCGCAGCAGCACCTGTTTGCGCGGCTGCCGGCCCGCCCGGCCACCTTCCTCGGGTGAGGTCACTGGTAAAGAGTGCCCGTGTTGAGCACCGGCTGCGCGGCGCGGTCCCCGCAGAGGACCACCATCAGGTTCGAGACCATGGCGGCCTTGCGCTCCGGGTCCAGGTCCACGATCTCCTCCTCCTGCAGACGGGTCAGGGCCAGTTCGACCATGCCGACCGCGCCCTCCACGATCTGCTTGCGGGCCGCCACGACCGCGCCCGCCTGCTGGCGCTGGAGCATCGCGGAGGCGATCTCCGGAGCGTACGCGAGATGCGTGAAGCGGGACTCGATGATGTGCACCCCGGCCGCCTCGACCCGCGCGTGCAGTTCGACGGCCAGCTTCTCGGTGATCTCCTCGGCGTTCCCGCGCAGCGACAGGCCGCCCTCGTCGTGGGCGTCGTACGGGTACTCGATCGCGATGTGCCGGACCGCCGCCTCGGTCTGGGTCTCGACGAACTCCGTGAAGTCCTCGACCTCGAAGGTGGCCCGCGCCGTGTCCTCGACCCGCCACACCACGACCGCCGCCAGCTCGATCGGGTTGCCGTAGGCGTCGTTGACCTTCAGGACGGCCGTCTCGTGGTTGCGTACCCGGGTCGAGATCTTCTCCCGCGAGGTCAGCGGGTTGACCCAGCGCAGTCCGTCCGTGCGGATGGTCCCCCGGTAGCGGCCGAACAACTGCACCACCCGGGCCTCGCCCGGCGCGACCGTGTTGAGCCCGCTCATCGCGATGAGGGCGGCTATGGCCAGCAGGACGCCGCCGGCTATCAGCGAGGCCTTGGCGGCGACGGCCGTCAGCACCGCGCCGGTCGCGACCAGACCCGCCCCCGCCGCGACGCCGGCCAGACCGAGCAGCAGGGCCAGGCCGCCGCCCACGCTGCGCGCGGTGAACTCGCGTACCCCGGCCGGTGCACCCTCTGCGCTCGTCGCATTGCTCATGATCCGTCCCCGTTCCTGTGGTCGCGGCCGGTCCAGCCGCCTAGCAAAGTGATATCACTTTTCCTTCGGGATCGCACGGGGCGGCAACCCTTCGGCCTTGATGTGCGTCGGTTCCAGTGGTGTGGGTGCTGATTCTCACGTCCGAATTGACCGGTATTGGCCATGGTTGGTCAACCTTTGTCACAGCCTGCGGTGTTAGTTTTCTGAGCTGACGTCGGGGGGATATCGAGCGGAGCGGGAGCGATGGGCCGAGCAGAGGCGCGTAAGGCACAGCAGCAGCGCGGTGCACGACGTGCACCGGGCGGACGCGCGAAGGGCACCACGGACAAGGGGAGCAGCGGCAAACGCTCCGGCATACGTCGCTTCTTCACGTGGAAGAAGATCCTCGGGACGTTCCTCGGGCTGATGCTGCTCCTGATGGCCACGGCGGTCATCCTGTACTTCTTGGTGAACGAACCCACCGACCCGAACGAGAGCGCCACGCTCCAGAGCAACACCTACCGGTACTCCGACGGCTCGATCATGGCCCGCACCGGTCAGATGAACCGCGAGATCCTCCCGATCGACAAGATTCCGGAGGACGTCCGCACGGCGTTCATCGCCATCGAGAACAAGTCCTTCTACGAGGACCGCGGCGTCGACGTGATGGGCGTGGCCCGGGGCCTGTTCAACACGGTCCGCGGCAAGGGCACGGCCGGCGGCTCGACGATCACTCAGCAGTACGTCAAGAACTACTACCTGACGCAGGACCAGTCGCCGACGCGCAAGATCCGGGAGCTCATCATCTCCCTCAAGGTCGACCAGCGCATGAAGAAGCCCGAGATCCTGGCCGGCTACCTGAACACCAACTTCTACGGTCGCAACGCGTACGGCATCCAGGCCGCGGCCCAGGCCTACTACGGCGTCGACGCCGAAAAGCTGACGCTGGAGCAGGGCGCCTACCTCGCCGCCGTCATCCAGGCCCCCAGCCAGTACGACCTGGCGACGGCCGGCCCGAACGGCACGCGGCTGGTCAACATCCGCTTCAACGCCGTCCTCGACAACATGGTCGAGATGGGCAAGCTGGACGAGGCCAAGCGCAAGACCATGACCCTCCCGCCGCCGATCAAGCCCAAGCCCCGCCCCGGCATGGACGGGCAGAAGGGCTACCTGGTCCAGGCCGCCAACGACGAGATGAACAAGCAGGGCATCGACGACGCCCAGATCACCGCCGGCGGCTGGAGCATCACGCTCAACGTGGACAAGACGAAGCAGGCGGCGCTGGAGAAGGCGGTCCAGGACGAGCTGGAGTCCAAGCTCGACCGCAAGGACACCAAGGGCAAGCCCCAGGACCAGAGCGTCCAGGCCGGCGCGACCTCCGTCGACCCGAAGACCGGCGCGATCGTCGCGATGTACGGCGGCCAGGGCCTGGAGGAGAAGTCCGCGAGCAACGCGCTGCGCACCGACTTCCAGCCGGGCTCGACCTTCAAGCCGATCGTGCTCGCCTCCGCCCTGGAGAACAACGCCACCACCCAGGACGGCAAGCCGATCACCCCGAACACCCTCTACGACGGCACGAGCAAGCGCCCGGTCGTCGGCAGTAAGATCCCGTTCAACCCGCAGAACCAGGACAACCGGAACTTCGGCGACCCGATGATCACGGTCCAGGGTGCGACGGACTTCTCGGTGAACTCCGTCTACGCGCAGATGATCGTGGACGTAAAGCCGCCCGCCGTGAAGAAGACGGCCCTGGAACTCGGCATGAAGGACCGCCCGGGCTGGCCCGAGGACAAGCCCGCCATGGCGCTGGGCACCATGAGCGCGAACACCGTGGAGATGGCCGGCGTCTACGCCACCCTCGACAACCACGGCAAGAAGGTCACGCCGACCATCATCAAGAAGGCCGAGCACAAGGACCGCGAGTTCAAGCCCGAGCCCGCCATCGGCAGCCAGGCCATCAGCCGCAAGACCGCCGACACCGTCACCAAGGTGCTCACGGGCGTGGTCAACGACGAGGGCGGCTCCGGCAACAAGGTCCGCAGCAGCGCCTACGAGGCCGCCGGCAAGACCGGCACCACCGAGTCCAACGTGGCGGGCTGGTTCACCGGCTACACGCCGGAACTGGTCACCGTCGTCGCGATGTTCGGCGAGGACCCCACCACCCACAACCAGGTCACCCTGACCGGCACCGCCGGCCTGGGGCGTGCGGGTGGTTCCAGCTTCCCTGCCTCGATCTGGAAGGCGTACACCCTCGCCGTGCTCAAGGGCGAGGACACCGACAAGTTCGATCTGAAGGAGGCGGAGATGGGCGCCGTGCAGGCGCCGTCCCGCAGCACCTCCCCGTCGCCGTCCGCGAGCCAGTCCTCCAGCGCTCCGGCCGCCACCAGCAGCGCGCCGCAGTCACCGGACCCGACGAAGAGCGCCACCAAGTCGCCGGACCCGACCAACACCCCGACGAAGCCGGTCACCCCGACGCCGACCCCGACGGCGACGGCGACCAAGACCGGCGGCCCGAAGCCGCCGGACCCGCTGTTCCCGCAGTCGGACCGGTGACGGACTGACTGACTGACCCACGGTCGGACGGACACCGCCGCCCCGCAGCGTTCGCGCTGCGGGGCGGCGGTCTGTCGTAGGGGCCTCGGCCGCCCGGAACGGCCGCGCCGCTATCCGGTCGCCGACGGATCGGCCACGCGGTCAGCGCCGATCATGCGCCCCCGGCAACGGGAGTTCGAACCAGACCACCTTGCCGCTGCTCAGCCGGGTGGCACCCCAGCGACGGGCCATCCGGTTGACCAGGAACAGCCCTCGGCCGCCCTCGTCGGTGTCCCGGGCCCGGCGCTGCCGGGGCAGCTGCGGGGAGTCGTCGCCGACCTCGCAGCGCAGTACGTCCGTACGCAACAGGCGCAGGGTCACGGGCCGCTCCGCGTACCGGACGGCATTGGTGACCACCTCGCTGACCAGCAGTTCCAGGGAGTCCTGGAGTTCCTCCAGGCCCCAGCGGGTCAGGGCGCGGCGGGCGAACCGGCGGGCCCGGCCCGGAGCGGTCTCCTCCGGGTCCAGGAACCAGTACGCGACGTCACTGGGCGCGATCCCGTCGAAGCGGGCCGCGAGCAGCGCGATGTCGTCGTCCCGGTCGCCCGGGCCGAGCATGTCCAGGACGTCGTCGCACAGGGCTTCCAGCGGCGGCGGGTGGTCCAGGCCGGTCAGCTGCGCGGTGTTCGCCAGGCGCTCGCGGAGCTGCTCGATGCCGGTCCACACGTCCCGCAGGCGCGATTCCACCAGGCCGTCGGTGTACAGCAGCAGGGTGGCCCCGGCGGGCGCGTCCAGCTCGACGGCCTCGAAGTCCACGCCGCCGACGCCGATCGGGGCGCCGGGGGGTACGCGGAGCACCTCGGCCCGGCCGCCCAGGTGCAGCAGCACCGGCGGCGGGTGGCCGGCGTTGGCGATCGTGATCCGGTGCGCGACGGGGTCGTACACCGCGTACAGGCAGGTGGCCATGCGGTCGGAGCCCAGGCGCTGCGCCTGCTCGTCCAGGTGGTGCAGGACCTCGGCGGGCGGCAGGTCCAGCTGGGCGAGGGTCTGCGCGGTGGTGCGCAGCTGGCCCATGATCGCGGCGGAGGTCATGGAGTGGCCCATGACGTCGCCGACGACGAGCGCGACACGGCTGCCGGGCAGCGGTATGGCGTCGTACCAGTCGCCGCCGACCCGCGCCGTCTCGGCGGCGGGCAGGTAGCGCGAGGCGAGCCGGACCCCGGTGGGCTGCGGCAGGCTGTCGGGCAGCATGGTGCGCTGGAGTTCGTCGGCGATGTACGCCTCGCGGCCGTACAGGACCGCCTTGTCGATGCCCAGCGCGGTATGGGTGGCCAGCTGGGCGGCGACCAGGAGGTCGTTCTGCTCGAAGGCGGGCCGCTCGGGGCTGCGCAGGAACACGGCGGCGCCGATCACCCGGCGGCGGCCGCGCAGCGGCGCGAGGACGGCCCGGTTGCCGCGCGGCAACGGGTGGTCCACCCCCAGCAGCTCCGGCAGCGCGGCCCTGGCGGCGGCGGAGGACCCGAAGACGGGCCGTACACCGCGCAGTACCTCGGCGAGCGCACCGCCGGGCCGGATCTCGCACAGCTCGGCCGCGGGCAGGTCACCCTGCGGGCCGACCAGCGGCAGCTGGCTGAAGTCGAGCTCGCCGGTGGCCCCCGCGGCCCCGGCGAGGTCCATGCCCGCGCCGATGGTGCCGCTCAGCGCGGCGTCGGTGAGATCGTCGATCGGCCGCAGCCGGTCGGTGCGGCGCAGCCTTAAAACGACCGGGCCGACGGGGCGTTCGTCGCCGACCGGGAGCGGATCGCGCAGGTAGACGAGGATCGCGTCCGAGAAGGTGGGCACGGTGGCGCGGCACAGGCCGAGCACGATCTCGTCGAGGTCGATGCCGCGGGCGATCCGCCGGGTCGCGGCGCCGACGAAGCGCAGTCGGTCACCCTCGCGGCGCGCCGGCTCGACTCCGGCCGGGTACGCGGCCCCCTGCCCGGGGATGTCCTGCAAGCCGCGCGTGGCCCCGGTCGCCTCCGTGCCCGCGCCGACGGCCTCACCGCCGCGCGGGGACCCGGCCCCGGCACCACGAGGGCCGCGGACCGGGCCGGCGGCCTCCTGGGCCCCGCCGGGACCCGCCGCGTTACGGGCGGCCTCGCCGTCCCGCGGACGGGCGCTGCCCTGGCCCTCGCCGGGGCCTGCGGCGGCGCTCGGCAGGTCGGCCGAGGCGGCTGCGGCGGCCGTGGCGGCGGCCTTTCCGCGGGGCCGGGGGAGCCCGGCGGCCCCGCCCGCGCCCGCCGCGGCGCGGGCCGCGCGCGCGTCGGAAGCCGCGGCGGCCGGTCCGCCCGGCTCCGCGACAGAGCCGGCGCCGGTGCCCGGCGCATGCGTGCGTACGGCCTCGGCGGCGGCGATGGGCGCCTTGCCGTGGCCGGCCTCGTCCGTACCTCCGCCGGAGGCGACGGGCTGCGGGCCCTCCTGAGAGGTGGGGTACTCCGTCACGCGTGGAATTCCGTCCGTTTGCGCTCGATGTGCGCTGCACTCAACTCGGTCAGTCGCGGTATACCCGCTCAGCGGCCGGGGCACCATCACTCCGGATTCCGCGTCCCCCTCGTTACCTCTGGCCCTGCGTCGACCTCCGGTCAAGTTCCGTGTACGGCACGACACTTGCAGGTGCACGGTACGACCGCACCGCCTCGCGCATGCGACCTTCCGGAGGACGATCCTACGTTTGAACCCCGGGGGCGCATCAAGGGTCTCATGAGGTCATATGCGCCGGGGTGGCATCCCAGTCCTCCGGCAGGACCGGAACCGACCAGGCCGGATCCGGCCGCCAGTCCTGCCAGCCGCCGGAGAAGGGGGTCCCCCACTCCTCGATCACCCGGACCGCCGCCCGCCCGGCCTCCCGGACCCGTCTTGCCTGCTCACGGGCCATCAGGCCGGACCGCTGCGCCTGGGCGAACTCGTCCTCGTCCAGCAACTCCCAGCTGTGGTCCGGGTAGACGGCGATGTCCAGGAAGTGGTCCTCGGAGTCGACACCGCGGGACCACCGCGACAGGGGCTCCTCCAGGTTCACGTACCAGTTCTTGAACTGCCAGCCGTGCCCCCAGAACAGCCACACCGACCACGGGTCGCCGGGCCTGGCCAGCTTCAGCACCCCGGCGCCGAACCAGCGCGACCGTACGGTGGTCCGCGGCGCGGTGTAGCGGGTGGCGAGCGGCTCCTGGTGGACGGGAGTGCCGTCGGCGAGGACCGGCTTGACGCACTCGGTGCCCGGAGCCATCCAGACGGCCAGCAGCTCCTCGGTGTCCTGTACGACGGTCACCGGGCGGCAGATGTGCACCTGGCCCTTCAGCCCCGGGGCGTGGTCGCGGTAGCGCCACAGGATCTGCTCCCCGGGCGCCCAGCGCGTGCCCTGCGCGCCGCGCCGCACCGCGCCGTTCCCGGGCCGGAAGGTACCTGTCATGCGCAGATCTTAGGGCTGGGGTCCGCGCGCCCGCTGCGTTGCAGGTCACCTGGGGGTCCCCCCGGCGAAGCCAGGGGGAGGTTCGGGGGACGGGAACCGACCGGATCCGGCCCCCGTCCGGGGCCGGTTCCCGGGCCTCTCAGGGGTGTGTCATGCGCAGGACGTCCAGGGCCTCGTCCAGCTGCTCCAGCGTCAGGGCGCCGCGGTCGACGTAGCCGGACTCAAGGACGACCTCCCTGATCGTCTTCCGTTCGGCGAGCGCCTTCTTGGCGACCTTGGCGGCCTCCTCGTAGCCGATGTACCGGTTGAGCGGGGTGACGACGGAGGGCGAGGACTCGGCGTACTCCCTGGCCCGGGCGGTGTTGGCGGTGATCCCGTCGACGGTGCGGTCGGCCAGCAGGCGGCTCGCGCTCGCGAGCAGCCGGATCGATTCCAGCAGGTTCCTGGCCATCACCGGGAGCATCACGTTGAGTTCGAAGTTGCCGGCCGCACCCGCCACCGCGACGGTCGCGTCGTTCCCCATCACCTGTGCGGCGACCATCAGTACGGCCTCCGGGACGACCGGATTGACCTTCCCGGGCATGATCGAGGACCCCGGCTGGAGGTCGGGGAGATTGATTTCGGCCAATCCCGCGCGCGGCCCGGAGCCCATCCAGCGCAGGTCGTTGGAGATCTTGGTGAGCGAGACGGCGACCGTACGGAGCATGCCCGAGGTCTCCACCAGCGCGTCCCGCGCCCCCTGGGCCTCGAAGTGGTTGCGGGCCTCGGTGAGCGGCAGCTCCGTGTCCGCGGCGACCTCGGCGATGACGGCGGCGGAGAACCCGGGCGGGGTGTTGATCCCGGTGCCCACCGCGGTGCCGCCCAGCGGCAGTTCGGCGAGCCGGGGCAGGGCCGCGCGCAGCCGTTCGACGCCGTAGCCGATCTGGGCCGCGTACCCGCCGAACTCCTGGCCCAGGGTGACCGGGGTGGCGTCCATCAGGTGCGTCCGCCCGGCCTTGACCACCTGGGCGAACTCGGCGGACTTGCGTTCCATCGCGGCGGCGAGGTGCTCCAGGGCCGGGATCAGGTCGCGGGTGACGCCAGCGGTGGCGGCGATGTGGATGGAGGACGGAAAGACGTCGTTGGAGCTCTGTGAGGCGTTGACGTGGTCGTTGGGGTGGACGTCACGGCCCAGCCGCTCGGTGGCCAGGGTGGCGATCACCTCGTTGGTGTTCATGTTGGACGAGGTGCCGGACCCGGTCTGGAAGACGTCGACGGGGAAGTGGTCGTCCCAGCGGCCGTCCGCGACCTCGGCGGCGGCGGATCGGATCGCGTCGGCGATGTCCTGGTCCACGACGCCGAGGCGGGCGTTGACCACGGCCGCCGCCGCCTTGACGCGGGCGAGCGCCTCGATGTGGGCGCGCTCCAGCCGCTGCCCGGAGATGGGGAAGTTCTCCACCGCGCGCTGTGTCTGGGCACGCCATTTTGCGTGCGCGGGCACCCGTACGTCCCCCATGGAGTCGTGCTCGGTCCGGAACGCTTCGGCCTGCTGATCGTCTGTCATGTTCGTGGCCTCCTCAAAAAGTTGAGCAATTGTCTTGTTCGAAGTGTTCCCAAGTCCCCTACCGGCCAGTAAATACCGTGGGTAACACCGGCATTCGGGGAGGCGTTCATGGCACGTGCACACGCGAAATCCAGGTTCAGATGTACCTTCGCCGCCGTCGCGGCGGTCGCGGCCGCCCTCGGGGGCGTCACCGCCATCACCCCCATGGCCCAGGCGGCAACCCCTGCGGCCACCTCGGGAGCCACTTCGGCGGGGGCTGTGACCCCCCTGTCGCCCGAGCTGGAGGCGATCCGCGCGGCGGAGGCCGTCAAGATCTACGGCGACTCGGCCGTCCGGCCGCTGAACGAGCGCAAGACCGGCCTGATCTCACTGGGCGACAGCGAGATTTCCGGCGAGGGCGTCGGCAACTACGACCCCGCGACCAACACGTCGTCCAACCAGTGCCACCGATCGCCGGACTCGGCGATCCACCGCACCGGCATCCCGGCGGACCTCACCTTCAACGTCGCCTGCTCCGGCGGGTACACCGGCAACATCAGGATCGGCGGCAGCAAACAGTACGCCGATGAACTGGTGCAGAGCGACAACCTCGCCGTCAAGGCCCGCAACACGAAGATCAAGATGGTCCTGCTGGTCGCCGGAGCCAACGACGACCTCCAGTTCGGCCCGGTCATGACCGACTGCGTCACCCGCTGGGTGCTCAGCCAGGGCACCTGCGAGCCCAAGTACGGTCCCGGCTGGCAGGCGCGCGTCGACGGCCTGAAGCCCAAGGTGGAGGCGACGGTCGCGGACCTGAAGACGGTCATGCGCGACGCGGGCTACGCCGACTCCGACTACAAGCTCGTCGTGATGGGCTACCCCAGCCCCATCGGTCCCGACTTCTACGACAACCCGAACTTCCCCGGCAAGCTTCCCGGGGGCTGCGCCGGCTACGACTCCGACGCCACCTGGGGCCGCAACTACGCGGTGCCCACCTTCGAGAAGGGCATGCGCGCCGCCGCCCTCACCTCGGGCGCGACCTACCTGGACAACTCGCGGCTCTTCCACGGCCACGAGGTGTGCATGGAGGACACCTGGGCCCGCGGGCTCTACCTCGACCTCGGGGACCACTTCCCGTGGGACGAGAACACCGCCCGCCAGTCCTTCCACCCCAACTACAGGGGCCACGGCGCCTTCGCGTCCTGCCTGACCCAGCTCTACAACTCGGGCCTGCGCGAGGCCTCCTGCGCCGACCCCGCGAGCACGGGCACCCCGGTGCTCCAGGCCGGAGCCTGGGACTCCCTCTACGCACCCCTGAAGAACGAGGCGACCGGCAACTGCCTCGACGCGAAGGGCGGCTCCAGTGCCGATGAGACGGCCGTCCTGGGCTGGGACTGCCACGGCGGCCGCAACCAGGACTGGTGGTACGACTCCGCGAAGAAGTCCGTCCACGTCGGGCTCACCCACGACCGCTGCCTCGACGCCCCCGGCGCCAACTACGGCGCCGGTACCGGCCTGATCCTGTGGAACTGCCACGGCGGAGCGAACCAGCAGTTCGTCCGCGACGGCGCCAACATCCGCCCCGCGGCCGCCCCGGGCATGTGCCTGACGGTCGCCGCCGCCCACGACGCGCTGCGCCTGCAGACCTGCAACGGTTCGGCGAACCAGCGATTCGCGTCGTAACCGCCCCGCTCGACCGAAACCCCCACACCCGGCCGGCGCACCCCGGTCGGGTGTTTCCAACTGCTGTGGCAGGCTTGCCCGGCGATCATCACCGCCATAGCCGTCCTGCTGGCCCTGCCCGCCGTGGCGTTCCTCCTCGTCAAAGCCGTCCACCTGGCGGCGACCCGACGACCGGGCATGAGCCGGACGGCCTTCGGCCAGTGGAGCGAGGGCGCGTGGGCGTGCCTGTGCATCGCGGTCATCGCCTTCGCCGTGGGCAGCTTCAGCGGCTTCTCCCCGCGCCCCACCCGCCCGTGCATCGAGGCGCTCACCGCGCAGCACGGCCCGCAGAGCTACCGGACCCCGGACGCCGACATCAAGATCGACCGCTGGTACTTCCCGATGTCCACCGAGTGCACCTTCCCCGGCGGCGTCCGTGTGGAGGTCGTGCCGATCCGGGTCAACGCGCTGCTCATCGGGTCGTTGGCCGGTGTCGCCGCCTGCGCGAGGAAGGCCGCACGGTCCCGCCGGTCCGTCAGCGCGAGTCCAGGAGCTTTCGGACCTCCCCCGGCCGGTTGGTGATGATCGTGTCCACGCCGAGCCGCAGGCACAGCTCCACGTCCTCGGGCTCGTCCACGGTCCACACGCGCACCCGCAGCCCCTTGGCCTTCAGTCGCCCCACCAGCCCCGGATCCCGCCGTACGAGGTCGATCCCCGGCCCCGCGTGGGTCGCGAACGGAGGCCGTACGGGCCGCATCGCCCGCTCGATCAGGTAGACGGTCGGCAGCCCGGGCGCGAGCCGGTGCATCCTCGTCAACGCGTTCCGGGAGAAGCTCATCACCTCGATGCGCCCCGAAGCCCCGTCCGCGAGCCCGTACTCCCGGAGCATCCTCGCGAGCTCGGCCTCCAGCCGGCCGCCGGCCCGGGTCGGGTGCTTGGTCTCGACGGCGAGCCCGACCGGCCGGGGTGCGGCCAGGGCCTCGCGCAGCAGGTCCTCGAAGAGCAGCACCCGGGCCCCGACGTGCTCCTCGCCCTTCCACCGCCCGAAGTCGAGCGCGGCGAGCTCCGCGTACGTCATCTCGGAGACCACCCCCCGCCCGTCGGAGGTCCGCTCCACCCGCCGGTCGTGCACGCAGACCAGCTTGTGGTCGGCGGTGAGCCGTACGTCGCATTCGAGCGCGTCGGCCCCGTCGGCGATGGCCTGCCGGTAGGCGGCGAGGGTGTGCTCGGGGTGCTCGTGGGAGGCCCCGCGGTGGGCGACCACCCGAATGTCGAGGGCGGTGGGGAGGAGGGAGGTCGTCGCTGCCATGGGGGAATCCTTGCAAACCGGGGTGAACGAGCAGGTGCGGGGCTGTGTCCCTGACGTTAACCGTGCCGGGGGCTCGCCGGGGTGACGCCTCGGCTGCGCGGGGCGGGGCGGGGCGGGGCCTGTGCCGGGGCGAGGCCGGTGCCGGGGTGGGGCCGGGGTGGGGCCGGGGCCGGGGCCGGGGCGCGGGTGGGCGCCGCCCGGACGGCGGGGGGGGGAGGGGGGGGTGCGGGGGTGGGGTGGCGCGGGGTGGGGGGGGGGGAACTCTGGTGT
>NZ_JBIAHP010000031.1:14647-74942 GCF_042870715.1 Streptomyces sp. NPDC006463 | reverse complement strand
CACGATCCACGGCCGCGACTGACGTTTCCCCACGGCCAAACCAACGAACATCCGAACCGAAGGTCACATGATCAACGGCTTCTGTTAGGACCTCTTAGTGCTGCGGGACGTCCCTGACGAACACGAGCCCGTCGCTGTCCGCCAGGTGGGCCGGGTCAAGCGGGGCGTAGCCGAACCAGGGGGATACGCGGGGCGCGGGGAGCCTGTCGCCGAGGGCGGTGGCCAGCCGAGGGGCGTCGATGAGGCAGCAGTCCTCCGGGAGCGCGTACAGGAGTCCTTCGACGGTGCCCGGCGGCGGCGTGCCCACTCCCCGGTGCCGGATCGTGCCGAGGGCCGTGGCCACGAAGGCGTACTCCTCGCCGAGTCGGGCGCTCACCAGCGCACCGGCGCTCCACCACTCCAGCGGCATCCCGCCCATCCGCATCGTGCTCTTCCCCCGCTGCAGATGGGAGTTGTGGGCGTGGACGAGTGCCGGGCCCCGAGCGGCGACGGCGAGGAGGTTGTGGGCCATCATCTGGTCCCGCAGGCCCACCAGCCGGGTCATGCGGGCCGGTGAGGTGTCGGCCATCCAGTGGTGGTAGCGCAGCAGGCCGGTCGCGGTGCGCCCGTACAGGCGTACCCGGTCCCAGTCGTCCCGCGAGGTCGCCGCGAGCAGGTGCGGCGTCTGCGCGTCGAGCAGCGCCACCAGATCGTCGGCGAGCAGCCGCAACTCCCCGGCTTCGGCCGACTGCCCGACGGACCGGGCCGGGTCCGTCATCGCGGCGGGATCCGTCCACCGGTCGTCGGTGCCGAGCAGACGGTCGAGTGCCTCCGCGGTGCAGGGGAGCAGGTCCGCGTCCACCCGGGCCGCGAGGTAGCCGTGGAGTGCGGTGAGGGCCTGCCGGGGGCTCGCGGCGCCGGTGATCTCCAGCGGGCCGTCGAAACCGGCGAAGCGGAGCTGCTCGGGCGCGGGCCGGCCGTCGTTGTAGGCCCGCATCCAGCGCACGAGCTCACGGTTGGCCGCGGAGGCGCCCCACCCGTGGCTGAATCCGTGCTCCATGACCTCGTCGAGGGTGCCCGTGCCCGAGGTGACGTGGTCGTCCACGACCAGGCCCGTCATGCAGTCGCTCTCGATCGCGATCGTCCGGTAGCCCTCCTGCTCGACGAGCTGCCGGAAGAGCTCGTTGCGCAGGTCGAGCAGCGTGTCCTCGCCGTGGGTGGGCTCGCCCAGGGCGAGCAGCCGGGGCCGGGACGGGAGCAGCCTCATGACGGCGGCAGCCTCGACGGTACGGACGGTGTCCTTGATGTCAGTAGCCATGCCTTCAACGGTATCGTTGAACCTTCGTTTGAAACTTTCCCGCGATATCGTCAGCCCCATGGGGCAAAACCTTCAAAGCGGTGAGCGGCTCAGGCCGGTTGATCTGGCGCGCGGGCACGGTCTGTCCACGCAGGCGATCAGGAACTACGAGGAGGCCGGCATCCTTCCGGCCGCCGGTCGCACACCCCACGGCTACCGCACCTACACCCCGCTGCACGCGCGGGCCCTGAGCGCGTTTCTCGCCCTTCTGCCCGGCCACGGCCACCGGACGGCGACGTCGATCATGCGGGCCGTGAACGAGGGCGCGGTCGATGAGGCGTTCCGTCTCATCGACGAGAGCCACGCCCAGCTCCTGGAGGACCGGCGGACCCTCCAGGCCGTCGAGAACGCCCTGCGCGACCTGGCGTCCACCGCGGCGCCCGACCCCGCCGTGGGGACCGGGTCAGCCGCGCCGTCCGGGCCCGGCGGCACGTTCATCGGACCGCTGGCAGGGACGCTCGGAATCCGGCCCGCGACGCTGCGCAAATGGGAGCGCGCCGGACTGGTCCGCCCGCGCCGCGACTCGCTGACCGGGTACCGCGTCTACGACGAGGCCGACGTACGGGACGCCCGGCTGGCCCACCAGCTCAGGCGGGGCGGCTACTTGCTGGAGCAGATCGCCCCGCTCATCGCCCAGGTGCGGGCGGCCGGGGGACTGGAGCCACTGGAGGCCGCACTGTGCGACTGGCGCGGTCGGCTGTCCGCCCGCGGGCGGGCGATGCTGAGCGGGGCCGCAGAGCTGGAGACGTACCTCCGCGAGCGCCCCGGCCTGCCGGACGGCGGAGGAGACGGAGTCTAGAGCGGCCACCCGGTAGTGCCCGTAGGGACAGTTCCCGCTGGGTGTCAGCTGGCGAGCAGCCTTGACCGGGCGCGGAGGCGCGCACGGACCGGACGTAGTACGTGTGCATCGTAGGTGTACGCCGGTAACCCTCCCGTGGGCGCCGGCGGCGGCGCGGTCGCGGCTCCGTGTCTCGGAGCACGCCCCCGACTGGTGGCTCGCACAGCTCGACGTCGGTCACGTGGAGCAGGGGGAGGTCGCCGAGGGGCGGATCACCGTGCTCTACCCCAACAGCCGGGACTTCCGATGGCTCCGGGCGCCGAAGCCGCAGGCCTCGCAGGAGGGAATGTGGTTCCTGCACGCCACCGAGGGCGCCCTGGCCGAGTGGGCCCCGTTCCAGATCCTCCACCCCGATGACTACCAGCCGGTGCAGAAGCTCGAAACGCTGCAGGCGGCAGGGAGGTGAGCGGACATGCCCACGATCAAAGTCGTCAACATCACTCCCGTCGCGCTGAGCGGTGACCGCACGCAGGACGCCGAGCCCGACCTCGCCGTCAACCCCGAAAACCCCACTGAGGTGGTCGCGACGGCGTTCACCCCCGACCCGATGGGGGGCTCCCTCGCTCCGATCTAAGCGTCGACCGACGGCGGGGACACGTGGGTGCTGCGAAGCGTCGTTCCCGGCGGTGCCCCGGGGCTGGGCACCGGGGACATCTCGGTCAGCTTCGCGTCCGAGGGCGGCGCCCTGTACGCGGGCATCCTCAACGCCCAGGCCTCCCTGCAGGACATCCTCCGCATGCAGATCCTGCGCTTGCCGGGCATCTCATCGGCGGCGCCCATGCAGGTCCTCGTCTCCCGGGACAGGCCGGACCAGCCTTGGGTCGTGGCAGGGAGCTCCCAGGACAACGGCGTCACCCGCGACCGCGTCTACGTCGCCAACAACGACTTGGGACGCAGACCCAGGTCCGCCGCCGTGGACGTCTCCGACGACGCCCGCACGGCACCCGCGCCCGCCGGATTCATGCGCAACCGCATCGAACAGCGCGCCCCGTTCGGCCAGGGCGGGCCGCCGGTACGGATCGCACTCCACCCTGAAGGGACGGTCTACGCGGCTTTCGAGAGCTGGCAGAACGCCACCAACGGCGGGGGAGACCTCGTGAACGTCACCTTCGACGTCGTGGTCACCCGTGACGACAGCGGAGGCGTCGGGGCGGACCCCTTCCAAGACCTCAAGGACGCCGACGACTCGGCCATCGGCCGGCGCGTGGCGACCGAGCGGGTCGAGAAGTTCAACGCGTTCATGGGCCAGGAGCGCCTCGGAGGCGATCTCACGATCGCGGTGGACCCCACGGACGCGGCAAGCGTCTGGGTGGCCTGGTGCGACCGCGTCGGCGCGTCGGCGGGGGTCGGCTGCATCCTGCACATACGCCATTCGAGCGACTTCGGGCAGACCTGGTCGGGCGACGTCCGTACCGTCACCAACGCCAAGAACCCTGCGCTGGCCGCGAATACGGACTCCTTGCTCGGACTGGCCTACCAGCAGTTCAGCAGCCAGGGGCAGTGGGTGACGGTGCTGGAGCTGACGGCCGACGACTGGCAGACCCCGGCGGAGCGTCACGTGCTGCACCAGGCACCGGCCAATGTGCCCACCGCGCGCTTCCTGCCCTACATGGGCGATTACATCCGGCTGCTCGCGGTCGGCCGCGACTTCTACGGGGTGTTCTCGGGCAACAACACGCCCGACCCGGCCAACTTCCCCGAGGGCGTGACGTACCAGCGCCACGCCGACTTCGTGAGCCACCGGTTGCTCGACCTCGACAACGTGACGCAAGTACCCCCGTCCATCGACCCGTTCTTCTATCACCGGGCCGCGTAGCCCGGACGGGATCGACGTGGGACGTCGACGTGGGACCGGGGACGGCTGAGGCGCCCGCCGTACGACGGGCGCCTCGACCACGTGCGGCGCGGCACTAGGTGCGAGCGGTCAGGCAGAACTGCACGAGCCCGGCGTCGACATCGAGGACGATCTTCTTCATCTCCGCCCACGGCGGGTGGAAGCTCTCGCCCCACTCGATCGTGAAGGCCAGGATCTTGCCCTTCTGCGGATCGATGATGTGGCGCGCGTAGGCGTAGTCGTCGCTGGTTCCGCAGGTCGGGTACAGGTCGAAGGCGGACTTCGGGGTGTACTGCTTGCCGCGTACGCCCTTCAGTGCCTTGCAGAACTGCTCGGCGAGCACGGCGGAGTCGTCGGCGTCGGTCTTCGGGACGAACTCCGCGTAGAGCAGGTCCTGCTTCAGCCCGCGCTGGCCGTCGAAGGCGGGGTTCTGGAAGTTCCTGGTCGGATCGTTGGACTGGTTGTCGTCGTCGCCCCACACGTAGAGCATGTTCTGGGTGTAGCTGTGCACGTCGACGAACCAGCGGGTCCGCGGGAACCGGTCGAGCAGCCAGCGGACGTTGCGGGTCTCGGGCTCGGAGAACGGCCCGGGTCCCTGGTACACCTGATCGGGGTCGGCCGGGTCCGCCGAGACCCGGACCGGGGCGTCCGGGTGGAAGGCCGTCCCGAAGTCGAAGAGGTGGTCGTAGTTGCGGTTGAGGTCGACGCCGATCGCGTCCGGGTCGCCGCCGGACTGGGCCGGATTGCGGTTCCTGCGCCACATCGGTTCGACGGTCTGGCTGTAGTGCCGGCCGTCCGGATTGACGAGCGGGAACACGACGACGTCGAGCCCGTCGAGGATGCTGTGCACCTGGGCGGAGGTGAAGCTCGTACCGCCGTAGGCCAGGCCCGTACCGCCGGCGTGGGCGTGCAGCAGGTCGGCCGCGAGGTTGACGAGGATCTCGGGGCTGCCCCATTCCCGGGCATGTGCGCCGCCGATCAGTACGACGGCGTCGTTGGTCCCTCCTTGGGCGGTGCCGATCCGCAGAGCGTGGCACGCCCGGCCCTCGAAGGTCTGCTCGGGCAGGTCGATGAGGTCGCACGTGTCCGGGAACGCAGAGGCAAGACTGGTCACGCCGGACGCGACCTCGGTGATGTTCAGGTACGGCATGGCGTCCCTCCTAGGTGTCCTTCACCTTGAGGGCGAGTCCCTGCGGAACCGCGTCCTCGGGAGCGAATCGGTCTCCCTCGCCGACCTCGGCCTGGCGGGCGCGTCCGGTGGCGGTGGCGTCGTCCAGGGTCGTGACCGTGACGCCGTCGCGTTCGAGGGCTTCGGCCTTCTCGGGGGATACGTAGGCGTCGAAGCTGAGACTGCCGTCTCCGGCCTGGCCGATCCGCCCGCCGACGTCGGGACGGGTCTCGCGCAGGAGCGCGCGCAGGGTGTCGGCGTCCTTCGCCGTGACCCGGACGCGAAGGGTCGTGTACTCGTTGGACATGACGGGCCTCCTTCGGGCGCCGTCGGGCTGATAAAGGCAGAACATGTACATGTATGTTCGATGTGTACCTTGTACTCTCAGCCTGCGCTTCCGCCGTAGAACGAGTCAAGGGGCGCCTCGGGCAACCGGCTCAGCAGGCAGTCGAGGCCCGCGATCAGCTCCTGCTCGTCGTCGTAGTCGGCCAGTCGCGGGACGAGGGCGCGCAGCCGCGGGTACTCGGCGGCGGGCATCAGGTGCAGGCCCAGGCGCAGCATGAGGTCCGGCTCTTCGGGGTTGTCGACCACCTGACGCTTGTCCACGAGCAGGCAGCCGAGGTTCCAGGCCACGAAGGCGCGGTAGATCGTCAGCGTGGTGGCGTCGTCGAAGCCGGCCCGGCCGAGCACCTCGAGGATGTGCTCGCAGAGCTTGAGCACCGGCGCCGGGCGCCGGGCCACCGGCACGCTGAGCGGGCGCGTGGCCACTACGGGCAGGATCTCCGGATGGGCGTGCACCGCGGCGGCGAAGGCGCGGGCGATGCGGCGCAGTTCGGCGCGCCAGGACGGGCTGCCCGACGTGGTCTCCCCGTCGGCGGGGACCCCTTCGGCCGAAGCCCGCAGCCGGTCGTTGACCTCGGCGAAGAAGGCCTCGACCAAGCCGTCGAGCAGGGCGTCCTTTCCGGCGGTGTACCGGTAGATGGCCATCGGCTCCACGCCCAGGTCGGCAGCGAGACGCCGCATCGTCAGCGCTGTGAGCCCTTCCCGGTCGACCAGGGCGACGGCTGCGGCGAGCACCAGCGGGCGGCTCAGGCGCCGCCGCCTCTCCGGGGTGTCCCGCTCATCCATGTTACCACTCCCATCACGGGCGGGCCGGTGATGTAGGGATATCAACTAAATATAATCCGTAATTGTACGAAATATCCGGTTCATCTCACCGGGGCGGCCCCGGGGCCCGCAAAAGTGGGGCCCCGGGGCCGCCTCGCGGGCTAAGGCTGACCGTTGAGCCAGCTCAGCTTGTGTGCGTAGAGCACGCGCTGGCAGTAGTCCGTGCCCGCCGGATCAGCGGGGTCCCGGTTCGCCGTGCAGTCGGACGCCGCCCCGGGACGGTGTTCGGAGAGGGACCACAACCGTCCCGTGCCCCGCTCGACGTAGAGGTCCTCGGCGCCGCGGGCGGTCTTCACGGCCTGGCCTTCCTGGACCAGCTGGCCGTTGCTCCACTTGTAGCGCCACAGGTTGCCCGGCTCGTCCGTGCCCTTGGACTCGTTCACGTACAACGTGCCGTTGTACGCCGCCGCGCCCTGGGCGCCGCCGTTGGGCATGGGCAGGAAGTTGGACCAGCCTTCCGAGGGAACGTCGGCGGAGCGACCCTCCAGGGCCGCGACCGGATAGGAGGCGATGCGGCCCGTGGAGGGATAGCCGCTCTCCGGACGGCAGTACTCACCCATGATCAGGCGGTCCGGGACGGTGCTGCGGTCCAGCGAGATGTAGGAGGCCTTCGGGGCGCCGGTGGAGACACAGGCGTAGGAACCCAGGGGGTTGCTCTGCGTCGCACTGAATTTCCACGCGGCCACCTGCGGCATCACGTAGCGGTAACCGAAGCTGTACCAGACGTTGTCGTGCCGGCCGACCTTCGTCTTGTCCTCGGTGTTGGCGGTGGTTTTCACGCCGTCGGTGTCGGCGCCCATCGCGTCGTGCGTGCTGGGGTCGCCGTCCGGGTCCAGGTCCATGATGGTGCGCATGTCGAAGACGCGCAGGCCGTTGCGGGTGTCCGCGACGTACAGGTAGTTGCCGTACCAGACGATGCCGCCGGCGTGGACGCCCTTTTGGATCGGGTACTCGGACGCGTGCAGTCCGTCGAAGGAGACGTGGTCGGCGGAGTTCACGTAGGTCCAGCCCAGAAGGACGTGCCGGTACTTGACCTCGGGGCTGCCGGTGGCCGGGTTGGTCCGGCTCTGCACGAAGGTGATCCGGACGCCCTTCTGGTTGCAGGCGTCGTTGGCCTCGAGCTCGGCGGTGGTGCAGTCGCCGGTCGCGGGGTTCGGGTCGGTCTCCCGGCCCGGGTCCCAGCCGTCGTAGGACGCGAACAACTGGATGTTCCCGGCGTCGCCCCAGAGTTCGTTGTCCTTGGCGTCGGAGACGCCGGTGAAGCCCTGGGGTACCCACTCCTGAGAGACGGAGTCGTCGTTCTGCAGGCAGTACTTGATGTCGGGGTCCGGCGCGGTGCCGAAGGAGTCGCGCGAGCACCACGGTTGGGCGGTACGGTTGGCGCCGGCCAGCAGGTTCTGCACTCCGGACTTGGGCAGCACCGAGTCCAGGCGGGCGACCCGCTGGGTGGTCTCGGCGTTCAGCGCGCCGGGCGACAGTGTGAAGTCACCGGCCGAGGCCGCGCCACCGGGAGCGGACATGGCGCGGGCGGTGAACGGTGTCGTGGGGCTCTCGGCCGCACGGGGCTCCTGGATCCAGGACGCCGGTATGTCCGGCGGAAGGTCCTCGGCCTGGGCCGGTGCCGCCAGGCCGGTGAACGCGAGCGCGGCTGCGGCCAATGCCGCGTGCCAGGCGCGACGTGTTCGTCGTATGGGCATGCGGGGATTCCTCCGTTACTTGTGCGGCAGGGAAGTTGAACGGAGGGTTCCAGATCATCGACGCGAAACGCAAGCTTGATCGTTTCGGTAACTGTCGTGTATTTCAAGGCGGTTGCAGGTGGTTTAGGGTCTTCCGAGCTGTACCGCTACTTGGCATCCGGGCAGGTTCGGCGTCTGTCCTGCAGGCACACCGGGTTGACCGGCGGACGGGCCATCTCCGGTGCTCGACCGCTTGGCTGAATCCGATATGTGCGGTGATTGCGTCGCCTATCGGACTGATAGCTTCTGCGAGTTGATCTTGCCTGTTGCCCCGTCAGGTCCCGATACGGGGGACGCGGTGACGGCCACCCCTCTTGCAAGGAACCCACATTGCTCCGCCCCAGCCCACTTCGGCCCACTCGTCTCGCCTCCCGAGCCGCAGCTGCCTCTGCCCTGCTCGTGCTGCTGCCCGCCGTCCCGGCGGCGGCCGCTCCGACTCCGCACCTCGACTCCGTCGAACAGGAACTCCGGCGGGTCTCGCCCGGCCTTGAGGGACGCGTGTGGGAGCGCACCGCCGGCAATGCCCTGGACACCTCGACGCCCGGCGGTGGCGATTGGCTGCTCCAGACCCCCGGTTGCTGGGGCGACAGTGCGTGCACGGAGCGGCCCGGTACCGAACGCCTGCTGTCGAAGATCTCCGAGAACGTCGCCCAGGCGAAGCAGACCGTCGACATATCCACTCTGGCGCCGTTCCCGAACGGGGCGTTCCAGGACGCTCTCGTCTCAGGTCTGAAGGCGTCGGCGGCGCGGGGGAACAAGCTCAAGGTGCGTGTCCTGGTGGGCGCCGCGCCGATCTACCACCTCAACGTGGTGCCGTCGAAGTACCGGGACGAACTCGTCGCGAGGCTCGGTGACGACGCGCGGAACATCGACCTCAACGTCGCTTCGATGACGACCTCGAAGACCGCGTTCTCCTGGAACCACTCCAAGATCCTCCTGGTCGACGGCCAGTCGGTGGTCACGGGCGGGATCAACAGCTGGAAGGACGACTACCTGGAGACCGGCCACCCGGTGGCCGACGTCGACCTGGCGCTGAAGGGGCCCGGCGCTGCCTCGGCGGGCCGCTACCTCGACGAGTTGTGGTCCTGGACCTGCCAGAACAGGAGCAACATCGCCAGCGTCTGGTTCGCCTCCTCCAACGGCGCCGCCTGCATGCCGTCGATGCCGAAGGCCGCTGCGGCACCGGCGCCCCAGGGCGACGTGCCCGTCATCGCTGTCGGCGGGCTCGGAGTGGGCATCCTGCGCAACGACCCGATCTCGGCCTTCCGGCCCAAGCTGCCCACCGCACCCGACACCAAGTGCGTCGTCGGGCTCCACGACAACACCAACGCCGACCGGGACTACGACACGGTCAACCCGGAGGAGAGCGCCCTGCGGACGCTGATCTCCACCGCCGGCCGGCACATCGAGATCTCCCAGCAGGACGTCAACGCGACCTGCCCGCCGCTGCCGCGCTACGACATCCGCGTGTACGACGCTCTCGCCGCCAAGCTGGCAGCCGGAGTGAAGGTCCGCATCGTGGTCAGCGATCCCGCCAACCGGGGCGCCGTCGGCAGCGGGGGCTACTCCCAGATCAAATCCCTCTCCGAGATCAGCGACACCCTTCGCGACCGTCTCGCCCTGGTCACCGGCGACCGCGGCACGGCGCGCACGACGATGTGCTCGAACCTCCAGCTGGCCACCTTCCGCAGCTCGTCCGCGCCGACCTGGGCGGACGGCCACCCGTACGCCCAGCACCACAAGGTGGTCGCGGTGGACGACTCGACGTTCTACCTCGGCTCGAAGAACCTCTATCCCGCCTGGCTCCAGGACTTCGGGTACGTCGTCGAGAGCCCCGACGCCGCCCGGCAGCTCACGACCCAGCTGCTGAATCCGCAGTGGCAGTACTCCCGCCAGACCGCCACCGTCGACTACGAGCAGGGCATCTGCCCCGCTGCCTGACCCGACCGGCGCGACTCTTCCACCGAGGCCAGGCCCCTACCGCTCCCGGGGCCCGGCCTGACGGTGACCCCGCCGAACAACGCGAACTCCTGACCACGGTGCGGTTGCCCGGCGCCGAGCCGTACGGACTCGGCGTGCGGCGTGCGGCGTGCGGCGCGCGGACGTGGCCTGCGGCCCGGCGCCGGGCACCAAGCCGGTCGAGGCATGGGCGACCGACGGAGCCGGACCCGGTTTCACCACTTTCTCCCTCACCACCGCCGACGGTAAGCGCCAGCTGGTCCCCGCCGTGAACGTCCACGACCTCGGCGCGGAGCTCAAGAAGAAGACGCCCATCCCGCTCGGTACGGGGCTGGCGAACGCGCAGACGGCAGCCCTGTGCAACTGGCGCAGCACCACGCCGGTACGACCGACCGCACACCGTGCGTGTGCCCGTCCGCGGCCCCCGGGTCGGGCCCCCGCCGTTGCCAGAACGGCAGTTCCGACCAGCGGGTTTCCGCCGCGTATGCCTCCGCGTGGTGGCCTACGTAGGCGGCGGCGATCCCGTCGAGGAAGTCCGTGTACGAGGCCAGGACCGGGCGAGGCGGCGCGCCCGCGAGGCACAGGGCCGCGGCGAGTCCGGCGCGGGCTCCGCCGTGCAGGGCGGTGAGGATGCCCTGCGAGGAGAGCGGGTCGAAGGCCAGCGCCGCGTCACCGGCGGCGATCCAGCCCCGGCCGCCGTACGGCGCGAGGCGCAGGCCGTGGGCGGCGCTCCAGCGCGGAGCCGGCGGGCCGGTGAGGTCCCCGGCGATGAGGCGCGCGCCGATGTGCCGGGTGTGCAGGGCCGCGCGCAGGAACCCGTCGGGGGTGCGCAGACGGGGGTCGGCGATGTCGGGGTCCGTCAGATGGGCGACGATCCGGCCCACGGGGGTCAGCGTCGTGTACCACCATCCGCCGGGCACCGCTTCGACGACGGTCCTGGCTTCCCGGTCCGACTGCCCGCCAGTCGACGGGTCTTGGCGTGCCAGCAGGACGTGGACGGCCACGAGCCGGTCCTGGCGCCGGCGGACCGCCCGACGCCGGGCGAGGACCGCACGCCGTCCCGTCGCGTCGACGGCCCAGGCGCAGCGCAGCTCCCGTGTGCCGTGCTCCTGGCGTACGAGCAGGCGCAGGCCGGGGCCGTCGTCCACGGCGTCCACGGCCTGCCCGCGGAGCGGCTCGGCGCCCGCCGCGTGGGCTGCCTCCCGCAGGAACGCGTCGAAGCGGAGGCGGTCCAGCTGCCATCCCGCGCCGTACGGGTCCTGCACCGGGCCGCGCTCGTACAGCGCGGGCGAGCCCCAGGAGACGTACATCCCGGTGGAGCGCAGGTGGGGCGCGGCGGTGCCGTCGGGCCACAGGCCCAGGTCGCGCAGCAGCGGGGCGGCGGCCGACGGCAGGCTTTCGCCGACCTTGTGGGCGCCCGCTGCGGGCGAGGGTGGGTCGTCCACGATCGCCACGCGCCGGCCGGCCCGCGCAAGCACGAGGGCGGCCACCGCGCCGGCCGGTCCTGCGCCGGCGACGACCGCGTCGTACACCTCGTGGCGCGTCACCGTCGGCCGCCGGGGCCGGACGCCGTGTGCCGGGTCATCGGTTGCCCGGGAAGCGGGCGACCTTCTCGACGTAGCCGGCCGACAGTTCCTCGTCGGGTTCTTCGGCGAGGGCGACGGCGGTCGCCAGGACGGCGTCCCGCAGCCGCTCGTCGGCGGCGAGCGGCACATGCAGGGTCAGCAGGTTGCGGGCGCGCGGCGGGGCCGGTTCGGCGGGGAAGGAGACTTCGGACTCGACGAGCATCTCGGCGGGCAACAGAGGGTCGTTGGTGACGCCCGGACGGCGTTCGACCAGGCCGAGCCGGCCGAAGTCCTTCACCATGGCGTTGATGGTGGCCTTGTACGGCGGGGGCAGCCAGCGGTCCCAGGGGGACCGCCGCGCGAACGCCGCGAGCCGCTCCTCGCGCGGGCGCGTGGTGTCGACGGCGATCCGGTAGTCCTCCTCCATGAGGACGTGGTTGGGCACCCGGGCGGGCCAGAACGTCGGCAGGTACGGGTCGTACCGGCGCTCGTACCCGGAGCGGCAGCTCGCGGTGTCCGTCTGCCAGGGCACGGCCATCCAGCGGGTCAGGCCGCCGGGTTCCTGGGCGTACAGCGGCCCGTCGTACGACAGGGCGGTCTGCGGGGTGAGCACCCTGCCGTAGGAGCGCTCGGGGTTGCTCCGCGGGCGGTGGCGGATGCGGAACGGCGCGCTGTACAGAGTGGTGTGGCGCATCGGCCAGGTGATCTCGCAGCCCGGGTGGAAGGCGTCGGCGATGCAGAACGAAAGCGCCGCGCGGTCCAGGGCGGCAGGCCGGGCGGCGAGCGGCAGCCGGTCGAGTTCCGTGGGCGTGGTGTCGGCACCGAGGACGTGGTCGGCGACGAAATCGCCGCGGGTCCAGCGCGCCAACAGCCGTGTCTGGAGCGGGGAGAGGGCCAGGTGCTGGCGTGCTGAGACGGGGGGCAGGCTCATCGCGTCGCCGTAGACGGGTGGCCAGGGAATCGGTGACGTGCCGTCCCGGTCGGGGTCACGCATGGTCTTCGAGATCTGCCGGCGCAGCTCCTCGTGGCGTGGGCCGGGGTCGGAGAGGGCGGCCAGCAGGTCGGGGTCGAGGAAGTGTTCGCGTCCGCCGTGCCCGAACAGGGTGGCCAGGCCCTGGTTGACCCATTGCAGATCGCACAGGCGGCGCAGGATGGGCAGGATGTCGTGGGTGAAGGAGACCTGCGCCGGTTCGGGGAGCGCTCCGGCCGTGGTGAACGCGTCGCGGACGAGGTCGTACAGCGTGCGTACGGACTTCAGCTCGGGGGCGTAGTTGGGCGGGCCGACCACCACCCAGGCCGGTTCGACCGGCAGCGCGCGGCCGTCGACTCGGACCTCGGCGGTGACCGGGCCGTCGGAGATGTCGTCGTACCAGCCGTCGTTGTTGGCGAAGGTCTCGGCCTCCTTGAAGTCGACGGACTCGGCGACGCCCCGGCCGCCCAGGAAGACCAGCCGCCCGGCCCCGTCGGTGCGCAGCTCGCCGAGGTAGACGGGGATGCGGAGGAACGTCCCGGTGTCGAACCGCAGTTCCGGATGGCCGGCACGGTCGCGGCCGCTTACGGAACGGGAGCCTGGGTCGATGATCAGCTTGGGGCGGTCCGGACCGGCGACCAGGGGGTTGCGGAGTTGGCTCTCGTCCGCCTGGGCGGCCTCGGGGATGTCCAGGGCCAGCTGGAACTGGTACCAGGCGGCCTTCTTGTTGGCGACGTGCACGGTCCAGAGCACCTCGGCGTTGTCCGCGGTGAGTTCGGCCACAGGCTCTCCGGCCGCGTTGTAGCCGTAGATCCGGAACCGGGCGGCCTGCCGCTTCAGGGCGCCGGTCGCGTCCTTGTACGAGCCGACGGGAAGCGGGGGCTCGTCCTCGGTCTCGGGGGCGAGGAAGAACTCGTCGACGCTGTCGCCGACCCGGGCGACGCCGATCGCGGGGTGGACGGCGGCCCGCACGATCAGGGTGTCGCGCCCTGGTGGCTCGGCCGGGGGCCTGGCCGGGCCGGATCCGGCGGCCGGGATGCCGCCCGCTCGGCTGTCGTTCTCGGCGGGTCCTAAGGACGGGGAAGCGGAAATGGCGGCCATGTCTCGATCTCCCGCGATGCGGCGCTTCCGGGCTGTACTGGGGTGCCCAGGGCTCGTGGAGCGTTGTGCAGGGGTGCACGGGTGCATCGTCCGTACAGCTCTCCATGCTGACAAACGAGTGTGCGATGCGCGACCGAAGGCCGGGCCGCGCAGTTCACGCAGGGGCGGTCGCGCGCCCGGCGCCCGGGGTGAGCGCCGACGGGTCGCACGTCACCTGGAACTCCACCAGACTGGAGAGCAGGCTCGCGCGGTCCATGAGAATGGACGCCATGGCGACGGTACGGGCGTGGACGTACGACGGTACGGAGCTGGCGTGGCTCCAGGAGCGGCTTGGCCGGTCCGGTACCGGACCCGGGCACGTGGTGTCCGAATTGGTGCCGAGCGGGTTCGAGGCGTACGTGCGCATCTTCCACCGGTTCGAGGCCGTGGACGGGTCGGGCCGCACTCGCAGGTGGCGGACGTGGGCCGAGGAAGGCGGCATCGCCTTTCACTCCGAGCTGTCCCACCTCTCGCTCCCCGACGAGCACGACGCCGCGGGTGAGCCGGTGTGGCAGACCGAGGAAGGGGACCTCGACGACCGGAGCCGAGGCGCGCTGGCACGCTTGCTCGCCGGCATGACCGGCGACCAGGAGGTCTACTTCGCCTATGACCTGGCGGCGCTCTGCCGGGGTGAGGAAGAACCACTCGTTCGCCGTTCCTGCTTGACCGACCTGGAATCCGTACGGGAAGAGGTCAAGGGCCGGGTGGGGTCGGACGGCCCGGAATTCTGGTGGCCCCAGGACCGCAGCTGGGTGGTCACCACCGACTACGACCTGCTGTCCACCTATGTCGGCTGCTCGAACGAGACCGCTGAGCAGATCCTGGGCGACGACGAGCTCGAAGCCCTGCCCGTCACCTCACGGACACGCGTCGACTGGTACGCCGACCGCCGACAGGGCCGGGCGGCTGTACCGACGCCCCGCCGGTGACGGGTACCGTCCGAGCTGGTCTGCCGAGTGGTTTTCCGGTCCGTGTTGCGATGAGTACGGGCTCCGCTGCCGGTCTACCCTTCAGACCCATCGTCTCGGAGGAACGGCAGATGACTGATACGGCGACTCTCGACCTCGGACCGCAAGCCCGGATCGTGGCCCGTCTCGTGGCGGGCGTCCCGGACGCCCGGCTCGACGGCCGGACGCCCTGTCCCGAGTACGAGGTAGGCGACCTGCTGGGTCACCTCGCGGGCCTCGCCGCCGCTTTCCGTGACGCCGCCCGCAAGGACCTGGGCCCCAAGACGGACACGGCCCCCGGCTCGGCCGCGCCCTCCCTGCCCGCCCGCTGGCGCGAGGAACTGCCCCAGCTCCTCGGCGAACTGGCCGATGCCTGGAAGGATCCGGCCGCCTGGACCGGCATGACCCGCGCGGGCGGCGTGGACCTGCCCGGCGACATCGCGGGTGCGGTGGCCGTCGACGAACTGGTGGTCCACGGCTGGGACCTGGCTCGGGCCACCGGCCAGGAATACGTACCCGATGAGGCCGCACTGCGCGTTTCGCATGCGTTCCTGCTGGCGGCTGCCGAGGACGAGAGCCGAGGCGGGGGCATCTTCGGACCCGTCGTGCCCGTAGCGGACGACGCCCCGCTGCTGGACCGGGCAATCGGGCTGAGCGGGCGCGATCCGGGCTGGACGCCTCCGACGTCCCCGTGACGTAGGCCATCACCCGTCCGTCTGGAGCGGACCCCGGCCGGTAGGCGTGGATGCCTCCGGGCGACTTGGGATACTGCTGGCCGGTGCCGGGACCGCGCCCGTCACCGGCGGGGAGTCCCCAGGCGCTGGGACGACGACCGGGGAGGCTTCGTGACCACCTTCAGGCAGCACATGACGGACCGGACGGTGGAGGTGTTGGCGGGCTTCCCCGAGGCGTCGGAGCAGGGAACGTACGCGGTCACGTTCCGGCTCGACAGCGTCGACCAGGACCCCCGGTTCCCCTATCTGGCGGTCGGGTACACCACCGGGGAGCAAGCCGCCCAGGCCTCCGACGAGGCCGGTCCGACCGATCGGTGGGAGGCCCGCTGGAGCTACGCGTACTTCCCGCCATCCGGCCTCGAAGGCATCCGCGTCCTCGGGCACGAGCCGGAGAAGGATCCCCGGGGTGCCGAGCTGTACCGCCGGGAGGCCGTGGCCGAGGGGCTGTGGCGGGAGGACGACCCGGCCGGGGACGTCGAGTACGAGCGCGCCGAACGGCTCGACTCCGACTTCCGCGGGCTGTGCGTCGGCCTCGCCCGGGAACTGCACGAAGGCGGGCACCTGACCGCCGCTCTGGGCCGCGCCGTGCCCGTGATCCTCTACGACATGTTCGACCCCGAGGAGATGTTCGCACTGACGCGCGCCGCGAACCCGCCCGAGCTGATCGCCGACTTCCTTGCGGGTGAGGACGCTCCCTGACCTCAGGGCCGCGCTCCGCGGCCCTCGGGAACCCGCCGCCTCCGGTGCGCCGATTTCCTTCGATTCGGGGGTTTAGCCCGACTTCGACCACCCTGCAGAAGGGGTATGCATGGTCACGCGGCGTGAGATTCGGGGCCCTCGGTGGTGACTCGCCCCATAGGGCCCACGTCACATACGAGCCGGGCTAGTAGCCTGCAAAAGGCCCGATATCGGCTCCATATACCGGTTCTCACCTGCACGGATCCTCTGCGGCGTGCCGGCGCGGTGTCGGTGGCAGACTCCTGGGGTGCCTAGTAGGCGGGGTCGTTGCCAGGGGGTCGGGGCGTCTGTAGAACTGGATGAGTCGCCGGGCGGCACGGTGCTTGTCCGCCGCTGGTGAATCCCTCTCCTTCGCGTGAGTGGCTCACGCATGTCTTCGGCATGCCGCGACTGTCCCTTGTTGCCTTCGGAAGGTCTGTCTGTGTCCAAGTCCGTCATCCGCCGCATCGCCGCTTCGAAGAAGACCCTCGCGGGTTCCGTCGTCGCCCTGGGTGTCGCCGGTTCCATGCTCGCCACGGTTCCCGCTCAGGCGGCCCCGACGAGCGCCAAGGCGATCGCCCAGCAGATGATCAAGGACCCGGCGCAGTTCGCGGCGTTCAACAACATCGTTTCCCGCGAGAGCGGCTGGAACCACACCGCCACGAACGCCTCCTCGGGCGCCTACGGTCTGGTGCAGGCCCTGCCGGCCTCGAAGATGGCCTCCGCGGGCGCCGACTGGAAGACCAACCCGGCCACCCAGATCAAGTGGGGCCTGGACTACATGAACTCCCGTTACGGCAGCCCGGTCGGTGCCTGGAACTTCTGGCAGACCCACCACTGGTACTAAGCCACCAGCGGACAGCACACGCGCACGCAAACGCCCGGCCGGGAACATCCCGGCCGGGCGTTTTCGCGTACCCGGCCACCGAACTACGCGCGCCGTCGACGGATCGGCGGGGTGTTCGGGGTCCGTGCCGTGGCTACCTCGGTCAGCCGAGGTAGCCGAAGAGGTCGACGATCACGTGGGCGGGGCCCCAACCGAGGTTGGCGATCTCCACCTTGCCATCGGCGCCCACCGGCACCGTCACCAGGTTGGCCACGGTGCTGCCGGTCGTCCAGTTGAGGTTGGACGAGTCGGGGCGGGTGGTGCCCGACGGCCAGGCGGTCAGGTGGCCGTCGGACTTCGGGTCGGTCACCGTCACGTTCAGCACGACCGCCTTGGCACGGCCGAGTTCACGGCTGCCGGAGAGGTCGAGCACGGTGGTCCCGCGCGCGGGCACCGCGCCGGTGGTCCGGCTGTCGAGCATGCGCTTGGGACCGGCGGTGTGGAACGTGGCACCGGCCTGGTCGTCGGAGTAGTAGCCGAAGACGTCGGCGATCAGGTGGGCGGTGCCCCAGCTCGCGTTGAACAGCTTCACCGTCCCGTCCGCGCCGACCGGGACCACCAGGTGGTTGGGTACGGTCTGGCCGGTCGTCCAGTTGAGGCTGGACGAGTTCGGCCGCTCGCTGCCCGACGGCCACACCGTCAGGTGCCCGGCGTCCTTCGCGTCCGTCACCGTCACGTTCAGCACCACGGCTTTGACGCCGCTCTGCGGTACACCGCCACGACCCGCGACCTGCAGCGATATCTCGCCGCGCGCCGGAACCGGGGTGGTGCCCGGCCGGCCCACCGCCGCCCGCGAGTCCAGCAGCCGCGCCGGGCCCGCCGCGGAGTAGGTGCTGCCGCCGGCATCCGCGGAGTAGTAGCCGAAGACGTCGGCGATCAGGTGCGCCGTGCCCCAGCCCGCGTTGCGCAGGTTCACCCTGCCGTCCTCACCCACCGGAACCACGACCTGGTTCGCTACGGTCCGCCCGGCCGTCCAGTTCAGGTTGGAGGAGTCCGGCCGGGTGGTGCCCGACGGCCAGGCGGTCAGGTGGCCGTCGGACTTCGGGTCGGTCACCGTCACGTTCAGCACGACGGCCTTCACTCCGGACTGCGGCACGCCCGCCCGGCCCGCGACCTGGAGCGACACCTCGCCGCCGGCCGCCACCGGGTCGTTCCCCGGACGGCCGAGGGCCTCTCGGGTGTCCAGCAGCCGCGCGGGGGAGAGCGCGCTGAAGCGGTCGCCGGCCCGGGCGGCCGAGATGCCGTTGTTGGCGACGTGGATGCGCTGCCCGTCGCCATCGGTCCAGACGATGTTCGCGCCGGTGCGGTCGACGGCCCAGGACCGGTTCGGCTGGCGCAGACGCTTCCACTCCTCGCCCTGGGCGAGCGTGCGGACCTGCACGGTGTTCTCGCCGCCGGAGGTCTTGATTCCCTCGTGGAAGTCGAGCAGCAGCAGCCGGCCGGTGGCCAGGTCCTGACGTACCAGGTAGCCGTCGCCGAGCAGCGACTCCCGGCCCCAGGTCGTGTTCAACCAGCCGACGGACTGCACCGGCACCGAAAGGGTCTGGCGGGTCACCGTGTCGTACACCCCGCTGGTACGCACGGTGCCCTGGTCGTCCTGGCAGGCCCAGCTGACGTAGCGCCCGACGGCCTCCAGCAGGGTGGCCGGGCACGGGGTGGTGAAGGTGCCACGGTCCATCTCGCCGCGCAGGTCACTGGCGTAGACGGTGTTGTCGCCCTGCCTCGACGTCCAGAGCGTGTCGCCCTGTACGGCGACGCCCGTCGCCTGTGTCTGGGACACCTGGGTACGGGTGTCGAGATCGCCCACGATCACTTTGTGGTTGGACGTCCAGTTGCCGTACGCGGTCTGCGCGAGCACGACGTAACGGCCCGAGGCGTCCGCTGTCTGCAGGCCGTCGACGCCGCCGGTGGGTATGGTGCCGGCCCAGTCGCGGTAGCCGACCTTGCGGAGGACGGCCGCGTTGCGGACCACCGGCTCGTGCTCGAGGTAGCGGTCGTCCCCGGTGGAACGGAGCCCGACGCAGCCGGGGTTGTGGCTGAAGCAGTTGCTGATGGAGTGCGTGCCGTCGAGGTTCTCGAAGGTCTTGACCGGAGTCGCGTCGTTCGAGATGCGGTAGCTGCGGAACGAACCGGTGATGTCGCCCGGCTGGAAGTGGACGGTGTCCGAGGCGGCGGTGAGCACGCCGCCGCCGATCGACAGGCCGAAGACGGTCGCGGGCGCATGAGGGACGTCGACCAGCTTGCCGGCCAGTGGCTTGGCGGCGCCGTCCGCCGTGAGGCGGTGGACGGCGGTCTGCGGCTGTGCGCCGTACTCGGGGACCTTGGGGCTGCCCACCGCGATGAGCGAGCCGTCCGGCGCGGGCAGCAGTTGGGTGTCGGCCAATTCCAGCAGGTACTCGAAGATTCCGGCGTTCGGGCCGATGCCGGCGAAGTGCAGCGGACGGCCCCGGTTGTCGCCGCTGGTCCCCGAAACGGACTCGGTGCCGATCAACCAGTCGCCCAGCAGCCGCAGTTCGCCCTTCTCCGGGTCGAAGGAGGCAGAACCTGAACTCAGCACGGTCTGCGGCTGCGCCCGGTCCAGCACGTCCACCGGGCGCTGGTAGCCGGTGTGGAGCACCTTGCCCTTGGCCAGCCGGAAGGCGTTCGTGTGCTCGTACTCGCCTTCGTCCGGTAGCCCGGTGGTCTGCCCCGTCACGACGTCCACCAGGGTGGAGTGGGTGAGGTCGTTCAGGCGGTGACGCAGGATCAGCGACTTCTGGTCGCCGTCGTGCACCGAGGTTGCGAGGACCGCGTCGGCCGGCAGCGCCACCTTGGTGCAGACCGTGGAGCCGCCGTCCAGCCGGTTCAGGAACCAGCCGGAGACGGTGGTACCGCTGCCCTCGAACGTGAGCACGGTACGCCCGTACGTGCCGGAGTAGGTCTGCCCGGCGGGGATCGTGACGGTGCCCAGTGCGACCGGCCGGCCGGTGGCCAGGTCGTACAGGTCGACCTTGGCGGGCGCGTTCGCCGTGGCCGCGGTGTGGATCGCCGCGGTGTCGGAGGAGGTTCCGTAGCGGTGGTCGGGAGCTCCCCGGTATCCGCCCGGAGGCTCGCCCTGGTCCAGGTCCGCGCTGACCGGGGCGGGCAGCCGCAGCCCGGTGTCGGTGGTGGCGCCGGTGTCGTACCGGGTCCACAGCAACTGGTCGCTGCCCTCGCGGGCGTGCAGCAGGCCGGTGTCGCCGGCCACGAAGAGCTGGTCCCTGGCCGGGAGGCCCCGCGGGGCCGGGGGCAGCACCAGCTCGGCGGGGGCGTCGGCGATCGGCGCGGCGACCGCTTCGGGCGCGGCCACGGTCAGCAACGCAGCGCCGGTGACCAGGGCCAGCGTGGCGGCTCCCAGCCCTCGGCGCACTCGCGACGGTCGTCTTACGGTCGGTTCCACAACCACCCTCTCAAGGCGAGCGAAGGAGGAAGGGGACACCGTGGAGCCGGCCCACGCAGCCGCTTTCGCGGGCCGGTCGGCCTGACTCTCCGTGATCGGCCCCCCTCCGATCGTGTCGGAGCATAACAACGGTGATCACCCGTCCGCACGGGAGTTCCCGGCGCGGCCGACGGCCCTGACCCGAGACCGACCCGCTCCCGACGGCGAGGGCTCGCAATCGTCCGGCGCCGTGGCGGCAGTACCGCGACGGCGTGGGCGTCAGCTCACACTCATGCCGCGCTCCGGCCAGTGGCCACGTTCTGCGTGCAACGCGTTGATCTTCCTCGATGCCTTCAGGAAGGCGTAGTCCACCAGGTCATCGTCGGCGACTGAGGTGCGAGGAGCCTTTTTCATGGTCAGTCGCCGCGAGAAACTGTCGGGATCATCCCCGAAGTCGTAACGAACCACTTCCGAATCTTCGAAGACCTTCCGGAAATAGACGAGCCCGGCCACTACCGTTCACCTTCAAAGTTTTCGCGCGCGTTCAGCTGGCTGTGACGACCTCTCAGGGACCGTGCGCCTTCGCGGTTTCCCTGACGATCATGGTGCCAGTCAGGCGTACGCAGTCCCCTGGCAGGGTCCAGCCCGCGTACTGACCTGCGGTATGAGTGGCGCCGCGACGGCCGCTGACGCTCCGCCAGGACCGTTCAGGTGCACCAGGGCGTGCCAATTCGTGGGCCGGCGTTCAAGGGTCGGCCTGGAGCAGTACCGTCGTCCAGACGTACGGGCCGACGGACCGGACCTGGCCCCGGACGGTGTATCCGTCGGGGAGGAGCCCTGCGGCGGGCGTCAGGCAGAGCCCGTTGCCGTTGCCGTTGCCGTTCTCGTGGCCGGGAGCCGGGAGGACCTCCAGGTCGTGGAAGACCGGCTCGCGGGGGAGGTCCAGGGCGGTGGCCGCCTTGTAGAAGGCCTCCTTCGCCGAGAACATCACCGTGAGGAGCCGTCCGCCCTGGTCGCCCCCGGCCACCAGGGCGCGCTCCGGTGGTGTGCAGACGAGGCCGGCGGTCTCCGGCGAGAGTCGGCCGACGCGTTCGACGTCCACACCCACGGCGGCCACGTCCGTCCGGGTGGTGGCCAGACAGGTGGCGACCGCCCCCCGGCAGTGGCTGATGGAACCCCGTACCCCCGTCGGGAAGCGGGGGCGCCGGGCCTCGCGCAGGACCGGTCCCGACCGGCCCAGCAGCCGCAGGGCGTCGGCGGCCGCGGCGCGTCCCGCGGCGAAGTCACGGCGGCGGGCCGGTGAGTCTCCCCGCATCAGGGCCCGCTCCGCCGGATGCATGCCGTCCCCATCCCCGTACCCGTACGTGTCCCCGTCCGCCATGCGCAGGACGGCGATCACGTCCCGCGCGGGGCGCACGGCAAGGACGGGCGTCCCTGTGCCCCTCAAGGAGGGGCCGCCCGTGCCTCCAAGGTGACAGATTCCGCCCATCCGGCAGTCCTCCCCCTCGCTTTTATCCGGCTTTCATGGCGGCGCCCCACCATCAGCACTCCAGGCAGAGCGAGGAGGAGGTCCATGTCCAGAGCGTCCACGAAGCCGTCACGCAGGCACGCTCCACGACGGAACGTCGGCGGGTTCGAGACCCAGCTCGTCCCGGAGCATGGTCCTGAGAGCCTGGAAGGCGCTCAGCGCCTCACCGCGTCGGCCCGACTCCCGCAGGGACTCGATCAACGAGTGGTGGAACCACTCGTTGAAGGGGTGCGCGGCGACCAGGTCGCGCAGTTCGGGTACGAGGTGGGTGTGGCGGCCGCGGCGCATCTCCGCCTCGACGCGCACCTGGTGGGCCCGTACGCGCAGCTCCTCCAGGTACTGGACGTGACCGGTGAGGACCCGCCCCGGGCGCACCGTGGACAGGGCGCGGCCCTGCCACAGCGCCAGCCCCTCGCGGCAGGCGGCTACGGCCTCGTCAGGCCGGTCCCGGGCGAGCAGCCGCTCGCTGTCCCGGAACAGCCGCGTGAACCGTGTGGCATCCAACTGCTCGGGGTCGATGTCCAGGAGATAGCCGGACGCACGGGTGTGCAACAGCCGTTGGGCCGGGAACTCCAGGACCTCGTCGAGCTGGCGGCGCAGATGGTAGACGTGCGTGCGCAGGGTGCTGAGCGCCCAGCGCGGGGGCCGCTCGTCCCACAGCTCGTCGATGAAGGTGTCGACCTCCACCACCTGGCCCGCCCGCAGCAGGAGCAGGGCCATGACCTTGTTCACCATCGGGCCGCGCAGGGTGTGTGGGGTGGTGCCCGTGGAGACGCCAAGAGCTCCGAGCACCGAGAAACAGATCTGGCCGGCCACTGCTGCCAGCACCTCCGTCAGTCCGTCGGCGACACCGTGCGCATCGCCGTTCAACGGCTGGAATACAAGCACGCACGCGGGCCGTGTCCGGCGGCTCTGCCCCGCAAGAAGCGCATGGCTGCGCCTAAAGAGACATCCGCACAGAAGGTGGAATCATGACCGAATCGTCGCAGGTGCTCGTCGTCGGAGCGGGCCCGGTCGGGCTCGTCACGGGGATCGAACTCCTCAGGCGCGGCGTGCCGGTGCGCGTCGTCGACCGCTCCGAGCGTCCCAACCCCCATTCCAAGGCGATCGCTCTGTGGCCACGGGGTATCGAGGCCCTCGCCCGGTTCGGTGCCGCGGACGAACTGCACCGGCGCGGCGTGGTGTTGCGCGCACAGAACTACCACTCGCAGGGGGAGCGTGTCGCCCGTCTGGCGTTCGGCGGAATGCGCCGCACGCGCTACCCGTACGCCCTGTCGATTCCGCAGCAGGAGACGGAGGCGGTCCTGCGGGACACCTTCCGAGGGCTGGGAGGGACGATCGAGTTCGGGACGTCCCTGACCTCCTTCACCCAGGACGGCGCCGGGGTGAGCGCCGAGCTGGAGACGGCGCGGGGCCGGGTGACGGAACGCGTCGGCTGGGTCGTCGGCTGCGACGGCGCGCACAGCAGGGTCCGCGAGGTGCTGGGAGTGCCCTTCCGGGGCAGTTCGTATCCGCAGCAGTTCCTGCTCACGGACGGCCCGGTCCGTACCTCGCTGGCCCATGACGAGGTCCACTACTTCATGTCGGCCGCCGGAGTGCTGGTCGTGGTGGGGCTGCCGGGCGGCATGTACCGGACGTTCGTGAGCGCGGCGCCCGACCTGGCGGTGGACGACCCCCGGGATGCCGTGCAGCGCGCGGCCTCGGAACGGTGCCCGGTGCCGATCGAGCTGATCGGCGAGCAGCGCACGGGGGTGTTCCGGGTGCACCGCAAGATGGCCGACCGGCTGCGGGTCGGCCGGGTGCTGCTGGCGGGCGACGCCGCGCACATCCACAGCCCGGCGGGCGGCCAAGGACTGAACACCGGTATCGAGGACGCGGCTTCGCTGGCCTGGCGCCTCGCCGGGGTGCGCGAGGGCCGGTGGGGCGACGAGGCGCTGTCGCAGTGGGAGGAGGAGCGGCTCAGGGTCGCGCGGGCCGTGGTCGGCGACACCGACCTCCAGACGCGCATGTGGACGATGAGCGGCTGGCGTGCGCGGGCCCGGGACGCGGCGCTGGGGGCCGCGGGACGCAGCGGTGTCCTGAACCGCGTCGTCGTGCCGCGCCAGGCGCAGTTGTCATTCGCGCATCCGGGACCGCGCCAGAGGGCCGGCCACCTGCGGACCGGAATGCGACTGCCGGACGTACCGCTCGACGCGGAGCGTGGGCGCTGGCTGCGGGACGAACTGGGCGCCGCGGCACCGCTGTTGCTGCTCTTCCCCGGAACGGGAAGCCACCGCAGGGACGTCGAGGATCTGGCCGATATCTTTCGGAAGGCGCACGAGAACATTCGCGTCACAGTGATTTCCGATACGAACAATATCGGCCACTCGTTGCTCCGGCTGAGCCGCCCGTGTGCCGTTCTCGTACGGCCCGACGGGACGGTCGCTGCGCTGAGCGACCCGTTTCGTGACGAACTCCACTCGGCAGTGCGGGATTTGGCCGGGCGAACTGCCCCGGCTCGGTAGTTAGGATGACACGGTGCTTCTTTCAGAATTTTCGCAATTGCCGATCCCTGCTGTTCTGTTCGCCGACGGAGTATTCGCCCATCCCGAGGGAAAGACCGTCCAGGGGGTGATCCGGCACGGTACGGTGCTCCGCCCCGTCGCGGTCGTCGACCGCTCCCACCCCCACCCGACCTCGGCATCTGTGGTGCCGGGAACCGACATCCCGGTCGTCGGGTCCGTCGCCGAGGCCTTGAAATACGGCCCCGAGGCGCTGGTGGTGGCGCTGACCGAGTCAGATTTCGGTGAGTCGCTGGACGGCAAGTTCCTGCACACGCCGAGAGATCCGGGCGACCTGCCGGATCTCTGGTGGGACGAGATACGCACCGCCGTTCGCAGTGGCCTTCACGTCATTTCCTGTCTCCATGTTCAGCTGCTCGGCACGGAACTCGCCGGGATGCTCTCGGAAGGGCAGCGCATTGTCGATGTGAGACGTCCGCACGACGTGTTGCCCAAGTATTCCGGACGGGTTCACAGGAGGCGCGCCAAACTTATTCATGTCGCCGGAAGTGACTGTGTCGTCGGAAAGCGGACCACCGCCCTCCAGATACATCGGGAAGCTCTTTCCCGCAAGATCGACTCTGGCTACGTGGGAACCGGTCAGACCTGTCTGCTCGCCGGATGCACCGAAGGCGCGATCATCGACCGGACACCGGTGTTCCAGGCGGCGGGCCTGGTCGAGCATCTGGTCCAGCAGGCCGACGCCCGCCACGACCTACTGATCATCAAGGGTCAGGCGTCCGTCATGCACCCGGCGTTCGGCGGCCTGGCCAGTGCGATCCTTCAGGGTTCGCAGCCCGACGCGGTCGTCTTCGCGCACGACGCCGAGCGCGTCTCGCGCTATCACTGGGACCATCTGCCCCTCGCTGACCTGGAGACGGAGATCCGCATGGTCGAAGTCCTCGGCGGCGCCCCCGTCGTGGCCATCGCCACCCGCGGCCGGGACAACGTACGCCGGCTCCGCCATCTGGGACTCCCGGTCGCCGACGTCCTCGACGGTGACGGTGCGGCGGTCCTACTGGACGCGGCCGAGGCCGTGTGGTCGCCGGCGCAGGACGCCAACCGGGCGGGGGCCGGTCTGGCCGGGGCCGTGCGGTGAGCGTGGAGGTGGTGCTGCGCGCGGTGGCTGCCTTCGCCGAATGCCCGACCTGGGACACGGCCGACGGAACGCTGCTGTGGGTCGACATGAACCGCAGCGAGGTGCACCGGCTGTGCCCCGCGGACGGCACCGACACGGTCCTGCGCTTCGAACAGCCCGTCGCCGCCGCCAAGCCGCGGGCCGGCGGCGGCCTGGTGCTCAGCATGCGCGACGGTGTGGCGGTGCGCGAGCCCGACGGGTCGCTGCGCTCGCTCGCCGACTGGTCGGCAGAAGGAGTACGGGGCAACGACGCGGGCGTCGACGGGCGGGGCCGACTCTGGGTCGGCACCATGGCCGGCCCGTCCGCCCCGGGCTGGCTGGGCTGCGTCTCCGCCCAGGGCGTGACGCACCGCGCGCTCTCAGGTGCCCGCCTGAGCAACGGCATCGCCTGGAGCCCGGACGGCCGCCGGATGTACTTCGTCGACACCCCCACGGGCCGTATCGACGTGCTCGACTACGACCTGTCCACGGGGGAGGCCTCCAGCCCTCGTCCGTTCGCCGAAATGACCGGCACGGCCGGCGTGCCCGACGGTCTGTGCGTCGACACCGACGGCGGCGTGTGGGTGGCCCTCTTCCGCGGCGGCGCGGTCCGCCGCTACACGCCCCGGGGCACGCTCGACCGGGAGATCCGTTTCCCCGCCGCGCTCACCACGGCGTGCGGCTTCGGCGGGACGGAGCTGACCGACCTCTACGTCACCACGGCGCGGCGTGCGCCCGAACACGACGAACCGCTCGCGGGCAGCGTCTTCGTCGTGCCCGGTGCGGGCCAGGGTCTCGTTCCCACGGCGTTCGCCGGCTGAGGACGCTCACGGCGCGGTCGCGCGGTCGGGCTCCGGCCGCGCGACCGGAGCGAGGGCGAAGGCCTGGGAGACCTGGACCAGCCACCGTACGTCGGCGGAGTAGTCCAGGTCGTCCGGGCTCATCACCGACACGGGGTCGGCGTCGTCCACCCGCCCGTCCTGCCCGTCCCGCCCGTCCCGCCCGTCCTGCCCGGGCCGCGCGGCCAGGGCGGCCGCGATGCGCGCCGCCTCCCACCGCGCCCGCTCCTCCTCGCTCCCGTCCGGCCCCGGGGCGGGGGCGAGTCCGGGGGAGACCTGTCCGCCCAGGGCCAGGCAACCGTCCCTGATCTCGATCACCCGCCGGTGCAGACGGAAACGCAGGTCCCACAGGGCGAAGAGATCGCTGCGGGGAGCGGGCTGCAGGGACGTCTCGGGGTGGGCCCGGTACAGGGCGTACCAGAGCGGGCGCAGTCGCCGGAAGCGGCGGAAGTCGGCCCACCAGGCTTGTACCGCCTGCACCCGCGAGCCCCACAACGGCGCCGTCCATCCGACGGTGTTCAGGGTCAGCCCCACCGTCAGACAGGTCCGCGTGACGTCCGCCCAGGCGGACGGGTCCCATCCGCGGTGCACGAGGAACACGTCGGCGAACCGCCCCAGGGAGTAGACGAGGTCGAGGCACGCACCGACCGCCGCGGTCCGCAGTCCACGCCTTACCCAGACGTCCTCGGTCAGCCGGGCGTAGAACCAGCACGCCTTCGCCACCACGGCCTTCCCGAGGGCGAAGGCCGTGAGGTAGACGACCTGGTAGGCCACGAAGTACGGCTGTTCCCGCGGGTGTACGAAACTGTTCCGGGGAGGTCCGTGCAGTACGGCCAGCTCGAAGAGGACGGCCATCGCCAACGGCACACAGGCCATCAGGGCCAGCCGGCGGCGCGCGCGGACGCGGGCCTCCTCCCGAGGGTGCAGCCAGTGGATGAGCAGCACCTGCTGGCAGGCGATCGCCGCGATGATCCACATCTGGACGGAGACGTTGTACCAGGTGACCGTTCCGAAGAGCTTTCCGGTCAGGTGGCTGGGGGTGGACATGGCGAGGTACATGCCCTGGCAGCCGAAGGACGCGCACAGGGCGACGAGCGCCGGCTGCGGTCCGCGCCGCAGGACCGGCGGGAGGGTGCGGGCGAACGCCAGCCAGCAGACCAGCGCGCCCAGCGGGTAGCGGACACTGTTCATGTCCGGTCCCGGCGGCGCCAGTCGAGCGAGCCCTGGATGCGGCCGAGCACCCCGTCCGTCTCGGCGGTGGCCGCGCCCCGCTGCGAGCGCAGGCCTTCACCGAGGAGGAACGCCATCACCTCCGCCTCCCGCTCCTGGGTGTCGGAGTAGTTGTCCCGGCACAGCAGGTCCTGCACCAGCGACGGGTCGAGGTCGGGGAAGAGCGTGGCGACGGCCGGCGAGTCGGCGGTCCCGCTGCGGTGGCCGCACAGCATGTGCGCCAGCTCGTGGGCGATGATGTGCTCCTGGTGGTGCCGGCTGGTGTGCTGCTCGTAGACGACGTAGTCGGCGTCCGAGAAGGCCAGCCACAGTCCGCACGGACCGGACGCGTCCAGGGGCATGGGCAGCAGATGGATGGGCCGGCCCCGGGAGTCGCTGAGGTGGTCGCACAGGGTCATGAGGTCGTAGGACTCGGGCAGTCCGAAGGAGGCCAGCCGCTGCCGGCTCTCCCGGCGCAGCGTCTGGAGGTCGGACCGGTGCCGGTGCCGCTGTAGGAATCGCATCAGCGGTCTATTCCCCGGTACCCGCCGTGCCGTCGGTGTCTCTGCCCTCCGGGTCGCCGCCGGCCGTCCCGTCGCCGCGGCCCGCCTGCCCGCGGGAGGATGCCGCCGAGTGCAGCAGACTGACCTCGCGGATGATGCGCGCCAGATGCTTGCGGCCGGAGTCGTCCATGCTCATGGCCCGCAGGGCGATGTCACGGACCTCGGCGTTGCCCATCGCCGAGGCGATGGCGAGCTGCGCGTCGACCCGCTCGGCGGTGTCGTCGTCGAAGAAGTACGCGGCGGGCACACGGAAGAACGCCGCCAGCGCCTCCAGATGCCGCTTGGTGGGGTTGTCGCGCTGTCCGGTGCGCAGCTGCCAGACGTACGTCTTTGAGAACGTGCCGCCGCTCAGCTGGCTGCAGCCGCGCGCGACCTCCTCGTAGGTGTACTCCCGGCCGTTGGTGCGGATGGTCCTGAAGAGTTTGTCGACCTTGTCGGCCAAGGGGGGCATCAACACTCCTTCTGTCCGCCAGCGTGAACCAGCAGGGTGATGGCGACCAATCGTAGTTGACAGCCCGAAGACCCGCACCTACGGTCGGATCGTTAGCTGAGATGAACAAGCGGGTGGATGTCGGCAGCCGTCAGCAGTCGGCCGGTCGGTACCGGGGCCCGATTCGGGGAGGCTTGGGTGGGAAACATCTCTGCGCCGGAACACGGCGACGCGCACCGTGCGGCGGACTGCGCGGATCCCGCCCCGGACCGGCCCGGCCCCCGCCTGAGGAGGGCCGCCGCCGACGTGCTGGCCCGCTACGCGGACGCCCTGACGGCCGAGGGCCATCCGCTGGTGGAGCTCCCGGAACTGTGGCGGGACACCCGAGCCCGGGCCGAACTGGTCCTCGCGGAGTGCGCCCGCGCCCTCGACGCGACCGCCCGGCCCCTGACACCCGGACACCTGGACCGCGTACCGCCCATGGAGGCGTCCTTCCGTGAGCTCGGCGCCCGATGGGCCGCCGCGGACCTCGGGCTCGCCGACTGCCTGTCCGCCATGGACCTGCTCACGGACGCACTCGTCGCGACGGTGGAGGCGGCGGGCCGCAAGCCCGGCGTCGAACACGCGGCGGACATCGTGCGGCGGGTGTCCGCCCGCCACACCCGGGCCGCGGCCCACGGCTACGAGACCCAGCTGCGGACGCCCCGACCGGCCCCGGGCGACGACTGCTGCGGCCGCCTGGCCCGCGACGTCCACGACCACCTGGGCGGCAGTCTCGCCCTGGCCTTCCGCCACCTGGAGCTCCACCAGCTCAAGACCCGGACCGCAGGCGCGGACGACCCGGGAACGCAGCGGCACCTCGCGGCGGTCCACGACGCGCTGCAGGAGGCCACCGACCTGACGCGCGGCCTGGTGAGCGGACTGCGCGAAACCCGCAGCACCGCACAGGACGGCCTCGGGGAATCGCTGCGCCGCCACGCGGACCGGCTCAACCTGGCCGGACTTCCCGTACGGCTGACGGTGGAGGGTGACGAGTCGCGGGTGCCGCTCGCGCACCGCCGGGAGATCGTCCTCGTCGTCGGGGAATTCCTGCGCAACTCCTTCGCCCACGCCGATCCGCAGGCCGTCACGATCGGTGTACGGATCTCACACCACCGCGTCGAGGTCCAGGCCAGCGACGACGGGCGGGGCTTTCGCCACGACTCCCTGCGCGAACACGGAGGCGGGCTGACGGCCATGCGCGAGCGGGTGACACAGATGGGCGGGCACTGCCTGCTGCTCAGCGCTCCGCAAAAGGGCACCCGGCTGCTGCTGTGGGTGCCGCTGACCAGCGGCCACGGGCCGCATCCGGGGGAGACATGGAACTCATTCGCATCCTGATAGCCGACGACCACACCCTGCTGCGTGACGCGCTGGCGGAACTCCTCGACGCGGAGGAGGACTTCGACGTGGTGGCCGTGGCCGGCAACGCCGCCGAGACCGTGCGCCTGGCCGCCGAACTCCGACCCCACGTACTCCTCCTGGACATCGAAATGCCCGGCAACCAGGACCCGGCCGCCACCGTCAGGCACCTGCGCCAGGCCGCGCCGGAGACCCAGGTGATGGTGCTGACCATGCACGACGACCCCGGGCTGGTCCAGGCGCTGCTGCCGCTCGGCATCCGGGGGTTCCTGCACAAGACCGTGAGCCACCAGTCCCTGGCCGGAACGGTGCGCGACGTGTGCGCCGGCGGCAGCCGGGTCACCATCTCGCTCTCCGCCCGCAGTCTGGCCGCTCCCGCACCCGCTGACATCGCGCCGCTCTCGGTCCGCGAGACGCAGGTCATGGAGCTCGCCGCCAGCGGACTGAGCAACTACCGCATCGCACGCCGACTCGACATCGCCGAGGGGACCGTGAAACGCCATATGCGAAACATCTTCGACAAGCTGGACGCGGGGTCCCGGGTGGAGGCGGCCAACAAGGCGGTGCAGCGCGGTCTGATCGCTCCTCCGGTGACCGCCCCTCGCGGACTACGGGACACCCGCAGCCTGCCGGACGTCGTACTCCGGGGCCCGCACAGCCTGCCGGACGCCGTCCTGCGGTAGATCCGGGCCGGGCGCCGGCAGCCGGCACCGGGCCCCGGCACGCGCTCCGGGGCCCGGCCCGGCAGTACGCCCGCGCCGCGGGCCCTGCGAACGACGCCGTGACGCGCGACGGCACGTACCCCTCCGCGGCCGCCCGAGACGGCCGCGGAGAGGCACACATGAGGGCCACGGACGGCTCAGATGCCCATGCCGATGCCGCCGCCCACGGGCAGGACCGCGCCGGTCACGTACCCGGCCTGCTCCGAGGCGAGGAAGCGGACCGCAGCGGCGACCTCCTCGGCCGTACCGGGCCGGCCGAGCGGAGTCATCCCCATGACCTGCTTCATGCGCCGCTCGGTCAGCCCGCTCGTCATGTCCGTGTCGATGATCCCCGGCGCAACCAGGTTCACGGTGATGCCACGGGAGCCCAGTTCCCAGGCGAGCGAGCGGGCGAAGCCCAGCAGTGCGGTCTTCGCCGCGGCGTAGTTGGTCTGCCCCGGGGAGCCCAGGAAGCCCAGCGCGGACGACACGAGCACGATCCGCCCCCGGCGGGCGGCGAGCATGCCGCTCGCCGCGGCCCGCACGGTACGGAAGACGCCCTTCAGATTTGTCTCCAGCACTTCGTCGAACGTGGCGTCGTCCATCCGCAGCAGCAGAGTGTCCCGGGTGATACCCGCATTGGCGACCAGAACCTCAACGGGCCCCTGTTCCTCCGCGACGGCGGCGAAGGCGGCCCTGACCGAGGCGTCGTCCGTCACGTCGCAGTGCACCCCCAGAAATCCGTCCGGGGGCGTCCCGGTCCGGTGGCCGACCGCCACCCGGTCGCCGTCGGCGGCCAGGGCCCGCGCCACGGCCAGACCGATCCCCCTGTTGCCGCCGGTGACGAAGACGGAACGTGACATGTGTTTCTCTCCTTCTGGGACACCGGGCGCTCGCCCGGCCTCGTGAACGGCGCGAAGGTCATCGCGCCGGGGACTCCACCAGCAGGCACGACCAGGTGAAGCCGGCCCCCGCGCTGAAGACGAGGGCGCTGGACCCGGGCGCGGGCAGGCCCCGCGCCACCAGGTCGGCGAGTCCCGCGACCGCGTCGCCCGCGCCCAGATGCCCGGTCTCCCGGCCGAGGTCGAGCAGTTGCGCCCGTCCCACCTGCTCCGCCAGGACCGGGATCCACGACTCGGCCAGCGTCTTGGCACCGAACCGGGGCAGCACGACATGGGTCAGCCGCGGGTCGCGTCCGTCCATGCCACCGTCGGCCAGCGCCTGCGCGACGACCGTGCGGATGGCCCGGCGGTTGGAGGAGGTGAACGGCAGCGTTCCGTGAGTGCGCAGGTAAGCCCGCTTGGTGGCGCGCATGTCGACCTGGTCGCGATGTCCGCGGGCGACCGGCGAGAAGGGATCCGTGCCGCGGTGCATCTCCTCCAGCAGGGGGTCCGCGACCGTCGCGACCGACCGCAGCAGCAACACGTCGCCGTCCGCGGCAGGCCGGCGGAGCAGCACGGCCGTACCCGCGTCGCCGTACGCCACTCCGTAGTCGCCCGCCCAGCGGTCGAAGCCGGGCGCGGCGAAGCGGTCTCCCGTCGTCACCAGGCCCAGCCGCGACCGCGCCGAGGGGGCCGGGTCCGACGAGGCGAGCCACGCCATCACCAGCCCCATGGCGGCGGCGCCGCCGTTGCAGACCTGCTGGATGCCGACCGGCAGGGCCCGCAGGGCGTCGAGACTGCGGGCGACGTAGTGGGCGGGCGACCACAGGTCGTGCCCCTGGTAGTACATCCACGCATGCGCCAGCACATCCAGCCTGTCCGCTTCCAGGCCCGCCGCGTCCAGCACCCCGCGGGCCGCGAGGACCGCGGCGTCGGGCGGGGCGACCTCCTCCGCGTCCGGGACGCTCTCATGGCCCAGGGCCGCCGCGTCGCGCTTGCGCAACCGTCCCGCGGCGACCGCGTCCGAGGCGCGGGACCGCCCCTCGGGCAGCCACATCCCGGCCGTCACTATGCCCACCGGCTCGGTCGGTCTCATCCCCCGCACCACCTGTCCGCACATCGGATCGTCTTCATCGCCGGGATGCTCGGGCGCCCCGATGAAAGTGCGGGCAAAAGCCGGCCGGAAACCCCCGCATCCGGTGCCGACCACCCCCATGGGTAGACGGCACGGACCCCGCCGGAGGCAACACCCATGTCACTTTCGGAGTGCTTGCCGCTGCCTCCGGACCTGGGATTGGCTGGTTCAGGCCGAACGGGGGATGCGTAGACGTCCGGTTCCGGCCTCCCACAACCAGTGAATCGAAGGGCAATCAAATGAGTGACATCGCGATATCCGAGGACCGGCGCGCGCAGGTGCGGGCCATCGTCGCGGACGTCCTCGAAGTGGACGTGGACGCCCTGACCGACGAGAGCAGCTTCGCCGACGACTTCGACGCGGACTCGCTGCTGATCATCGAGATCTTCTCGCGCTTCGAGCGCGACCTCGGCATCCGGATTCCGCAGGAGGACCTCACCGAGCTCGACGAACTGCCGAGCGCCTACCTCCTGGTCGAGAAGCACAGCACCCCGGAGGCGCTGGGTGTCTGACGAGGCCTCCGCCACCGGGCGCCGGGTCGTCGTCACCGGGCTCGGCGCAGTGAGCAGCCTCGGGCTCGGTGCCCGCGCGCTCACTGCGGCGATCCGGGCCGGGCGCAGCGGCATCGGCCCGATCGGACAGTTCGACGGCACGGGCTTCGACCGCACCCTCGCGGGTGAAGTGCGCGGCTTCCACGCGGAGATGCACCTGCGGGGAACCGATCCCGCGCAGTGGGGGCGCAGCGGCCGCTTCGCCGCCGCAGCAGCACGGATGGCGGTCACCGACGCCGGAGTGAATCCGGCCGCGCTGTCCGCGGGAACCACCGCGAGCTGCTTCGGAACGACCAACGGTGAGTCACAGGTGCTGGAAGAGCTGACCCGGCAGTGGGTCGACGACGGCCTCGGCGCGCTCGACCCGGCGCTCGCCGGTCAGGCCGACGCCGGCCGGATCGCCGCCGCCGTCAGCGCCGAACTCGACCTGAGCGGCGAGTCCATCACCCTCGGCACCGCCTGCGCCGCCGGCAACTACGCCATCGGCTACGGCTTCGACCTGGTCCGGACGGGAGAGGCGGACGCCGCACTGTGCGGCGGATCCGACGCCTCCAACCGGGCCACCCACGCAGGCTTCCACCGCCTCGGGGCCCTCGCCGCCGACGTCCCCCGCCCCTTCGACGAACACCGCGACGGCATCGTCACCGCCGAGGGCAGTGCGGCGCTGCTCCTGGAACCCCTCGACACGGCACTGGCACGCGGGGCCCGGATCTACGCCGAGGTCCTCGGGTACGGCATGACCTGCGACGCCCGCCACATGACCAACCCGGACGCCGCGTCGATCGCCGAGTGCATCCGGCGCGCCCACCACCATGCCGGCATCAAGCCCGGCGACGTGGACTACATCTGCGCACACGGCACCGGCACCAAGGCGAACGACTCCACGGAGACGGCCGCCGTGCGCGAGGTGTTCACCGACGGCCCCCCGCCGATCAGCTCGATCAAGTCCATGCTCGGGCACACGATGGGGGCGGCGGCCGGCTTCGGGGCCCTGGTGTGCTGTGCCGCCCTGTCCGAAGGCTTCCTTCCGCCGAGCGCCACGCTCCGCCAGGTGGATCCGGCGCTGGGACCGGGACTCGACTGCGTCCAGGGGCGGGCCCGGGCGGCCCGGCCGCGCATCGTACAGAACCACGGCTTCGCCTTCGGCGGGAACAACGCCGTCACGATCTTCGGAGAGTTCACCGTATGAGCATCGTGGACCAGCAGTGTCCGGCCGTCACCTCGCGGACGGTGGTCCCCCTGGCACTGGACACCGCCGGCGTGGTCAGCAGCGCCGGCGTGGGACTGCAACCCCTCGCCGACGCCCTGCGGCTGGGCACGGCGGGCGGCGGACAGCCGCCCGCCGCCCGCGAGGCAGAGGACTACCCGCCCCTCACCCTGCGCCCGGCGGACTTCCCGGCCGCCGACCTCCTCGGCACCAAGGGACTGAACCGGCTGACGCGGGCCGAACAACTGGGCATGGCCGCGTGCACCCTGGCACTGGAACCGGTCTCCGACCGCTCCGGGACCGGCGTGGTCCTCGGCAGCGCCGTCGGCAGCAGCGGCGGTGTCGGCCGCTTCACCCGGGACACCTTCGTCCAGGAACGCCCCGACATGGTGAACCCCTCGGCCTTCCCGGGCACCCTGATGAACGCGACGGCAGGCCGCACGGCCATCCGCCACGGGCTCACGGACGCGAACGCCACCGTCTCCGGCGGACCACTGGCCTCACTGCACGCCCTGCGATTCGCCCGGAACACCCTGGTGGCCGGCCACGCACACCGGCTGCTGACCGGCGGCGTGGAGGAACTGTCGCCCCAGAGCGCCTGGGCCTGGCACAGGGCAGGATCGCTCGCACCGGGCACCGCACTCGGCGAAGGCGCCGCGGTGTTCGCCCTGCGGACGGTCCCGGACGGCGCCACCGGCGAGAGCCCCCTCGCCCTCGTCATGGCCGTCGAGACCGGGTTCGCCGCAGGCGGGCCCCTCGCCGTCGCCCGCCGCCTCACCACCTGCGTACGGCACGCCCTCGCCCGCAGCGGTGTCGGCGCCGCCGACGTCGCCGTGGTCGCACCCGGTGCGGCCGGCCGGCGAGGCTGGGCGGGCGTGGAGGAACGCGCCCTGCGCGAGGCGCTCGACGGCCCCGACGGCAGCCCGGACGGCCGGCATCTGCTCCGCGTGCAGGAGGTGCTCGGCGAGACCCACGGAGCGGGCGTCGCCCTCCAGGTCGCCGCCGTCGTCGCCCGCTGGCACGACCCCCACCTCGACACCCGCGGCGAGCGGGCCGCCCTCGTCACCTCCGTCGGCCCGGACGGCTCGGTCGGCTGCGCCGTCCTGCTGCACCCGGACCGGGGCGTCTGAGGCTCCCGCCCCCCGCCCCCACCGATCCACCACCACGTAAGGACATCCCCTCCCCATGCGTTACCGCTATCTCGGCCGAACCGGCCTCCAGGTCTCCGAGCTGTCCTTCGGGGCGGCCACCCTCGGCACCCCCGGCGCGTTCGGCGGGCTGCCCGGTGCGAACTGGTCCCAGTTCGGCGTCAACGCGGGCGACGACGCCGTCCGCCTCGTCCACGCCTGCCACGACGCGGGCGTCAACTTCTTCGACACCGCCGACGTCTACCGGGACGGCGAGTGCGAGGAACTGCTCGGCCTGGCACTGAAGGACCGCAGGGACAAGGCCGTCATCGCCACCAAGGCCCGCTTCTGCACCGACCCCGACGACATCAACGCGGCCGGCTCCTCGCGGCACCACCTGATCCGTGCCGTCGAGGCCAGTCTCCGCCGCCTCGGCACCGACTACATCGACGTCCTCTACCTCCACGGCACCGACCCGCGGACCTCCCTGGAGGAGACCCTCGGGGCCCTCGACGACCTGGTGCGCGCCGGAAAGCTGCGCTACATCGGCTGCTCGAACTTCCCCGGCTGGCAGCTGATGAAGGCACTCGACATCTCCGACCACCGCAACCTCGCCCGCTTCGCCGCCTACCAGGGCTACTACAACCTGGGCGCCCGCGAACTGGAGCACGAGATCGTGCCCGCCGCCGCCGACCAGGGCGTGGGCATCACCGTCTGGAGCCCGCTGGCAGGCGGCTTCTTCAGCGGGAAGTACCGGCGCGGGCAGGAAGTCTCCGCGGACTTCCGTCTGGCGCACGAGGGCCCCGCCTCCATCGCCCCGCTCACCGATCGCGAGCAGGCCTACGACGTGGTGGAGGTTCTCGACGGCATCGCCCGCGAGCGGGGCGTCTCGATCGCCCAGGTCGCCCTCAACTGGGTGCTGAGCAAGCCCGCCGTGACGTCCGTGGTCTTCGGTGCCAGCCGCCCCGGCCAGCTCCAGGACAACCTCGGCACCGTCGAGTGGGAGCTCACCACCGAGGAGCGGCAGCGCCTGGACGCGGCGAGCGACAGGCCCGCGCCCTACCCGTACTGGCACATGCGCGCGATCGCCGGCGACCGCAACCTGCCCGGAGACATCCAGCCCTGACCGCGGCCGCTCCCACCCCCCCAGTTCTGCCGAAGCCCAACCCAGGAGCACAGCCGTGCCCATTGCCGTCATCGCCCTGTCCCTCAGCGGTTTCGCCATCGGAGTCGCCGAGTTCATCATCGCGGGAATCCTCCCCGACATCGGAGCCGACCTCTCCGTCTCCATCCCCACCGCGGGACTTCTGGTGTCCGGGTACGCGCTCGGCGTCGTCATCGGCGCCCCCGGCCTCACCGTTCTGTGCGCCCGCACCGAACGCAGGAGCCTGCTGATCCGGCTCATGCTGCTCTTCCTCGGCGGAACGGTTCTGTCCGCCCTCGCCCCCACCTACGGGCTGCTCATGGCGGGCCGGGTGCTCTCCGCCCTCGCCCACGGCGCGTTCTTCGGTGTCGCGATGGTGGTCGCCTCCGATCTCGTCCCCGAAGACCGCAAGGGCCGCGCCGTCTCGATGGTCGCCGCAGGTCTCACCCTCTCCACGATCCTCGGCGTCCCGGCGGGCACCTTCATCGGCCAGCACTTCGGCTGGCGCTGGGCATTCTGGATGGTCGCCCTCTTCGCCGCGGTGGGCCTCGCGGGCATCGCCTCGCTCGTGCCCCGGACCCCCGCACCCGAGGGCACCGGGCTGCGCTCCGAACTGAGGGTGTTGCGCCGCCCGCAGGTACTGCTGGTCCTGCTCACCACCGTGCTCGGCTTCGGCGGCGTGATGACCTCGTACACCTACATCGCCGAAATGGTCACCCAAGTCACCGGGTTCACCGACAACGCCGTCACCCTGATCATGGTGCTCTTCGGCGTCGGCATGTTCGTGGGCAACCTGATCAGCGGCCGGATCGCGGACCGCGCCCCAAAGAGCGCCATGTGCGGTGCGCTGGCGCTGCTCACCCTCGTCCTCGGGGCCTTCACCTTCACGGTGCACGACAAGGCGGCCACCTGCGTGACCGTCTTCCTCTTCGGCGCGGCCACCTTCGCCACCATCTCCCCGCTCCAGATGCGGATCATGGCCAAGGCCGACGGCGCCCCCACGCTCGCCTCGGCGTCGAACATCGCCGCCTTCAACCTGGCCAACGCCGCAGGCCCGCTGCTCGGCGGCACGATCATCGACGCCGGCCTCGGCTACCCCGCCCTCAACTGGGCCGGAGCCTTCGTCACCCTCGCCGGACTTCTCCTCGCCGGCCTCGGCGTGGCAGCGGAACGCAAGGAGCGCGCCGCCAGGCCCGCCGTCGCCTCACCGAGCGGCAGCGCCGCCGCGCACTGAACGCCATTGATATGAAAGGAAGTCATCGTGGAAGCCTCCTCCGTCCTGGACGCGCCCCACAGCCCCACCCCCGCCTACGACCGGACCGTGTCCCGCTCGCTCGTCCACCGCTGGGCCCTGTCCGAGGTGTTCCTCACCGACGCCGTCACCACCGGCGAGGGTGTCTTCACCGCCGCCGCACAACTGCCCCTCTCTCACGCATACTTCCGCGACCACGTACCGGGGCGCAGCTTCCACGACCCGCTGCTCGTCCTGGAGAGCTGCCGCCAGGCAGTCACCTACGCCGCGCACGTTTATGAGTCGGTGCCCCGCGACACCACGTTCATGGTCACGTCCTGGACGCTCGACATCACCGAGCCGGAGGCGCTCCGATGCGGTGAACGGCCCGGGGAACTGCGCATGGACGCCGAGGTCACCCAACGCAGCCGACGCGGCGGACGGCTGCGCCGACTGGCCTTCGCCATGGACCTCACGCTCGACGGCCGCCCCCTGGGCCGGCTCACCATGGACACCAACTGCACCCCCACCGACCAGTACCACGCACTGCGCCGCATGCAGCGCGGCACCACCGTCCCCACCGCGTTCACCCTGCCCGCCGAGCCCGCCGGAGCACCGGTCGACCCGGCCCGGGTGCGCCGACTCGACCCGGTGAACACCGTCCTCGACGCCGTACAGGTGGACCCGGCGACCCTCACCAGCCTCACCGCTCGTCTCAGCCCCCGTACGTACCGCAACCGCAGCATGTACGACCACCCCTACGACCACGTCCCGGCCATGGTCTTCAGCGAGGCGGCACGCCAGTGCGCCCTGCTGCTCGGCCCGCAGGACACCACCACGCCGGAGACGGACGCCGCACGCGTGCTGCGGCTGCACGGTCGATTCCTGAAGTTCGCCGAACTGGACGACCAGGTGCATCTGACCGCCGCACGCGAGGAAGACGGCAGCCAGGGGGCCTTCCGTATGAGCGCCGTCCAGCAGGACGAGACGGTGGCCGAGGTGTACGTGGCGCTGGGCTGAGCCTTCGTCTGTCCGCCCTGTCGGCCCGCCAGGCCGTCGTCCCCTCCACCTTCCCCTTCCCCTTTCCCTTTCCCCTCTTCCTTTCCCCTCTTCCTTCTCGCTCCCGGAGTTCTCCGTGACCACGGCACTGCCGACGACCACGCACGCCGTCGCGTTCTTCGACGTCGACGAGACGCTCACCACCGTCAAGACCATGTTCGACTTCTACGAGTTCTTCCTGAATGCCGTCGGGCACACCCCGCAGGAACAGCAACGGCTCCACCAGGACGCCCGCGACCTGCTGCGCCCCGGGATGCCCCGGGAACAGGGCAACCGGCTTTTCTACCGGCGATTCGCCGGCTACCGGGCCGAGCAGACGGAGTCCATCGGCCGGGCGTGGTTCGCGCAGCACCTGCGGCAGGGCGGCTTCTTCCACCAGGACGTCCTCGGCGCGCTCAAGGCCCACCAGGACCGGGGGCTGGCCACCGTCCTCGTTTCCGGCTCCTTCGCCGCCGCTCTGGATCCGGTGGCCGCGCACGTCGGTGCCGACGTGGTGCTGTGCACGCGCCCCGAGATCAAGGACGGGGTGTACACCGGGGAAGTGCTGACGACGATGATCGGCGACGCCAAGGCCCGGGCCGCCCGAGAGCTCCTTTCCGAGCGCGGCATCGCCTCTGAGGAGTGCCACGCCTACGGCGACCACGTCTCCGACCTGGGGCTTCTCCGCCTCGTCGGTCACCCGGTCGTCGTCGGCGACCATCCGGACCTGCTGGCGGAGGCCGCCCTCCACGGCTGGCACCACCTGGCGGGCGTCCCGGCCTGACCCATATGAGGCCCACCGCAGACGGGGTCCGTGCGATACATCGCACGGACCCCGTCTGCGGTCCCGGCCCTCAGCTGAGCTGATTCAGGCCTCCGCCTGGCCGTCGACGGGGATGTTCAGCCGCTGGGCCAGGGTGGTGAGGGTCGTCCCCAGGGGGAGCGCGACCCGAGTGACGGAGTGCCGGTCGCCCCGCGTCGGGTCCCGGTTGACGATCAACACGGGCTTACCGGCCTGGGCTGCCTGGCGGACGAACCGGAGCCCGGACATCACCGTCAGCGAGGAGCCCAGGATCAGCAGTGAGGTCGCCTCGCCGACCAGTTCGCGGCAGAGTTCGACCCGCCGCGGGGGAACGGCTTCGCCGAAGAACACCACATCCGGTTTGAGGATGCCGCCGCACTCCGTGCAGGGCACCACGGAGAAGTCCCCGACCTGTTCGTCGGTGAGGTCGGCGTCACCGTCCGGGTTGAGTCCGGCGGCCACCGGCTCGAAGCCCGCATTGGCCTCCTCCAGCCGCCGGGCGAGTTCACGGCGCGAGCCGTAGGCGCCGCAGGAAAGACAGAGGACCCGGTCCAGGCTTCCGTGAAGTTCCACCACGCCCTCGCTGCCGGCGGCCTGATGCAGACCGTCGACGTTCTGGGTGATCACACCCGAGAGCAAACCGTGCCGCCCGAAAGCGGCCACGGCCCGGTGCCCGGCGTTTGGCCGGGCGCGGCCGAACGTGCGCCAGCCGAGGTGACTGCGCGCCCAGTACCGGCGCCGGGCCTGAGCACTGGCGGTGAATTCCTGGTAGGTCATCGGGGTGTGCCGACGCAGGCTCCCGCCCTCACCCCGGTAGTCGGGGATGCCCGACTCCGTGGATATGCCCGCCCCGCTGAGCACCAGCACACCGCCGTTGCTCAGCGCATCGGCGACCGGCCCCGGATCCGTGGTGCCGGGGCGCAGGTCCTCGGTAGGCGTCCAGCTCAGAGTGGGGCGCATGCGCATGCCGCCAGCGTACGGAACAGACAGGACACCGGCACAGGACCGTTGCGGACCTGGATCGGCCGGTCACGACCGCCGCCGCCTCGTCCTCCACGGCGGCGCCCGGTACCGGGGGAGTAGCGGTTGGTGCGGACGGCGATCCGGCTGGAGCGGTCGATGCGCGGCCTGAACACACGCCCGGTCTCGAACGGTTCCTCCGGCAGCGGTGGCAGCTGCTGAGGGCGCGCACTTCGTCGGTACTGTTCCGCTGCTGGGGAGCACAACCCGGCTGTCGGGCGTTGGACTGTCGAAGGGAGCGATTTCGTTGCACACACCGCACTACCCGAGCGATGAGGAGGACCCGATGGGCGCGGCCGACGAGGGCCGGCAGTGGCCGGACGAGGCGAGTGTCGACAACGCGAGGACGACACTGCTGCAGCTCCTCGCGCGGGCGGGGGTCCCTTCTGACGACGCGCGGCAACTGATCGGGCTCCTGGAGGCGGGAGCGCTGACTCTCGCGCACCAGGAGCTGAGCGGCGGCGTCCGGAGCGCGCCGGGGGACAAGGGGGAGCCGTACGAGTCGGGTTGGCTCGACGGCGCCGGGTACCTCCTGGAGGAGCTCGGTGCCCTCGCCGAGCGGACCCTGGTAGGGGTGGTGGGGGCGGACGCCCAGCCAGGTCCGGCCGGCGAACGTCCTCGGGCCGGGCGCATGGAGGTGGAGCGGGTCCGAGTGGCACTTACGCCTCTTTACCTGTCGTTCGCCGCGGTCTCGGAACTGGATCCGGAGGCGACCGACGAGGTGCTCGTCGCCGTCCTCGGCACGATGAGCCCCCGGCAGCGGGCCGGGTACGCCGGGCGGCTGACCGAGTTCGCCGCGACCCACCGCACCCGGCTGGAGCGACTGTTCTCGACGTTCGGACCGGGCAGCGCCATCACGGTGCACGGCCGCTATTCGCTCCTCCACTCCGCCACGAGCATCGCCGTGCTGGAGCGGCTCCTCGTCGCGTCGCAGGAGCTGCGCCAGGAGTGGGACGCCGCGGAGCTGCCTCCCGCCTGGCTGGACGGGCTGACGAACGCCTGGAATGCCTCGGTCTGACCGCAGGCCTCGGAGTCCGGAGTCCTAGGCCTGCGAACGCCGCCCGTCGTGATCGAACCGAAGGAGGGATCACGACGGGATGCGAAGCCGAAGCCGAAGGACGTTCTGTCGCCGTCGAGTTGACGGCTTCTCTATGAACCACGGCAGGGTCCGGCCCGCCCCGTTGATCAGCGGCACCGTCCGCTCGCGGGCCCGACCGTCGGCGGGCTCCATCTCCCGGCCGGCCGGCCGGCCGGCCGAACCGGTACCGCACCTGCTCCAGGTGACCGACATCCCCGCGGATGGTGCCCTCCGTCAGCCCGGCCAGCAATCCGCGCGAGGACGAACCCGGCCTGCAGGGCTCACGGCCAATGCGGTAGACCCTGAACTCCTCCGGCCGACACGCCGACCTGGTGTCTAGCACATCGGTGCGGTTGGACACACTCTGTAGTCGACCGCTACACCCAGCTACTTCACCAGGAGAAGCGGCATGGAGAATCAAAACGAGGAAATCCCTGCTGATCGAGTCCTTTCCGCCGAGGAGGGGGGCCGAAATCAAGCGGCGCATTGCTGCGCAAAGATCACTCAAGCGCTGGCGCTGGATGGGCAACTACGGAGACCCGACCCAGGCGGCCGCTGCCGCGAATGAAGACCCGCCCTGCGTGGCCGGGGAAGTGATGTTCACTTTCACCGGCAACTTGATCCCGGCCTGGATGTTCTACTGACCGCGACCCGCACGATCCGCAGGGCACTAAGGGGTGGCAGTGGAGCCCCGCAGGGAGGCTCGGCTCGTCGCACATCCGGGTGACGGGCCGCGCCGTGGGGCTGACGTGGCGCAAGCAGCTGATCGCCGAACGTGAGCAGCAGGTTCAGTCGTGACCCGACGATGATTTTGCCCCGATATGATGCATTCTGTGATCAGGTCAAGACGGGCGGGGCGCCGTCGCCCTCTCTACGGCGGCCGGTGGGACGCTGCCCTGCTGTCACCGGTGATCGTTACCGTGCTCATCACCGCTCTGGCGTTCTCCACACCGAGGGAGTTCGCCTTCAGCCGCCTCCTGCCTGCCGCACCTGCCCTCGCTGCCGCGATGTGGCCCGTGATCCCCACGATCATGCTGGGGACGTTCTGCCTGCTGGTCATGATCGGCCTGAGCTTCGCCTACACCGACCTGGGGACGCCCTACACCGCGGCTGCGATCATCGCGGTCACCTTGGCGGCCGCATACGCGAGCCATGTCCGCCTCCAACGGGAGGAGACGCTCCTCCACGTCCGGCTCGTCGCCGACGCAGCCCAGAAGGTACTGCTGCGCCCACTGCCGCGCCGCCTCGAGAACGTCGAGATCGAGTCGCTGTATCTGGCGGCCCAGGAGCAGGCCCGGATCGGCGGAGACTTCTACGAGGCGGTCGACACACCGTTCGGGGTCCGGCTGCTCATCGGCGACGTACGCGGCAAGGGGCTGTCCGCCGTAGGGGCGGCCTCAGCGGTGATCAGCAGCTTCAGGGAGGCCGTGTACGACGAGCCTGACCTGCGGGGCGTCGTACATCGCCTGGAGGCCAGCATCTCCCGACACAGCGCCGCGTTCCCCGCTCTGGACCTGCCAGAGCGCTTCGCGACCGCTCTCATCGCCGAGATCCCGCATGGCGGAGGCCGGCTCAGACTTCTCAACTGCGGGCACCCCCCGCCCCTGCTCGTGCGCCGCGGCGAGATCCGGGTCGTGGAGCCCACCACCCCCTCTCCGCCCCTCAACCTCGCATCGCTCATCGGAGACCACTACTGCGTCGACACCCTCATCTTCGCTCCGGGCGATCAGCTGCTGCTCTACACAGACGGTGTCACGGAGACCAGGGGCCGTGACGGCGAGTTCTTCCCACTGCCGGAGTGGATGCGTCAGCAAAGCCCGACGCCGCCCCGCGAACTGCTCGACCAGCTTCATCGGGCCCTGATCCACTACAGCGGCGGAAGACTCGACGACGACATCGCGGTTCTTGCCGTGCGGTGCTCGAGCACCCGGGCTCAAGAGCAGCCCGCTGCCTGAGGTGGCTGAAGCACCGTTCCACGACGGTGCGGCGCGTGTAGACCTGCCGACCACTCGTAGCGCCCATGGCATCCGCTCGCGCCGGGGCTGCCTGGCGGGATGCGCCGGAGCGGTTTGGGGGCCGGTCCCGTCGATAGGCCGGCAGGGGGAAACGGAACCCGTGTCGGACATCCGGGAGCCTTTGCGCGCACAGCCGTCAATAGGTTTGCGGCGCGGCCGGGCCTCCGGCAGGCGGGTCACGGGGACCCCCGGATCCACGGTGTGAGCAGCGCGCGAGAGCGGAATCGGAATGACAATCCCACTGATCAGGACGGCCGTCCGTCTGGGCCTCTGCGTCGTCACGGCAATCGCCGTGTTTCCGCTGGTGCCGACGTCGGCGGCGGCCGACGGGTCGCACAACCTCGTGGTCCCCAAGGACTATCCGACGATCCAGGCTGCGGTCGACGCGGCCAACCCCGGTGACCGCATCACCGTCCGCCCGGGTGTCTACCGCGAGCAAGTGGTGATCGGCAAGAATGTCTCGCTCACCGGCTCGGGCGACCAGAAGACGACCATTCTGGCTCCGCAGACCCTGACCCCCGGCGACGACGGCGAAAACTCGATCGTCGAGATCCACAATGGCGCGTCCGTCTCGCTGTCCCGGCTCTCCGTCAGCGGACCGGGCTCCGGCACGTGCGAGGACGGCGCACTCAACGCCGGCATTCGTGTGCTCGGGGGTGCTCATCTCGCCCTCCGCCACGCCGCCGTCACCCACATCACCGACACGCCCGCCGCGCCCTGCTTCCGCAGCGCGACCGCCGTCCTCATCGGGGACCTGACGGCCAGCACGGGCTCGGCGACCATCCGCGATACCAAGATCACGGACTACCAGGGCGCGGGCGTGGTCGTCCTCAACGAGGGGTCCACCGCCACCATTGAAGGGAACACCGTCACCGGGCACCCGAAGGTGCCGACCGACGGCATCGAGTTCGTGGCCGGCGCGGTCGGCCGCGTCACCGGGAACACCGTCAGCAACAACGAGTGCCGGGAGCCCGACCCGGACTGCGGCCCCGACTTCTTCAACGAGTTCCAGCACGCGGGCATCGTCGCCGACGCGCCCGGCACCGTCGTGCAGCACAACCGGATCGTCGGCAACCAGGTAGGCATCTACGTTGCCGGCAACGAGATCGACGTCGCCCACAACGACATCCAGAGGAGTTCGTACGTCGGAATCGCCCTCCAGGACGGTACTTTCACGGTCCGAAAGGATCGGATCAAGGGTGGGGTGCACGGTGTCGCGGTCATCGCATCGGCGGTCGACACGAACGCGGTGCTCGAAGGCGTAAAGATCACGCAGACGTCGGGTGCGCCGGTACAGACCTTCGAGTGCTGCGGGTTCACCGCCACGGCGACCGTGAAACCGTAATGGCCGGACGGCGGTGAGGCCCGCGGCGGCCGGTGCCGTGCATTGCAGAGCGGAGGGCGCCCGAGTACCGGATGTACTGGACGTACTCGGGCCCCCGCCCACTCTGGGGGCACCTCCCGGCGCAGTGGTACGGGCTGTCAGTGCTTGACCAGGACCTTCGCGGCTACGATGACCAGCCCCAGGAAGAGGTTGACCGCACAGGTCACGGCGATCATGCGGCGCGGGGCGCCGAAGCTGAGGAGGCCTGCGGTGGCCCAGACGACCTGCCCGGCGAGGGCGACGCCGAGCGCTACCCATGCGGTCGCTTCGGGCCCGAGGCCCAGGGCTGTGCACACCATCACGGCGGCGATCGGCGGGAGCGCGGCCCCGATGATCGGCAATTCCCTGTGCGCCTCGAAGCGGATCGCCGCCCACGACAGCGTCTGATGTGCCAGCCGGTCGCCCACGATGCGGACGTAGACGTGCGTGATCCAGAAGACCAGGCCGGTGGTGAGCAGCATGACCACGAGCTGGAGCCGGGGGAAGGGGCCCACCGCCCCCGCGGTGGCGATGACCGAGGCGGCAAGGAGCGAGCCGTAGACCGCGCCGGAGTAGTCACGGGCCGTTGGCTCTGCCGTTCTTTCGGGGCTGCGACGATCCATGCCCTCAGCATGCCGAGCGGTCCGGCGTGTGCGACGGCACCGCGCCCGGCAGGAGCCGAGAGGATCATTGTCGCGACGGTGGAGCCGATGCCGACCAGCCAGTCGACGTTCGGCCGAGGACGTCGCGGTGCTGTCGGTCGTCCGGCCTCCCTGGACGAAGGCGACGCAGGCGAAGGGGGACGCCGCCATGCGCCTCGCCGCAAGCCCGGCCTCGCCGACGGGCCCGTGCGCTCCGAGGCGTCCAGGATCCGTACAGCGAGCGCAGAGGACCGGGGCAACAGGCAGCGTGGTGGCTGTTGCGAAGCAAGGAGTCCCTGACACCTGGGTCCCCGCTTGGCGTCGCCCTGGCTCTGGCGGGCGGTACGGACGGCGCGGCGCCCCGGCCGCCGAGGAACAACTGATACACGCGCACACCGAAGTTCGTTCCGCTGCTGCTGAGACTGCTGATGACGCTGAGCGGCTGCGGTCTTGCCGGGGACGACCGGGGACCCCGTCCGCTGACGCCGATGCCGAGCCGGGTGCCGACCGGTCCCGAGTACGCGACGGTCGATGACGTGATCGCCGCCATGGCGAAGGGTGGCTTCGACTGCAAGGTGACCCTGCGGACTGAGAACGAGTTCGGCTCGGACGCCACCTGCGAGGTGCAGCACCGCGGGACGACCGTCGTGAACGAGATCGCCGTGCTGAGCACGTCCCGGTACAGCCGCGACGAGGTCGGCGTTCGATTGCGGCAGGGCGTCGGGCCTACCGGCAGACCATCATCGCCGCCGTGGCGGCCACACTCGTTGACCGGCTGAGCCACGGACGTTGCGGGGGACTTGCCCACGGCGCCGGACGGGACGTGCGTCGTCGGCAGGACCCGTGGACAGGCGTGGACAGTGTTGGGCAGTCACCGACCTTGCAGGGCCTGGAAAGTGGACAGCGCCTGACACGAGGCTGTGTGCCATGAAGGTTGCACCACAGACGGACGAGGCAGCGCGCCGATGTCCTCGGCCGGGAGCGGGCCTGCCGTTTGCCCGGCCCGCCCAAGCCCCGAGCCTTGCCTGACCGGGCACCGTCGCCGACAAAGCCGCATCCGCACACGCACCCACACCCGCACGCCCGCCCCCGAAGGAGTAACAACCATGACGTCCCGCCCGCTCCGCGCCATGACCGTGCTGACCGCCGCAGCAGCCCTCGGCGTCACTGCCCCCACCGCCTCCGCCGCCTCCGCCGCCTCCGCCGCGCAGGACGGCAACCGGCGCCCGCCGAGGATCGTCACAGCCTGGGCCAGTGCCTGGAACGGCACCGCTCCCCAGGCCCTCGGCGCCCTGTTCACCGCCGACGGCACCTACACCGACGAAGCCGTGGCAGTCACCTTCCGTGGCCGCGAGGAGATCGCAGGGTGGAAGGCCCGTGCCGACAGCCTCATTGACAACGTCCACGTCACCATCGGCGCCACCCACCTCGAAAGGGACCGCGTCACCGTCCGGGCGGTCTACTCCGGCCATCTCAAGGGCGCGCCGAAGCCCTTCGCCGTGCCGATGACCACCGTCCTCGACCTCGACGAGAACCACTGCCGGATCACCTCCGACCAGGACCACTACAGCCTGGCCACCGTCCTCAGCCAGTCCGGCCTGCCCGCCGACTGGACCCCGCCCGGCAGCTGACGGGAGCCCGAGCGCACACCGCACACACACTGCCGGCTCCTCTCGTGGCCGGCCGGTGATGGGACGGGGGTGCGGTCAGATGGTGGGAGTGGGCCAGGGGACGTCGGTTTCGACGGCGGCGGTGTAGTCGAAGCCGGGGACGGAGAAGCCGTAGAGGCGGCGGACTTCGTCGCTGAACCAGTCGAGGTCGGCGAGTTCGGTGATGGTGTCGCTGGTGGCGGTGCTCCAGCGTTCGGCGACGGCGTTCTGCACGGCGGGGTCGAGTTCCCAGGTGTCGAGGCGGACCCGGCCCTCGTCGTCGAGGTCGAGGGGGCGGGCGCCGGTCAGCTGGTCCCACAGCTCCACCAGTTGCCCGATCGGGGCCACCATGGCGTCCCCGAGGACGCCGCGCAGCAGCCCGGCGTACAGGGCGATGCCCGGGATGGCGGTGGAGGACTGGGTGACGGCAGCGGCGTTGACCGAGGTCACGGCCCGGCCGCCCAGGGTCTTGCCGAGACGCTCGTCCAACGTGCGTGCGGTGGCTTCCAGATGGGACTTTGCGGCGCCGATGGTGCCCTGCCGGTAGATCGCCGCGGTGAGCGGCGAGCCGATGTAGGACAGGGCGGCGGTGGTGAAGCCGTCGGCGAGCAGGGACCGGTCGGCCAGGAACGTGATCCACCGTTCCCAGTCCGTGCCGCCCATCACCGCCACGGTCTGCTCGATGTCGTCGCCCTCGGCCGGCGCGGTGGTGACCTCCTTAACCTCCGGGGCACCGTTCTCGTCGAAGACGAGGGTCTTGGTGGTGTACGGCGAGCCGATCGGCTTGAGGGCCGAGGCGTACACGTCGCCGGTGTCCGGGTCGGTGCGGCGAGGCGCGGCCACCGAGTAGACCAGGAAGTCGAGCCGTCCCCCGAACCGCTCGGCGAGGACGTCGGCAACCTGCTCCTTCACCGCGTCGCTGAACGCATCGCCATTGATGAAGACCATGTCCCGCCCGTGCTGTTGGGCGAGCCGGGCGGTGGCGGCGGTGCGATACCAGCCGGCCGTGCCGGTGCGCCGCGCGGGCGCCTTCTCGAAGCACACGCCGATGCCACGGATACCGACTCGGGCCAGGCCCGCGATCGTAGCGGCCAGGCCATACCCGGCGGACGAGCCGATGACGAGAGCCACCGGCCCTTCGCCCTCGGCGGTGACCGGGGCAGGGACTGCCTGCCACATCTCGTCCACCAGCTGTCGGCAGCCGCCAGGGTGGGAGTCGAGGAACAGGAAACCCCGGCTCTTGGGCGCAATGACGCGTTCGCTCACGGTGTGGTGCCCCAGGTGTCGTCACGGACAAGGACGCGGCGGCCGCCTCGGCCACCCCGTCCTGCAAGTCTGCGGCCGTGCGGATGAACATCTTGATCTTGACCGGTACAACGATGCCCAGCCGGGCTTGGAGGGTTCCCACTAGCTCTACCGCGGGCAGCCGCCGGTTCCCGAGCCGCGTTCTGAAACGATCGGTCAACGGCTGCGGACGACGGAGAGCAGTTCACCGTCGTACGAGTAACGCTCACCAGCGCAGTGCAGCAACGCCTCGTGGAGCCGTGTGATCTCCGCTCGCGCCAGATTCTCGTTGCGGAATCGGATGGTGGTGACTGCCGCCCTACGGCCGGGACCGACAGGCTGGAAGCGTTCCCAGACGATGTTCTTCGTCGCCCCTGGCGCCAGTTCGCCAACCACGACGAACTCCTGCAGCAGGCCCCAGCGCGTCGCCTTCAGGGTGACCCGGCTCAACTCCTCCCAGGTCGCACCCCATTCATGGCCCTCACGCAAGAAGTAGAGCCCGTCACCCGCCACTCGTACACGAGCCGCGTCCCCGCGCGCCATTGCCAGACCTCCCAGGCTGAACAGCGCGAGCGCGACGATGCTCGCCAATGCGGCCGGGACGGGATGGTCCACGAAGTAGTACACGGCCACGCCGAGCGGAACGGTCCCGGCGAGCGTGGCCGCGACGGCGACGCGCATGTGCCCCATTGAGTACCGCACCTCTACTGGCGGCCCCGATTTCCGATCCACAACAGTCGGGACAGGAACCCCATCCACGACCGCGTCCTCAACCGGCACTGCAGGCGGCGGCCCGGGCCTGCCGAGCGGCCGAGGCGGAGACGCGAACGGCAGGTCCGGCGGAGCCGCAGGCGGACGCACCGGACGCACCCCCGTGTCCGCATCCGTCATCGAAGGCGCCACAGTCACCGCACCACCCTCGCTCAGCGCGGACAGCACCTCCTCCGCGGAGGGCCGCCGCTCCGCCCTCTTCTCCAGGCACTCGCCCAGTACCGCACGCAGGCCCTCCGGCACGCGTCCCAGGTCCGGCACCTCGTGCACGACCCGGTAGAGCAGCTCCGCCGCACTGCCCTCCCCGAACGGCATGCGCCCAGTGGCCGCGAAGCAAAGAACCGTACCGAGCGAGAAGATGTCGCTGGCCGTGCCGACACTGCCGCCCTGTGCCTGCTCCGGCGACATGAATCCGGCGGTGCCGATCGCCACGCCCGTCCGGGTGAGCATGGTCGCACCGTTCAGCGCCTTGGCGATCCCGAAGTCGATGAGCCGCGGCCCGTTCTCCGTAAGCAGGACGTTCGCGGGCTTGAGATCCCGGTGCACGAGCCCCGCCCGGTGTACGGAGTGCAGCGCCTCTGCCAGTCCCGCGCCGAGCCGCCACACCGCGTCTTCCGCCAACGGCCCGCTCTCCCGGACCCGTTCGGCAAGATTGGGTGCCGGAATGTAGTCGCTGGCCACCCAGGGAGTCTCCGCCTCCGGATCCGCGTCGACCACGGTCGCCGTCCAAAATCCTCCGACCGCCTTCGCCGCCTCCACCTCGCGCCGGAACCGAGCCCGGAAGCCGGGGTCCGAGGCGATCTCCGGCCGGACGACCTTCACGGCCACCCGCCGACCACTGCGCGACTCCCCGAGGTAGACCTGCCCCATGCCGCCTGCGCCAAGCCGCGCCGTGATCCGGTACGGGCCGACGGCCGCCGGGTCACCGGCCTTCAACTGATCCACGATTCCCCCGAGTTCAATCGCCTACAGGAGAACCTAGAGCCGGCCCGCACCCGGTGTCAGCCCAACAACCGGCACCGGCCGATGGGCGGTTGGGCGCCTGGACCGCACCTGCGGGCACCGCCACGAGCTTGGCCAGGGACGAGCAGGTGGCCGCTGCCGTGACCAGGGGCAACGGCCGGCAGGTTCCTGGGGCTTTCGATTCCGCTGTACGGATCCCGCCGGGGTGGGTGAGGGTGGGGTCATGAAGATCCGGAGTGCCAGCGTGAACCGCTTCCTGAAGCATCCCGGCGGCCAGTTCGCAGTCGTCACCGTACTGATGCTGATCCTCTTCGCGCTGGTCGGTCTAGGAGTGACGTTCGTGCTCCACGTGCTCTTCGGCGGAGCTTGGATGGTCTTCTGACCACGCTCACTCCGGCTCCGTGCCGTTCGGGTGCCGACGGCTGGGCGGACGGCACCCGAACGGTAACTGCTGCTCGGCGAGCCGACCGTAGGACGTCGAACGGACTGGCGGCTCGGCTGTCGAGTCGTTTCGGGAGGCACCCCCGGCCCCGGCCAGCCGCACCTACACCTACACCGTCGCCGCAGGCGAGAGCGAACCGGCGCTCACCTTCACCTCGAAGGTCACCAGCACGCGCACCCACATCACCTGCACCCCATGATCGCCGCGTTCCGCGTGGCCACCGCCGTCCCTCCCCACCGAGTATCGAGTCGCGGGTCTTGTGCTCGGCGATCTTGGTCGGCAGGGTGTCCGGAGTGCGTGCTGATTTGGTCCGGACGACCTGTGGGAGGGACGGGTGGCTCCGCTGCGGCCGCCTGCTCCCGAATGGCACGCCGACAGCGGCGGCGGCAATGAGCAGGCGACGGGTTCGACGGCTTGGGGGAACGGGATGCTGACCGGGATCGTGATCGACGCGCTGGATGTCGCGCTCATGGACCGCTTCTGGCGGGACGCGACGCAAGGCCGGACGGACGGCTTGCAGCTTCGGTTCGTGCCGACCGCGGAGCCGAAGGCGCACAAGAACCGACTCCACATCGACCTGGCCGGGGGGCCGGATTGGGAGACCGAGGTGGCGCGCCTGCTCGCGCTCGGTGCGGCGCGGGTGGACATCGGCCAGGGGGACGTCCCCTGGGACGTGCTGGCCGATCCGGAGGGCAATGAGTTCTGTGTGCTGCGTCCCGGCCACCCCGGCGTGCTCGCCGACTCCGGCCTCGTCGCGATCTGCCTCGACGTGGCCGAGGAGGACGGCGATGCGCAGCGGGCCTTCTGGCAGTCCCAGGCCGACTGGCACGCGGTCGAGTCCCACGACTGGGGCGTCCGGCTTCGCCGGCGGCCCACCAGCACGGTATCGCTGGTGATGGGGCCGCCTGCGGCGCCGAAGACGGCGCGGAACAGGCTGCGGCTGGAGGTCACCCATCGCGACGGGGAACCCGGCGAGTTCCTCGACGCCGGAGGGAACGAGTTCCACGTCACGGGTTGACCCACGGTTACCCCCCGACCAGGGCCTGTTGTAGCTGATCGCTTCACCGCAGGTCGAGCCGACTGCGGGGGACCGGACCGAGGCCGGCCTCTGGCCGCGTCTGCACGCCGCCCCGCTGAGCGAGTTGCGCGCGGCGCTGGCCTGCTGGAGGCGGTCTCGCCGATCCGGGCCTGCGGGGGACGGCCCCGCCGCGAGCCCCGGCGCCTGTATGCCGACCGGGGCTACGACTTCGCCAGCACTACGGCGTGCTGGCGGCGCGGTTGGGCGGCGCCAGGGTGGCGCCGACCACCACGATGCTCGGGGTGACGCGGCTGGCGATCCCCGGCCAGATGGTCGAGCTTGAGGGGACCACCGTCGCGTGATGCGACCTCGCCGCCTCTGCTACTCGTGCCGCTTGAACCGGTACGAGCGGGCCGCACGGCGGGCCCGTATGCAGCGCAGCAGGCGCGTGATGCCGTAGCCGAGCAGTCGGGGCAGCACCGGACCCGAAGGCCCGCGTGGCTCGTGCCGTCGACCACCCCTCGACGACCAGGAAGTCGGCCGACTTGGCCTGGCTCCAGGTCGAGAACGGCAGGCCATGACGGACAGTCTGGCCGAACGCGCTGGCCGGCAACCGGTACCGGACGGCGCGTTCGGCCATTGTGATGTCGTGTCAGCTCAAGTGCCGGGTGAAGAACCTCAGCGAGCTGTCCACTTCGAAGGACGGCACAGCGCCGTGCTTGCCGGGGTTGGCGTGCAGCGTCTTCTCAGTCGAGGCCAGGGCGTCGAACAAGGCCAGGCTCTGGTCCCGCGACACCATCTGGTCGTCCCACTGGACCAGAAACTGCACCGGCACGGTTATCCGCGCGGCGTCTTCGGCCAGTCCGTGCACGCCGAGCAGGCCCAGTACCGCGGCGCGGATCCGGGGCTCTGTGGCGATGAGCGGGATGCCGAGCCCGCAGCCCATCGACAACCCGCAGTAGCCCACCGGGCCGACGCCGACCTGGTCGAGGCGCTGGACTGCGGTCAGGACCGCCTGCCAGTCCGCGACGGCCCGACCGGCCAGATGGTTGTGCATGCCGGCGACCAGCGCGCCCGGATTTTCACCGGCTGCCATGCCCGCCCGCATCTCGGCCGCGATCCGGCCGAACTCCTCGTCCTCGGGCCGGTCCCCGTGGTTGGGCGCGTCGATCGCGACGACCGCGAAGCCTTCGGCGGCGTAGCGACTCGCACGGGACACGTTGCCGGGGGCCGTCTTGTGCTGCCCGCCGCCGTGGCCCAGCAGAATGAGGGGACGCGTGCCGCGGGCCTCATTCGGCGTCCACAGCACGCCGGGGATCTCGTCGAGAGTGAAGAACTGTTCGGTGACGCCGTCCGACGACGTCTGGGAGGTGAAGCGCATCAGCGTTTCAAGCCTTTCGGGATGCCTTGTGCGGGCGCTCCCTAGACCAGGCAAAGGAGGGAGACCCGACGTGTCACAGCGTTGATCGGTCTCACCTCCTCGAATGCGCAGTGGTGCACGGCGGCGTCGAAGTTATCACAAGGATCCGGCGGCAATACCGGTGCGGTGCGTCGACGCCGTTTCGTTCGCGGTGGAGATCGAGCCGGCGGGGAAGGCTCTGCTTCACCTGGTCGAGCCCAGCCCGGCCGTGGAGCCGGGCATCGCTCCGCATCCCGGGGCGCTCGTCCTGGTCGAGGGCTCGCTTCCCGAGCCCTGGCATCGCCTTCCCGATCCGGCACCGGAAGCGGTGCCGGCGCCGCCGGCGGAGCCCGTGCTGCTGGAGCGGACGCTCCGCGAACGGCTGCCCGGCGCCGTCGCCGCCACGGAAGCCGAGATCTACGGGCGAAGTGGGAGGACTGGCGCGGCGACTACGAGGCTGCGCGCCGCCATTTCGGGGCGGTCCGCTGCGAACTCCTCGGCTTGGACGACCTGTACGTCGCCGAGGCGGCGACCCGCTACTCCCCCTGGGAGTTCGCGGCGATGGACGCGGTCGACATCCGGCCCGACGCCGTAGTGCAGGGGCTGGTCGGTTCACCGGGCTGGATCGTGTTCGGGGACAACGGAGGCGGTGACCGGTTGGCCGTCGATCTGACTCCCGGCCCCCACGGACACACTGGACAGATCATCGTCCTCTCCCACGAGGAGAGCGTCGGTGCCGGACTCGTCGCCGACTCCCTCACCGACCTGGTCCTGGACCGGCCCGGCGCGGAGCCCGGTAGCGAGGAGGTCCGACAGTCACCTGCCGTGGCTTGGGTCAACGCATCGAGCCTCCGGAGCCTTGAGGCAGCCGTTCACCCTGGCCTGGAGGTTCTGTCGATCGGCGTGTGGGACGGTCCGCCGCTCAGCCTGACGCCCTTGACCGGGCTGCCGAGGCTGCGGACCCTCAGCGCTTACCCCGGCACACTCGCCGACCCCCTGGAGATCGCCGAGCTCATCGGACTGGAGTTCCTGGAACTCGGTCCCCGGGAATGGCGAGTCCTCCTCGATGCCGGAGCCGTCCCCCGCTGCCTGCCTGCCTGCCGCCGCCCTCATGGTGCACGGTGACCAGGACGCCTTGTCCATCGTGGCCATCGCCAACGAGCTGCTGGCCCTCTGGGACCGGCCTCAGATCATCGAGACCGTGCTCGAAGGAGACCTGGGCCCCGTGGCATAGCCGACGGGGCCACCGACGGGTCACACAGCACGACGCCCAGTCACACGCCCTCCGCCGCAGGCTGCGGACTCGGACTCGGACTCGGACTCGGACTCGGGCTCGGGCTCGGAGTCGGAGTCGGAGCCGGAGTCGGGGCCCGGTGCCGGCTGTCGCGTGCCAGCTCCCGTTCGGCGACCAGCCGGAAACTGCGCGGCGGGCGGCCGGTGAGGCGCTGGACGGTATCGGTCGTACGGTCCTCGGCTCCGTCGGCGATGGCGCGGTCCATGCCGGCGAGCATCGTGGCGAACTCCAGCGGCATCACTGCGGCCAGGCGGTCCCGCATCTGTTCGTATGTCAGGTGGTGGTGGACCACGGGGCGGCCGCTGACCTGAGTGGCGATCTCGGCGATGTCGTCGTGGCTGAGCGCATCCGGTCCGGTCAGGACCAGGCCGGCATTGGGTGCCCGGTCGTCCGTCAGGGCACGGGCGGCTACGGCGGCGATGTCGTCGGCGTCGACGAACCCCACCCGCCCGTTGCCGGCTGCGGTCCGGATGACGCCTTCCGTCCGGATGCTGTCGGCGTGGGCGTGCGCGCCGGTGAAGTTCTGCATGAACCAGGACGGCCGGAGTACCGCCCACTGGTCGAACAGGCTGGGCAGGGCCTGGTGCACGGCCCCCACGGCCGGGCCGCCTTCGGGGATGGCCGAGGAGCTGAGGAGCACCGACCGGTGTACGCCGGCGGCCCGGGCCTGGTGGAGGAAGGGCAGCATGACCGCGGCCGGGTCCGGGTCGCCGAGGGGCGGGATGAGATAGAGACGGTCGGCGCCGTTGAGGGCGTCGGCGAAGGTGGTGGGGTCGTACCAGTCGAAGCGGACCGGTTCCGCGCCCGGGATCGGGGCGCCGCGACGGCCGGCGGCCTTGACGCGGTGGCCCGCCGCGACCAGCTGCGCGGCGGTGCGGCTCCCGGTGGTGCCGGTGGCTCCGATGACCAGGATGGCGCCGGTGGCGGTCATCGGAGACTTCCCTTGGCGAAGTCCGTGCCGGGTTCTTCGACGGCAAGGGGGTTCCAGTAGTCGCGGTAGGAGGTGAAGCGCCCCGCCTGGACGGTCACGACCGCGATGTAGGTCATGTCGAAAGGGCGCCCTGTCCCGGTCAGGCGGCCCACACCGCGCATCTCGACCACGATGGTTGCGGGATCGGTGGTCTGGTGGATTTTCAGATCCGGGAAGTCGTGCAGGTCGATGTGGTCGGGATAGTCGCGCATGTAGGCGGCGATGGCCTCCCGTCCCTCCAGCCTCCCGGGCCACCCTGCGGGAGCGAAGGGGAACTCCATGACTCCGCCCTCGGCCCACAGGCCGACCCAGGCGGGGATGTCCTTGTCCAGCAGGAGGCGCAGGCTGTGGCGGAACAGATCCGTCGGTGAGGTGTTTTCGGACATGAGGCTCTCCCTCCCATATGATGCGGACCAGTGGTCCGCTTTGATGAAGATACGGACCTCCGGTCCGGATCGCAAATGGAGGAAACCGCATGCCCGAGCGAAAGCCACGCAAGGACGCGGCCCGCAACCGGGCAGCCGCCCTTGCGGCCGCCGACACCCTCTTCGCTCAATGCCGCAGCCCCGAGGGCGTGACCATGGCCGACATCGCGGCCGAGGCCGGCGTCGGCAAGGCGACGCTCTTCCGCGCCTTCGGGGACCGCACCGGGCTGATCCGCGCGCTGTACGAAGCACGGCTCGAACCGGTCAGGAACGCCGTCGAAGAGGGACCATCACCGCTTGGGCCCGCCACCCCGCCGCTTCAGCGTGTACCGGCCCTGCTCGACGCCGTCCTGTGCTTCAAACTCGACAACCACCACCTCGCCCTGGCCCTGGAAGGCACCGGATCGGACAGCCCCTATCGGACGGATCACTACGAGCGATGGCAGAGCCTGCTCCGCGACCTGCTGGACCAGATCCCCGGTCTGACCGACAGTGACTTCGCCGCCCATGCACTGCTCGCTGCCACCCGAGCCGATCTCGTCGAGTATCTGGCCGGCGAGAAGGGCATGGCCCGCGGGGAGATGCGCAGGCAGCTGGCGAGCTTCACCGCCCGAGTCCTCGGCGGTCCCGTACGGGAGTTGGCGGCCGAGGACTGATCGCGGACCCCGACGGGACGAAGGAGGCGGTCCGAGTGAACGGGCTGCCCGGTGCCGCTGCGGGCGACACGGGCCGGTGAAGGGGCGAAGGCCTGTGAGCAATGCCGCCCGCCCGGCACGCAGGGCGGCGACCGGCCCGGCCGTCTCCTCGTACGGGTGGCCGGGTGGCCGGGCCTGCGGACCCAAGGTGCCCGCGATCAAAGCGCGCCCGGCGGCGTAAGGCTCAGGCAATACGGTCCAGTGAGCCAGATCGAGTTCGCCCTCGCCACGGCAGCAGCTCGTACGCGATCGACGACGGCCTCCGGTGCCGGGTAGACCCCGCTCAGGGCCATGCTCTGCTCGCCGAGTCCCTCCAGCAGGCTGCCGCTCGTCGCCGCGGCACCGACGGCGGCTTTCGCGGCGGCGATCTGCTCCGGACGCAGTGCGGCGATTCGCCCGGCGAGGGCGTCGGTGAAACCGTCGAGTTCCTCGGCCGGTAGCGCGCGGTTGATCCAGCCGTACCTCTCGGCCGCCTCCGCGTCGAACAGGTCTGCGCCGAGGATCACCTCCAGGGCCCTGGCCCGCCCGACCAGCGGGGGCAGCGGCTGCGTGCCGCCGCCTCCGGGGATGATGCCCATCCTGGTCTCGGGCTGGGCGAGCCAGGTCTGCCCCCGCGCGACTGCGGAGTGCTGAATTCCGGGATGACCACCCCCGCCACCAGCACGAATGATCGGCTTGAGTGATGTCGGGGTGATTGTCGGCTCAGTCCTCCCCAACCTGGATCAGGATCGCGAAGTACTCACCGTCGCTTCCGGCGACCACGCCATCGAAAGTGCACGCGGTGACGGGATCCCAGGAATTGCCTTGCCGGTTGGTCCACCAAGTCGCGCCGGGCCCGAGCCTCTTCACAATGCGCGTCACGGTGTGGTGGGCGATCTCACGGTTCATGAGCTTCGAGCTGGGCCATACGAGGTTGTCGACGGCGAGCGCGGTCATCAGTTCGACGGCCGCGTCGGCGCTGAGCGGCTCCAGGAGAGCCTCGATCTGCGAAGCGCTCGGGGCCTCGGCCCCGCTGGGGAGGTATCGCTTCCACTTCGGGTGAAGTTCGGCGACGAGGCTGTGGACTTGGCCGGCAAGGGGCCCCAGCCCGCGACCAGGGGTCGCGCCATCCGGGAATCGGCCGTACCGCACGGAGACGACGGGCTTGTTCGACAGCGATGTCAGCAGGTCGCCGAGCTCAGACAGGCTCTCTGCACCTTCTCTACTCTCCACCCCGGCATCGTGCCATGCCGTGGAGTGGGCGAACGCGGCGGTCACGGGCACCCCCTGGCTCGCCCCAGCTCCACGTCCTCGGCCGCCACGAGGAGACGGGGCGGCCGGCTGCGCGTGCGGCCGGCCGGACAGGATCCTCGCTTTCCGGAGGGCCGTAGCTTGACCTGCCGTTTCGGGGTTGTATCCGCGCTCGCTCTCAGTTCTGCGCCGGTCGTGGTGTAGCGGCGTCTTGCTCTATGCAGTTCTCCGGAGGGGTGCCGGGCGGCTGTCGGCGGCAACCGTGATCTGTCGGTGGCATGTCGGCGGAGGTTGCGACCTTGGGCGGGTCGGGTGCTTCCGATGAGCATGCCGTCCCAGAGCGCAAGGAGTCTGTCATCTTGTCTTCCGCATCCCCGAGTCGGCCTTGGGACGTTCGCCGACTGCCTTCTGCCCGGGGCAGGATCTTCCTGGTCACCGGGGGTAACGCCGGGATCGGCTACTTCGCCGCGGAGCAACTCGCCGCCACTGGCGCCGTCGTCATACTCGGCAGTAGGGACGCTGCGAAGGCCGACGCCGCGATGGCCTCGATCCGCTCGCGCGTATCCGGCGCGCGTGTGCGGCACCTTCAGCTGGACCTCGCCGACCTGTCGTCCCTGAAGACCGCCGTGGACAGGCTGGGCCTGGATCATCTCGACGCGGTGGTCTACAACGCTGGGGTCATGCTCGACGACCCGCCGCGTCGAGAGACCGAGGACGGCCACGAGCTGATGTTCGGCACCAACCACCTCGGCCACTTCGCACTCACTCAGTGGCTGGCCCCGCTGCTGTCCGCGGCGCCGACGGGCCGCATCGTGACGGTGGGAAGCTTCGCGGCGCGGTCCGAGCGACTGGACCTGGACGATCTGCAATCGACCCAGGACTACCGGCCCAAGCGCACCTACGGCCGATCGAAGCTGGCGCAGATGTGCTTTGGCTTCGAACTCGATCGCCGTCTGCGTGCCGTCGGCAGCACGGTGCTCAGTGTGGTGGCCCACCCCGGCGGCGCGCTGGATTCCCTCACCCCGTCCCGGCCGCCGGTACGCATGACAACCCCCGGCGAGCGGCTGCGAGCCCTGCCCGCCGGGCTCTTGGTGCAGGGCAAGGACGCCGGAGCATGGTCCGTCGTCCGTGCCGTCCTCGACTCGGAGGTGCAGGGAGGGCAGTTGTGGGGGCCGAGGGCCTTCGGCCTGCGTGGCAGACCACGGCGTGAGCCCCTCCCCTCTCATATGGCCGACCCGGCCGTGGCCGCTCGTCTGTGGGCCGCCAGCGGTGAGCTGGTGGGCACCGATCCGCACCTTGGCTTTCGGTAGGCGCAAAGCCGCGGCAAGGAGCAGCCATCCGGTGGGCCAATTGCTGCTACGACGCTGCTTCACTCCAGCGGTTGAGTGTTTCGCTGCTGTCGTCGTAGGTGAGCCAGGTTCCATCGCCGAGCGGGCGCACGGGGCTGTCGACCGGGCCATTCGGGTACACGACGGTCCCGCGTGTCTTGAGGGTGCGGGCATCGAGCAGCCAGTGGCGGGCCCGATCCGGGTCCTCGTCGGATTCGACCGTCGAGGCGATGACGGTGCCGGCGTCGACGAAGCCGCAGCCGTAATTCCAGCAGGGCGGCTCCTCGTCGTCGGCCGACTCGGGCGCCTCCTCGGCGAGCACGGTGCCGTCCAGGGCGTGCAGTTGCAGGTCAGCGCCGTAGTGCTCGACTGTCAGAAAGCCCGGAAGCCCCGAGTGGACGTCCACCAGGATGCGGTCCATGGTCTCGTTGAGGTCCCAACTGGTCAGCGTCTCGCCGTCCCAGCGTGCCCAGCGGAGCAGGATGCCGTCTTGGCCCATGCCGATGCAGAGACCCATGTGGATGCCGTCAGGGTGGGAGAGGTGATGGGAACCAGAGGCTGCGCTGTCCAGCGGTAGCCGGGCCAGTTCTCGTCCGTTGCGGGCGTCCAGGACGACCCAGCGTTCCTGCCAGTCCTGCGCTCCGGCTCAATCACGACATGCGCCCAGACGAGCCGGCCGTCATCGAAGACCCGGCAGGATCCGTACTCAAGTCCGCGGCACACCTCCTGCTCGTCCCCCGTGTGCGCGTGTCCGATCTCGTGACTCCACGAGTGGGGGGGGGGGGGGGGCGCCCGCCCCCCCCCCCCCACCCCCCCCCCCCCCCCCCCCCCCCCCCCCCCGCCCCCCCCCCCCCCCCCCCCCGGGCCCGGGC
>NZ_JBIAHP010000031.1:0-14637 GCF_042870715.1 Streptomyces sp. NPDC006463 | reverse complement strand
CGCGGATGGATCCTACCCCCCGCCCGCGCCCCCCCGCCGGCCCGCCCGGGGTGGGGGGGTCCCCCGGGGGGGGGCGCCCGGGGGGGGGGCGGGGGGCCCCCCCCCCCCCCCCCCGCTCATGGCCTCTCACCCGCTCCGCGCCCCTCGACGGTCACGCGACCGGAAGGCGTCAGTGGAGTTCCACGTCGCACACCGAGAGGAAGAACTCGCCGGTCTTGCGCCCGTTGCCGCCGTCAGGGGTGTCCGGGCCGCCGTGACCGCCCCAGACGTCCACGATCGCGGCCCGCCCGCTTCGGGACGGGAGGGTGGCGAACTCCCAATGGGTGGAGTCCTCCTCCCGCGGGGCCCCCTGGACCTCGACCAGGAACGGAATGGGCTCCAGGTCCTCCCAGGAGAGTCCGCCGCTGGGGTTCCAGCCTTCGCGGGTGATGAACCAGCGGTGCGACCAGGTCTCGTTCGTGTGATACGCCATGTAGTCGTACGAGAACGTGTGACTTTCGGCGCCGGCGGCCAGACGGGTCGTGGGCCAGTCGCCGAGGTCCGCACGGGGGGCAAGGTCGAGACCTGCGAACGCCGGGTTCCCGGTGGAGGCGACGGTGCTGCCCTGGAAGAACTTGCGGTACTCCAGGTAGTGCAGGGCGTGGTTCCAGGGGTAGTCGGCGAGCATCCGGTCGGCCCCCGGCAGCACCTCCTGCCAGGTGGTGCTGGTGTTCTCGGCCCGGGCCTTCGCGCAGATCGGGGCCTGGTCCTCGTCCCTGATCGCGGCGGCGGCCCGGCTGCGCGGCTGATCCACCGTGCCGTGGCGAGGAGAGGAGTCGGCGCCGGCCCGTGCGCCCTCGGTCTTCTGGGGGGCGGACCAGGGCACCGCGGAGTCCCGGGTCACGGTGACCTCGTTGGTGAACGCGGTGAACGAGCCGTCGACCTTGGCCCGGACCTTCACCCGGTATTCGGCGTCGGGCTCCTCTCCCAGGTCCACCCAGTGGGAGTTGGACGGGGACCAGTCCCAGGCCGGCCAGTAGAGGAAGACCGTCTGCCGTGCCTCACCGTTGATCCACACCTCGTAGACGTGCGGGTACGGGGCGTCGCCGTCGTTCCAGTCCTCCGGCGGGGGCCAGGTCCCGTGGTCGGGCCGGTTGCCACCGATCTGCCACCGCAGGTGGATGCCGAACATCCGGTGGCTGCCGTCGGCTCGGTGCTTGATGTCGGCCAGGAGCCCGGAGGGGGCCTGGCCCTTGGTGCTGCTGCTCATGAAGTCCTTCTCATCCGAATTCGGAGGGGATCAGCGGCGGTCGCGGAGCTCGGGACCGGTCCGGTCCCGGTCCGGTCCCGGTTCGAGAACCACTCGGCGGCGCGGGACCCGCGCCTGCCAGGACGAAAGCCATGCCGGTGGCGGCCTGGACGGCAGGACGGGAGCGTGCAGCCGATGTTTCTCCTTCGAAGAAGGGGATCTCGCTCCGTTGATCCTTGCGGGTTTCGGCAAGGGCGTTCGGCCGCGCCGCACACGTGATCGTTTCTGCGCATCGGTCCACCACCTGGATGGCCCAGCATGTCTTCGGGCCTGCGCCGACCAGGACCCGTACCGGCGCGAAACCTGGAGTTGAGACGGCCTGGCCCAGTGCCGTGTGCGCGACGGAGTGCCTGTGTGCGACGGGGGAACAGCAGGCTCGTCGGCCCATGGCGGGAGTGCGGCGCCGGCTCGCACGCGGTGACGGGGTTTCCGGCTTCGGTGGTGAATGCGCTGTGGCGCGAGGTTCGAGAAAGGCGCTCTGGTCGAGTGCACGGAAGCAGTCACCGCAGCCTGATCGCACATCACGCGATCCACAACACCTGACCACTGGTCATGTTCCTGACAGCGGTGGCAATGTGGCACTCCCACCCACGAACGGCTCCACACCCCGAAGGGGGCGATCAGCGCATGACCAAGCCTGAGAGCGCGGGATACGACTACGACGTCGTCATCAGCGGAGCCGGCCTCGCCGGCAGCGCCGCGGCGATCTTGCTCGCTCGACGCGGTGTCCGCGTCGCACTGCTGGAACGCCGCTCGGACCCCGAAGCGTACAAGGTGCTCTGCACCCACTCCCTCACGGCGAACGCCTACCCGGTGCTGGACGAACTCGGCCTCATCCCCGCTCTGGAGAAGGCGGGGGCCGTGCGCAACGAGGCCCGCTGGTACACCCGCTGGGGATGGATCGAGCCGAGGGCCGCGCCGGAGGGCCCCGAGCTACCGTACGCGTACAACATTCGGCGCAGCACCCTCGACCCGCTGATCAGGTCCCATGCGGCGCAGACCCCTGGGGTCGATCTGCTCCTCGGCCATCATGTGACCGGGCTGGTCCGGGATGCCGGGCGAACCTTGGGCGTACGTGCGTCGGCGCCACGGGGCGAGCGCGAGATCCGGGCACGTCTGGTGGTCGGCGCCGATGGCAAGGACTCGGCCGTAGCGAAGTTCGCCGGGGTGCCTGCCCGACTGTACGAGAACGCGCGGTTCGGCTATCTCGCACACTTCCGCAACCTTCCCCTGCACGGCGGGATCGGCCACGCCTGGTTCCTGGAGCCGGACATGGCGTACGCCTTTCCGAACGACGACGGGGTGACGGTCATCGCGGTGCTCCCGGACAAGAAACGCCTGCCCGCCTTCCGGGAAGACCTGGAGGGCAGCTTCTTCGAATTCGTCCGCGCCCTGCCCGAGGCGCCGCCCATCGATTCCGCCGAGCGCATCACGAAGATCACCGGCACAGTCAACTACCCGCTTCACAGCCGCAAGCCGACCGCACCGGGCGTCGCGCTCATCGGCGACGCCGCCCTGACCGGCGATCCCCTGTGGGGAGTGGGGTGCGGGTGGGCCCTGCAGTCCGCGCAATGGTTGGCAGAGGCGGTCGCTTCGGCCGCAACCGGTCGGGGCGACCTCAACAGGTCGCTCGTGACGTACGCACGCATTCACGGGCGCCGGCTGCGCGGTCACCAGTACCTGGCTGCCGACTTCGCCAAGGGCCGTCCGTTCAATCCCTTGGAGCGGCTGATGTTTTCGGCGGCAGCGCGCGATGAATCTGTGGCGCGGCACGTGCATCTGTTTGGATCCCGCCTGATCGGTCCGCTGCGTTTCTTGAACCCCGCGGCGCTGGCCAAGGCTTCGGCGGTCAACATCAAGCACCGCAGGGCGAGTCGTGAGCGGTCGGCGCCCTCACCACTGTGAGGGTTTCCCTACGCGACGCGGACCCGGCATCGGCAGGCCTCAACCTGGCTTCGTATCAAACAAGTTGACATTGAGATCGCGGGTGCTGTGTCATCTCGCGGTGACCGAACACTGACTGGAAGGGAAAGCCCTCATGAAGCTGAAGCGACTGGCGCAGGTCGGTCTGGCCCTGGCGGCGAGCGCGATCATGGTTGCCGGGACGGAAGGTTCCGCCTCCGCGAGCGGGCTCAACGTGAGTGTCAGCAAGAGCTGGGGCACTTCTACGTTCTACCCGGACGGTGACTGGCTCTACATCACCGACCACGCCGCCGACGGCTACTCGGTGTACGGCAAGATCCAGCAGCGGGTCTGCGCCAACGTCGGCTGTGACGGCTACACCTGGGTGGACCTGCGCACGGGTTGTTACGACACCACCAGCATCGGCGACAACGGCACCGAGATCCGCCAGTGCAACTACGACATCACCGAAAACGTACCGGTGCGCGTGTGCGAGGCCCGTTACAGCGGTGGCAGCCGCTACGGCGACTGGTACTGCAGCAACGAGACCAGGTCCTGATCCCGGGCAAGCTCCACGCCTGCGGGGCCGGGCAGCCTTGCAAGAGCGGCCCGGCCCTGAGCGCCCCCGGCGCCCCGCCGGGAGGGCGAGCAGACGTATCGGCGTTGATCACGCGGGGGTCTCCATGTCCTCCGTCAAGGTCGTGGTGTCGTCCCTGTTGGGGCCGGTCTACGCGGCGAGGGTGACGGCGGGTCGTCACCCTCGTGGGACCGCACCCGGGCCATCAACCCTGCGCTCGGCGCTGACCGGCATGTTCCCCGCCCTGGAACGCGTCTCGCCCTCACAGAGGTGTGGCGTTCCGGGCGGCCCCGCGGTCCATCCCGGACGCTAGCTCCCGGCAGCTGTCCCACAAGATGATTCCCATGCAGCACATCGAGTTCTTCACTTATACGGACGCCCGACTGTGGGGCATCCGCGTCGACGGGTCCGACCTGCGTGTCCATGCCGCGGATGCCACCCGCCCCCTGTGGCTGCAAGAGAAGAGCCCTTACGAGAGGACACCGGAGGGAACGGAAGACTTCCTGTTCCACCAATACGCCGGAATGATGGAGTCCGACCTTCGTGAACCTGTGGACCACTTTCTCGGCAACGCCGCCCCGGATCTCCGGCACGCACCGACGGACGCAACCGCAGTGCTGGGCTGCCACTGCGGCATATGGGATTGCTGGCCCCTGTTCACCCGCATCACCGCCACCGCTGAGACCGTCACCTGGTCCGCTTTCCACCAGCCCTTCCGCCCGGCCTGGGGCGACCTCGCCATTGGACCGTTCGTCTTCCCCAGACCCGTCTACGAGAGCGCGCTCACGCACGCCGTGCACTTCGCGGAGGACCCCCTCACCGCCCTGCCTCCATCCGATATGGCCGGCGGGACGTGACCACGGTCCGCTGAACTTGATCGGGTGTGTCGGCCCGGTTCGCCTGACGGTCGGCTGCCGGGCCGGTAGCCCTGGGGGCGTGAGGGTATGCGCAGGGCGGCGGGCTGACCGGCGCTGTGAGTGCCCTGTTAGCCTGATCGACATGATCAAGAGCGGGTTAAGGCAAGGGGTACCCCGCGGGCCGGCTTCCGGTCCGCAGCGAGCTCTGATCACCGCCAGTTTCGTCAGCAGGGTAGGCAATGGCCTCTTCAACACCGCTGCCATTCTCTACTTCACGTTCGTGGTGCACCTGCCCGCCACACAGGTAGGGGCGGGTCTGACGATCGCCGGCCTCAGCGGCTTGGCGGCCGGCATACCTGCGGGGAATCTAGCCGACCGGTACGGGCCACGCGGGGTCTGGCTGGTGACCCTCGCCCTACAAGCCGCCACGATGGCGGCTTTCGTCTTCATCGACAGTTGGCTCGCGTTCACGCTCGTCGCCACTCTGGACCGGCTGGCTGCCACGGCAGGCGGCGCAGCGGGCGGTGCACTCGTCGCAAGAGTCGGCGGTGAACATCCTGCCGCCTTCCGGGCCAGACTCCGGACCTTCGTCAATCTCGGCGTCGTCGTGGGCACCCTGGGCGCGGCCTTCGCCATCCAGATCAACACCCGCCCTGCCTACACCGGGCTGATCCTCGCAAACGCCGCCAGCTTCGCCTGCGCCGGACTGATCGCGTTACTGGGCGTCCCGAACTACCGCCCTCTGCCCCGGCCCAAGGAGCACCGTCAGTGGTCCGTCCTGGCCGACCGGCCGTACGTGTCCTTCGTTGCGCTCTACAGTGCCATGGGCCTGCAGTACCAGACCGTCTCCCTGCTGCTGCCGATCTGGCTCACCGCCCACACCGACGCACCGCGGTGGACCGTGGCAGCGGTCTACGCGGTCAACAGCGGCGTCTGCGTGCTGCTCCAAAGCAGACTCGGCTCCAAGGTGGAAACCCCACGCCAGGGCGGCCGCGCCTTCCGCCTCGCCGGGCTCCTGTTCCTCATCAGCTGTCCGCTGATGGCGTTGACGGCTGAGGTTCCCGCGTGGGTCGCACCGGCGCTCGCCGTCCTCGCCGTGTGCATCCACAGTGTCGGAGAGGTGTGGGAGTCGTCGGGCGGCTACGCGCTCGGCTTCGGCCTCGCACCCGACCATGCCCAAGGGCAATATCAGGGCCTCTTCGGTATCGGCTTCGACGCAGGCCAAGCCCTCGCCCCCGTGATCCTGACCGGAGCGGTCCTTGCGCTCGGACACGCGGGATGGCTACTCCTCGGCGTTTTCTTCGCGGGTCTGGGCGCGGCAGGACCTCCGGTGGCCGCATGGGCCGAGCGAACCCGCCCCGGGAAACCAGGTACGGAGACGTCCGCACGACATCGGCAAGGTGAATCCCCTCTGCTGGAGGCCGACCACTGAGGTTGAACCGGTGATGTCGCGGGGGCCCGCGTAAGTGGCGCGGCCACGGCGGGCCGGTAGATCCAGAACGCCGTGGCGGCCCAGGGTTCCCTGGGCTTTCCGGTGGGGGGTGTGAGGCATGGAGTTCGGGGTGGGGCTTCCGCGGTACGGGCGGCGGCCGGGTGTGCGGCGCTTGCCGCCGCCGTCGCGTCGGGAGAGGTGGGGGTCCCTGGTCTCGCTCTTCCTCGTCCGGTTCCTGCTCTCGCTGCCCGAAGACCCCGTCTCGGCGTTCTCCGCGCTGTTCGAGCCGGCACGGAAGGCCTTGCGGCTCCTGATGCGGCTATGGGCCGGGCCGGGCATGCGGGGCGGCTGGGACAGTGATGCGGGGCGACTGGTCCTTGCGGTGCATACGGCGTACTGGGTGAGGGATGCGATGCGCGCGGAGGAGGCCGACTGTCTGGTCGTCGTGGCGGACGGCAGGGTCGCCGTGCGGGCCGCCTGGCAGGACGCGTCGGAGGCGGTCTCCTGCGCGCACGCGGGCGTGCGGGACACCCCACGGCCGCGACGGACGCGGCGGCGCGTGGACATCGTCTGTGCGGACGGCTCCTGGCTGACCGTCCGTGCCTCCCAGGGCGCGTCCGCCGACCGGATCCGCGCACTCCTGTCGGCCCACGGGGCGTCTTGATGATTTGGCGTGTGCTGGGCGTCTACCCGTGCGTTGCGCACCTAGTTGGCCTGAGGGAGACGGCCTGGTGTCCCGAGTCGGAGGCTCTCTGGGGCGCGTCAACAAGGGCAGTTCACTCGCAGCGGTCCCGCATTGGATGCTGCTCGCGGTCCGCGCGGCTTCGGGCTCGAACCTGCCGACGCTGCCCGCACGGTGAGGTTCCCGTCGCACGCGCGGCCCGGGCCACCACCCGTAACACCTCCTCCCGGGCAGTGGCCCACCCAAACGGCGCAGGGGTAGTCGACGGTCACGTCGACTACCCCTGCGCCGCCGTAAGCGGGTCAGTGGCCGGCGGAGTGACCGGTCTGCGCCCACTCCTTCTCAGCTTCCTTCGAACAGGTCGTGGTCCAGACGGGACCGAACGCGGCCGGGACGGCGGCGGCCGACGAGCAGGTGGACGCGACGGCGGTGTGGCCAGCGGAGAAGTATTCGTTCTCGCCTCCGTCGTATGCCAGGGCGGCGCCCGCGCCGCCCAGCAGGATGCCCGCGGCCAGGACAGAGGCGGTCAGGGCAGAGCGCATACGCATGACTACTCCTAAGGAATTCCGGATGACGCGTCGGGGAAAGGGCGCGTCATCCGGCTAACATCACGCGAAAGCCACGAGAAACGGCGCTTCACTCCAATGCCGGACAGCCGATGTGGAAGACCCGCAAGGCGGCGTAGCTGCCCGCCGTTTCGGCGCCGCGTGCTGCGAACGTCTTGTCCAGGACTTCCAGTCCTGCCGCACCGCCGCCACCGTTCCAGAAGCTGAAACAGTGGCGCGGGCTGGCCACTCGCTACGACAGGGCTGCGGCTGTGCGTCTCGTTGCCGTCTTCATCCGGTCAGCGAGGCGATTGCGCAGAAATGCCCTGCACAGCCCCTGCTTGGGCGGTGAGTGAGCTGGTCACGGCATCGGCCATGGCGCGGGCCATGCGCTCGTGGAAGCGCCAGAGGAACGGGTCACGCGGGCTGGGTGCGCCGAAGTATCCCTGCGGTGTCACCCTGCGGGCATGTTCGCCTCCCTTTCGCCATTCAGCCAGGTCCGCCGGGCCCAGGCCCGTCGGCTGAAGCCGGGCCATGGCGTCATAGTCGACGAGTTCAGGGAACCAGCGCATCATCAGCGCGCTCTCGACCTCTTCGGCGTGGACGCCGAGTTCACCGGTCAGGTTCAGGCCTTCGAACAGCGGCTGCATGGCGAACGTGGCCAGGGCCGGTGTCTTCGACGCCTCGCCGAGGCGGTCGGCGATGAAGTCCGGCTCGATGAGGACGACCCCTGTGCTGCCCTCCTCGTGTCGGCGCGTCACGACGTCGAGGAGCATCCGGTTGTGAGCGATGTCGCCCTGATGGTTGATCACGAAGACGTGCCGGAACCCGTCCGTGGCGAGCGATTCCATGATGTCGAAGTGCAGTGCCGCCGCCGTCTCGGGGCGTGTGCGGAACGTTCCGGCAAACGCACCGGAAACCTGATTGATGCCCCAGAACACAGGTGGGGCGATCAGTGCCGCTACCTGGCGCCGGTCGAGTTCATCCTTCACCATCCGGGACAGCTGGTAGGCCCCATAGGCGTCGGTGCCCAACGGCAGGTGGGGGCCGTGCTGTTCGATTACGCCTGTGGGCAGCAGGACGCATGCGCCCGCTGCCGCCGCGGCCTCCACCTGCGGATATGTGAGGTCGGCCATCGTCCCGGCAAATACCGAGTATCCGCTCTGCATGTACATCCCCCTATGTGATGTCTTTGACCGGCCTGGCCGCCAGTCGTGATCATCTTCGCCGGGGCGCGCAGCCGCTCACGAGCGGCACCTACGCCGGAATTCACCCCTACGCCTTGTATGGAGATCACAAATACCCTCAGTGGGCCACATCTTCGGACTCCGCCTGCCGGCAGCTTGATCTGTCCACGCGGTGATCAGAAGGAAACGGCCTGGCTGCGGTCGTGTCGACCGACGGGTCCCGCTTGCCGAGAGCTGGGACTCCGGAGGCCTCGGCGTGGACGGCGAAGCGCTGCGAGGCCTACGCCAACGACCAGGCCACGCCGACCTCGCTGATCGCGGTCACCGCGAAGTCCAAGCGGGCGAAGGTGGCGCGTTCCCAGGGCTTGGTTGGCATCTCAATCGACTCCGCGATCGTGAGGCCTCATCAGCACGCCGGCCGGCGCCCGCACCGGCGCGCCGCCGGCATCCGCAGCAAACGGGGCCGCGTGGCGTGCCCCGTGATCGTCTTCACCGTGCTGGTGGCATGGGTGAGGCGTCTCGTACAGCAGCTGAGGGCACGGAACGGCGGAACTCCACGTACGGCATTTTCCGCCACTTCTTGGGTGTCCCGCCAGCCGCGTTCACCGCGGGTCAGCGGCCCGCCGCGACTACGTGCACTGCCTGAGTGCCAAGACCGGCAATGGGGGAGTCGTGTCGACATCGATCACGGAGTCGTCACGGGGTGTCAAGGCGTCCGTCCCGAGGGCCGAAGGCCGCGAGGGCGGCTGCATCGGTTGCGTGGGCTCGAAGGAAGTAGTCGGCCCACTCGGCGATTTCTGGATACGACGAGTCCTGGGTGACTTGAGTGATGGCGGCCTCGATGTCGAAGTTCGTGGTCCGTAGTTCGACACCCGGACCCAGGAGTGCCCAGTGGGCTCCGGTCCGCCCGTAGGGCATGCCTACGCTGCCGGGGTTGATGACGAGCCGGCCATGGGCGAGGCGGACGAACGGCATGTGGGTGTGCCCGAGGACGACTGTACGGATGTCGGCGTCGAGGGAGCCGAACACTTCCTGCCAGCGGTCGAGGCGGGAGTCGACGAGGACGACTTCCTCGTCGTCCCGAGGGGTCGCGTGGCAGAACAAGACCTTCCCCATGCCCCGCAGGGTCAGGGTGAGTGACCTCGGCAAGCAGGCGAGCAGATCGAGGTGATCTCCGCGCAGCTGCTCGGCGGCCCAGGGCGCGATGGGGTCCGGGATGGTGTCACGTTGACCGCGGCGGTATTCGAGAAGCTCGCGATCGGCGTTGCCGCTGATCCAGACGACGCGGTCTCCGAGCCCGGCCAGCAAGTCCAGGACCTGGGTCGGCTGTGGGCCGGCTGCGATGTCGCCGGTGAGCACGATGCGGTCCGCGGCGCGCACTTCCGGCTCGTCGAGCACTGCTTCCAGAGCGGGCAGGACTCCGTGTATGTCAGAGAGGACGGCTGTTCGGCTCAGCATGGTCACTACTGTGGAATGCCGGCCGGCTGGAGATGGGGCTGTTCGCTTCCCGCGTAGCCGCGTTGCTGTGTCGCGGTGTTGCGGTGTCGGACCGCCGTCACGGAGGGCGGCGGTCCGTCTGCCGCAAGCGGGCGTCCCTCCTTCAGCTGCTGACGTACTCGTAGACGCCGCCATCCGGATGGCGCAGCACGGCACGGTGTCCGTTCGGGGTGGGCTGCGGAGGAGCAATCAGCGCGGCCCCGGCTGCCACGGCGTCGGATATGGCCTGGTTCAGGTCCGGCACCGACAGCGTCGCAGCCACTCCCGCGAACCGCACTGCTGCCTCTTCCGACCCGCTGAAGAGCAGGAAGGGGCCGACAGCGGCCAGTTCCAGGCCCGCGAATCGAAACCTGTTGGCGTTTTCCCCGGTCACCTTCTCGTAGAAGGGCACAGCCGCTTCGAGGTCATCCACGCGGCGGCGCAAGGTCACTGAAGTGATCGACATGACCACATCCTTGCACCCTCCCAGCGGCGGCCGACACGACCCGATCACCCGGTGAACGCCCCCGGTCACGGCAGGCCCCAGGGGGTGTTCCACGAGAAGGTTGCACCTCTTGCAACAGATGTTGCGCGACATGGAACCGCCTGGCTCGCACGCCGGGGACACGCCCGGGCACGCGACGGTCGTCACGCCGGATGTGCGCAGCCCACGCAGCCCTCCAGTCTCCAGGCCCCGAGCCGCGCTCGGGTATCCAGCGCAACCCGCACTTCCGGGTCGTATCGCATGCCCAAGATCCCGCCGTCGCTCTCGCGCACGCCAGCGTCCTTCTGCCCGACATCACTGTCCTGTCCCTGCCTGCCGGGCTCGACAGCATCGACACGGACCCGGACGTCTTCCGCGTGTTCCACGGGGTGCGTGGCCTGGACCCTCCGAGCGGGTGGTGCTGCGGACCGCAGCCGCCCGGCTGCCCCGTGCCCTGTCCGGCCTCGCGGTCGAGGGAGCCGTCCACGTCGTGCGCGAGGGAGACTCCGAAGCCCTGACGCGGGCCCTGCGCACGAACGGGCTCCGCCGGGCCAGCTGCGACCCCGATGAGATGTCGTGAACTGGACTGCCGCGGACGGGACGTCGCCGTCGCCCACATGGCCGGTGGTTACGGGCCGAGGGCGGGGTCGGGAGTACTTCGGCCACGGTGTAGCGGCCTGGTCCCCGTCAGCGTCAGCCGCAGGGATCCGCCGCCGCACCGATTTCCCGAGCCTGATGCGTCTCGGGTAATCGGCTCGGTGCGGGAGGGCGTGACGTCAGCCGACCGGTTGCCGGGACTCGGCACGCACCTTGAGGGTGGTCTCGGCGACCTTGGCGAGGTCGACGGAGCCGGGCCTCTGCTGCGCGGTCTCCGGGGTGACGAAGGCGACCGAGGCGCCGGTGTTCTCGTCCGCCCAGGCGCACATCGGCAGGGTGCTCTCGACACCGTCCTGCCTTGCGGTCAGTACCTGGCAGGACAGGGTGATGTCGGAACCGGAGGGCGTGATGTCTCTGGCGGGGACCGCCAGGGTCGCACCTTCTGCGTCCGCCGCGCCGCCCAGCATCTTCTTGCGGGCGCCCTCGGGGTCCTTGAACTGGCCGTACATCCCGGAGATGACCAGGGCGCTCACCCCCTTCGGAGAGTCGGAGGTGTACTGGCCGACGGCCGGCTTCGGATCGCGGATCTTCGAGTCGTAACTGCCTTTCAGGGCTTCCTTGCCCTGGGTGTCCGAAAGGTCCTGGACCAACTGGTACTTGCCGTCCAGCAAGGTCTTGGGAACGGTGAGCCGGTACTTGGCCTCGGGGAAGCCGGCTCCGCTCGCAACGGATCCGGCCTCGTTCAGCAGGTTCACCACGAATCCGAGGGCGCCGAGCGCCACCAGCGAAGCCGCGACGATCCCGATCACCATGCCGGTGCGGTTCTTGCGCGGCGGGCCCATCGGGGGCTGCCCCCACGCTCCTTGACCGGGGTACGGCTGCGGCGGGTAGGGCTGCCCCGGGTACCGTTGCTGGTGCGACGGCTGCGGGGGGTACTGCTGTCCACCGTACGGGGGCTGCGTGGGCCCGTACGGACCGGGGGGCTGCTGGGGCGGCGGCGGCATGTTCATGCCCGAACGCTACGTCAGTCCCGCGTGCGGCGGTCGACACGGGGTGCCCCGGGCGCCGCTCCCGACCGCTTATCACTGACCCGCGATGCGAAGTACGCTCGGTCCGATCAGGCGACCACCCAGGTCGATTGAGAAGCAGGCCCCCGCGTGACAACACCAACTCGGACTCGGCTGTGACCCCGCGGCCCGCTGCGCGGATCGGTCGGATACGAGCGAGGCGATCGCGAGATGGGTTTCGGCGTAGGTATCGCGGCGTCCGTCCGGCCCTCCTTACGTCACGGTCCGACCAGGACGATCACCATGTCCGCCGACGCCGTAAAGCAATGGACAGCCCTCGGGTACTGGGCGAGCATCTCCGCGATGAACAACGAACCTCTCTCCGTCCCCAAACGCGTCCGCTTCGTCGAGCTCAGCGCAAAGGCGCTGCGGGCGCTCGCCGACGGTGACCTTGCCGGCGGCAGCGCCGAAGCAGGGGTCGCCCTTGACGAACACTTCGTCTGCGAACGGGCCCGCTATATCTTCGGCTATCGCGCTGACCAGCTCGCCGAGAACCCTTCTGCCGCGCCGTGGATCACGCGGGCCGTGGTGTCCGAGCCGGACGGGGCCGTCGTCGGCGACGCAGGGTTCCACGGACCGCCGGACGAGGCCGGGGTGGTCGAGGTCGGCTACACCGTCGTGCCCGGGTACCGCCGCCAGGGCTATGCCCGCGCCACGCTGAAGGCGCTGCTCGTCAGGGCCGCCGCCGAACCCGGTGTCAGGACCGTGCGGGCCACGATCAGCGCCGACAACACCGCCTCCCTGGCCACCATCGCGGGCTTCGGTTTCACGCGCGTCGGCGAGCGGGGGAACGAGCGTGACGGGATCGCGATCATCTTCGAGGTCCCTGCAGACGCCATTCAGGCCGAGTAGCTCTACGGCCTCGGCGGGACATGGGACCGTCCCGGTCGGCCGTGACAGGAGAAGGGCCGCCGCACGGGTTGGGTGAGTTGTGAAGCTGACCTGGGCCCGTGCGGCCTGTTCCCGACCTGCCCCGTCTGGTGCCTCACGCGCACTTTCGGCAAGTTGCTCGCCGAGCTCGCCAGTGCGTGGGAGTCCGGGCGCCAGCCCGCGTTTCGCGAGACCCTGGGAAACAGCGCGGACTCAGGCCGGTGAACAGGCCTATCCAGACTTCTCAATGCCGGTGTCAAGCCGCGCGTAAGCTGTTCGGACGGGACTACGCCGCTGGTTCGACGCTTACCGCGATGGCGCGTCTCCGAAGGTGAACCGCCAAGGCCTCCATCTCGACGAGCGTGCCGATGAGACCGGTCTCGGCGAGTTCCGTTGCCTGCGCTCGTGCTTCGCCCAGGGACAGTTCCCGTGCATCGCGGAGTGCCTGCAGCACGGGAACAAGGCTCGGCACGTCTCCAGACAGGCGAAGCCGCGCTGGCCCGTGCACTTGCAGCAGAGCCTGTCGAATGTTCTCGGGCGTGACGGGGCCGCGGTCTTCCTCGCACCATCCATTCGGGCAGTCCGCGCATCGTCCTTCGGTGCCCCAGCGGAGCATGCCGTGGTCGAAGAACTGGCCGACATCACAGGTCGTCGTGCCTCCGCAGGCACTGCACCGGCCTGTGACCTGTACTCCTTGTGTGATCACAGGGATCTCCTCAGTCATGGGTCAATGCTGATGGCATCCTCCCTGAGAAGTCGGCTTTGGCCGATTGGCGAGAAGCCCTATGGGGTGGTTGTTGCTGGTGGCGTGAGTTCGTAGTGCCGCTGGTCTCGGATAAGTGCCCACAGGACGTTGACTCGTCGCCGGGCCAGCGCCAGGACTGCTTGGGAGTGCCTCTTGTCCTCGGCTCGCTTGCGGTCGTAGTACCGGCGTGATTCTGAGCAGCAGGTGATGCTGCTCATGGCTGCCAGGAACAGGGCCCGTTGCAGACGTCGGTGATATCGCTTCGGCCGGTGTCGGTTGCCGCTGACCTTGCCTGAGTCTCTGGGAGCCGGTGCCAGGCCGGCGTACGTCGCCAGGCGATCAGGGCTGCCGAAGAGATCCATGTCGCCACCGATGGCGGCCAGGATCTCGGCTCCGAGCAGGTTGCCGATCCCGGGCATGCTGGCAACGATGGCGGCCTGGCTGTGGGCGCGGAAGGAGACCTCGATCTGCCGGTCGATCTCGCTGATCTTCTCGTTGAGCACGATCACTTCACGGGCGAGCGTGGCGACCATTCCTGCGACCGTCTTCTCTCCGGCAACGCTGGTGTGCTGTCGCTCGGCGGCCTCCATGGCGGTGCGGGCCAGGGCTCCGCACCAGCGAAGTTTCCGGTTCCGGAGCCACTGTTCGAGTCGGTTGGCGCCGAGCCGTCGGATGGCTGCTGGTGTCTGGTAGCCGGTGAGGAGGACCAAGGGGCCGTGGTTGCTCAGGTCGAGGGCGCGCTCGAAAGCGGGGAAGATGCCGGTCAGGAGGCCGCGAAGGCGGTTGACGGCTCGGGTGCGGTCGCAGACCAGATCGGCGCGGCGGCCGGTGAGCAGACGGAGCTCGATGATGGCTTCGTCGCCTTGCCTGATCGGCTGCAGATCGCGGCGCATGCGGGCCTGGTCGGCGATGACGTGTGCGTCGCGGG
>NZ_JBIAHP010000030.1:0-78335 GCF_042870715.1 Streptomyces sp. NPDC006463 | reverse complement strand
TGAGTTGCCTGCGTGTCACGACCACAGTCCTACCGGGTTCCACCCCGCGAAGAGGACAGAACCCAGGAACTGATCACGACATCACACAGGCCCTAGTACGCCGCCGGCGGCCAGTGCACGCAGTCTTCCGCGGTGAGATGAAGTCAAGATCCCCCTGAGGGTCGAGCCGGGACCCGCCCGGACACGTCTCGCTGTGTGCTCGGAGATACACATCCACGCGTGAACGGTTCCCGCTTCCAGCCGTCCGCGTATGCCGCGCCATTGACCACGCCGGTGGAATTTCTGCACCAATTCCTTTTTTCATACGCGCAGTTGAGTGGTCAAGGACTTCGACCGGCGGGCCAGGCACTACCGCAGCGGCGGGTTCGCCGACGAGGTCCCGATGATGTAATGACCCCTATAGGAAACGGCTCGTTACATACAGGGGGAATCATGTCCGAGGACGGACTCACCAGCTGGGTGAAGCAGTGGATCGACGGCTGGGTCGTCTCGCGTGGCGCGGCCGACCCGGTTGAGGAACCGTGGGGGTGGACCATCGCCGTGGGGCTGTCCAAGGAGGTCTCCCGGCACGTGGTGCCCGCGCCCGTGGAGGCCGACGTCCGCAAGCTGGCCGCCACGGCCCCGCCGGCCACCTGGCTCAAGCTCTTCGCCCCGGACGAGGTGGTGCGGCCCTGGGCGGGGGACGACTGGGAGACGGACATCGCCGGCTTCCTGATGACCCTGTCGCTCGCCCCGGCGCCCGCCGGGCCGCCGCCGGCCGGGTACACGGTGACGTCCTGGAGCCGGGGCGGGGTGATCAAGGCCCTGGTCCGCGCCGGGGACGGGCGGCTGGCCGCGAGGGGCCAGGTGGGGATGGCCGGCCGCACCGCGGTGCCGGACCAGATCGAGACCGCCCCGGACCAGCGCCGCCGCGGCCTGGGCGCCCTGGTGATGCGCACGCTGCAGAACGCCGCGTGGGAGGCGGGAGCGCGGGACGGGGTACTGGTGGCCACGCCCGACGGCAGGGCCCTGTACGAGGCTCTGGGCTGGACCCACCGCTCCCCGATGGCGAGCCTGGCCCGCCGGGCGGACTGACGGGCTCGTACCCCCGCCGGGGTGCGGCGGGGCGCCGGTCCGCAGCCCGGACCCCGGCCTGAGGGCGGTGGCGTTGACCTTGGCAGCCTCCCAGATCCGGACGTTCTCGTGAGCCACCGCCGGGTCGAGGGCGCAGCCGGCCTTCGCCCGTGTCGGCGCGACGCTGCTCTGCGTCGCGGCGGAGACGGTGCCGCTCGCGAGGAACAACAGCCCTGCTGCTGCGGCGCCTCCGAGCGCCAGAGCCAACTTCTTCATCTACTCCTATCCTGCGGTGGCCGAGGAACTGTCCGCACTCGCCCCCTGACAACGAAGGGCGCCTCCCCGTGGTGGGAGACGCCCTTCGGCTGGTCCGGTCAAGAGGTCGCCAATGCCCGGCCGAACGCAGAGGCTAAAGCCCGCTGTTGGACGGAGGTCAGGGGCGGCCGACGGAGGTGTACCGGAGCTCAGCGAGGCACGCTCCGGTCACCAGCCCGATGTATCCGGCGCCGAACACCGCGATGCGTCGCTCTGCCATGGTCATTCCCTCCCTCTCGTACCGGTTCAGGGTTGTTGTTCGGATCTGCCTGGGCCCGGATCTCGGGCGCCACCCTACTCGGCAGCTCTTTCACGGCCGGAATCGTGGCGCGCCGGGGCAGCCACGGCGGTCCGCCCCCGGCGAAGCCAGTCCGCCACCTCGGCCCTGGACCGCCGCGAGCAGGCTGTACGCCACCAACCTGCCGACTACCGGGTCGGCCGGGAGCCTGTGGTCTCGACGGCTCCCGGGCGATATTCGCTGGTCGTTGCTTGCGGATGGTGTTCATACTGCCGCAATGGATCCGGTGACGATTGAGACCGACCGTCTGCTGCTGCGAGCCTTCACCTCAGCCGACACGGATGCGGTGTACGAAGCCTGCCAGGACGAAGACATCCAGTTCTATACGCCGGTGCCGGTGCCGTACCGGCGTGCGGACGCGGAGAAGCTCGTCGGCGAGAAGCTGCCCACCCAGTGGGCCGAGGACAAGGACTACACACTCGGCGCGTTCCGCAAGGACACCGGCGCCCTGGTCGGCTCGTACTGCCTGACCCTCCTCAGCCACGGCGTCTGGGAGCTCGGCTACTGGGCGGTCAAGGAACAGCGCGGCCAGGGCTTCTCAGTGGAGGCGGCGCGGGCGCTGTGTGACTGGGGCTGGACCACGCTCGACGTGCACCGCATCGAGTGGTGGGCCATGGTCGGGAACGCCGGGTCGCGTGCCGTCGCCGAGAAACTCGGCTTCACCGTCGAAGGGACTCTGCGTAATCGGAGTATTGCCAACGACGGCAAGCCGCACGACTGGTGGGTGGGTGGACTGCTGAGGGCCTGATGCTTGGGTCGGTGCTGCATCGGCCGCCTTAGCTCTCCTGCCGAGGCGTTCCCAGCTCAGACAGTCCCTGATGGCCGTGGCGCGACAGTGGCCGCGCGGGTTCTTCGAGCGTGACCAAGAAGTGGGCCCGTGCGACCTCGTCCCATCCTGCCTTCTGCGGCGTGGCCCGTACGCATCTCGGCAATCTGATCGAGGAATTGGCCGACCCGTGGCTTGCTCAGTGCGAGTCGGCGCTGGATGAGCGGCGTGTTGCCGGGCGGCAGCTGCAGGCCGGAGCTGGGCCGAAGTACGACCTGGTCTTCACTGACCGGGTGCTCGTCGCCCTCGTCCACCTGCGCACCGGTCTCCCGCACGCCGCGCTCGCCGAGCTGTACGGCACGGCCCGCCCCACGGTCTCCCGCGCCATCGGCGAGATCCGCCCTCCCTGGCGGCGCGCGGGTTCGCCATCCCCGGCCGCCCAGGAATGCGGCTTCGGAACCTGGCGGACGTCTTCGCCTCCGCGGAAGCCGAGGGGATCCAGCTGCGGATCGGCGGAGCCGAGACCCAGGTCCGCCGCCCAAGGGCCAACCGGCCCGGACGACGAGCCTTCGTCTCCGGCAAGAAGAAGCTGAACACCATCAAGAGCACCACCATCACCGACGGCCAGGGCCGCTTGCTGTGGTCCGGCGCGGACCGGCCCGGGCGCATGCACGACCAAACCGCGATGCGCACCGAGGGTATCGCCGAGCAGTTCCGGCTCCGCCCGAGGGATAGAGCCGAGGTCGACGAGGGCTACCGGGGCCCGGCCGATGAGTTCCCCGACCAGGTCAGTGCCCCGCCGAAGAAGCGGACGACGCTGACCCGTAACCCCTTCCTGATCTCCTTACCGCCCCGCCCGACAGCGAGCATCGAGACCGCTTCCATCCGGACCCGCTCGGCATACCGCGACGATCACCAACCGTCAGCCCTTGCGGCAACCCGCCTTCAGGTTCAGTAGCTTCGGAGTCGGTGGGGCGCGCCAGGGCGGATCCGCGGAGGAAGCACTTCCACTACCGTCGACAGATCTTCCCAAGGTCGCCACCGCCTGGTTGCAGGTTCCGCGGAACTGTCGACGCTTGCGAGGTCTCCCGGCTCCCGCTCTACTGGCGGGAGGGGGCTATTCCTGCTCTCCACTATTCCCCTCCAGCCAGTAGCCCGGGGCTCATGGCAGCCTCTCAGCCGACGGTCGCCGGGGTGTCCCGCAGGGTGACGTTGGCGTGGCTTTCCTGGAAGCTCTGGTCGGAGACCAGCGTCAGCCGGGCCGTGGACTGGAACTCCGGAAGAGTGGTGGAGCCGCAGGACACCATCGTGGTCTTGAGTTTGGCGATGGTCACGGCGAGCCCTTCGTTGAGGTCGCCGGCGTAGGGGACGTAGCCGTCGACGCCCTCTTCGAAGATCAGGCCCTGGCCTCCTTGTCCGTAGCGCTGCCAGTTGCGGGCGCGGTTCGAGCCCTCGCCCCAGTACTCCTTCACGAAGCCGTCCCGGGTGGGGAGCTTCGCGCCGGCCGCCTGGTCGAAGCGGGCGAAGTAACGCCCCATCATGACGAAGTCGGCTCCCATCGCCAGTGCCAGCGCCACGTGGTAGTCGTGCACCAGCCCGCCGTCAGAGCAGACCGGCACGTACTCGCCGGTGCGTTCACGGAAGGCGTCCCGGGCGGCGGCGACGTCCAGCACCGCGCTGGCCTGGCCGCGGCCGATGCCCTTCTGATCGCGGGTGATGCAGATGGAGCCGCCGCCCACGCCGACCTTGACAAAGTCCGCACCGGCCTCGGCGAGGAAAGTGAACGCCTCGCCGTCGACCACGTTGCCGCCGCCGGTCGGGATCTCCGGGTAGTGCTTCTTCACCCAGGTCAGGGCTTGCGCCTGCCAGTCGCTGTAGCCGTCGGAGGAGTCGAAGCACAGGGCGTCGGCGCCCGCCTCCAGCAGGGCGGGAACGCGCTCTTGGTAGTCGTGGGTGTTGATGCCCGCGCCCACGCGCAGGCGCTTGGCGCTGTCGACGGCTTGATTCGGGAAGCGCTTGTTGTCCGTGTAGTCGGACCGGAAGACCAGGTACTGCAGGTGGCCCTCGGCGTCGAGCACGGGGAGGCAGTCGAGCCGCTGGTCCCACAGCCGGGCGTTGGCTTCGGAGAGCGTGGTGTCGGCTGCGGCGTGAGGGAGGTCGGCGATGGCGGTCATCCGACCGCTCACCGGTCCGTCGAGGTCGTGGCGCTGGGGGTGGAAGTCGCGGGAGGTCACCAGGCCGAGCAGGCGGCCGGTGGCGCTGCCGTCGTGGGTGACCGCGGCGGTGCTGTGACCGGTGCGCTGCATGACGGCGACCAGGTGGCTCAGGCTGTCGTCGGGGCCGACGTTGGTGTCGCTGGTGACGAATCCGGCCTTGAAGTTCTTCACCTGGCGGACGGCTGCGGCCTGGTCCTGGATCGACTGGTTGTGGTGCAGGAAGCTCAGACCGCCGTTGCGTGCGAGTGCGATGGCGAGTTCCGGTGTGCTGACAGCCTGCATGATCGCGGACGTGAACGGGGAGCCGAGTTCGATCGCCGACTGCTCCCCGACGACGTGCCGCACCAGGGGCGTGCGCAGGTTGACCGTCGCGGGCGAGCAGTCGGTCCGGGTCCGGTTGGGCAAGAGCAGAAACTCGTTGAACGTCCTTGAGACCTCGGCGATGACCTGTGCCACTCGTTCCTCCTGACCCGTCGACCGGAACCCGACTGCCCGGTCGTGAAGGCCGCCCCCGTGTCCCAAGACCCGGGCAGGCAGGTGCCGGCATGGCAGCTGCGGAGGTGACACGAGCTGCGGCAGAGCCCTGACCTGCCCGTGATCGAACCGGGTGCGGTCGTGACCTTGCACCTTATCGACTGCCCCGCCGCTGCACGAATCTTGTCCTCTTCACCGGTGATCGCCGGTGGCGGGTGCCTCCCTCTGATCCTCGGCTCTTGCCCGCGAGGTACTCCACCCGGTCGCGCCTGGCGACCCAGCGGATCGCGGTGTGGCGGTGCATGCCGGGCAGGCCGGCGAAGATCTTCTTGATCACTTGAGGCCCTCCCAGATGCCGGGGTGGCGATGGGTCAACTTCCGCTGCAGCAGCCGGTTAAAGTACTCCTCCGAGACGCCGGTGTAGATGGCCGTGGTGCTGGCGTAGCCGTGTCCGGCCTGATCCTGGACGAACCGACGGCGTCCTGCGCGCCGCCGCGGCCGAGTCGGGCGTCACGCTGCCTTCGGCTCAGTTCGCGCCGAACGTCTTCCACCGGGCGCTGACGGAACCGGGTGCCCGGATGATGATCGGCGGCGCTGCGCATGTCGGCTTCAAGCCGGGTACGCCATCTCATCCGTGACCAGCAGTTAGGCGGACGGCCCTTAGGAAGTGGGGAGGAAGCCGGCGACGAGGACGGCGAATTCCTCGGGGTCGAGGATGCGGATGCCCAGTTCTTCGGCCTTGGTGCGCTTGGAGCCTGCCTTCTCCCCCGCCACCAGGAGGGTGGTGCGCTTGGACACCGACGGCGATGCCTTTCCGCCGGCCCGCTCGATCAGCTCGTTCATCTCGTTCCGGGACAACACCCCAAGGGGGCCGGTCATGGAGCCGGTCACCACGACGGCCTGTCCGGCCAGCGGGCCGCCCGCGGAGTCCTCGGCGTCACTCGCGTCGGGTGCGGGCTTCTGCGGCTCGGTGACCTGCGTGCCGACCTGCTGGACCTGAAGCTTGTCGAGGAGCGGGCCGAGCTCGACGAGTTCGGCCGCAATGACGCGTGCCTTCTCGGTGCCGATGCCGTCGACCCCGGCCAGCATGTCCGCGTCGGCGGCCCGGATCGCGGCCATCGAGCCGAAGTGCGCGGCGATGCGGCGGGACATCGTACGCCCGGTGCCGCGGACACCGAGGGCGCAGAACACGCGGCTCAATGCGGCCCCGCGGGCGGTCTCGATAGCGGCCAGGAGGTTGGCGGCGCTGGTCTCACCCATCCGCTCCTGGCCGAGGAGCTGCTCGCGGGTCAGCGTGAACAGGTCGGCGACGTCCTTGACCAGACCGGCCTCCACCAGCTGGACCGCGCGCGTGCCGCCGAGTCCTTCGATGTCGAGCTGGTCCCGGCCAGCCGCGTAGATCACCGAGGCCACGGCCTGACAGCTCCGGCCGCGCACGCACCGCCACCGCTGCTCGGAGGTGTCGATCGCGTCGCCACACCGGGGGCACGCCCCGGGGAAGACGATCGGGCTCTCGGCGCCGGTGCGCTGGTCGACCAGCGGTGCCTCGACCCGGGGGATCACGTCGCCGGCCCGGTACACGAACACCTGGTCGCCGATCATGAGCCCGCGACGGGTGATATCGGAGGGATTGTGAAGCGTGGCGTAGGTGACCGTCACCCCGTCGATGACCACGGGCTCCAGGACAGCGCGCGGGGCGATGATCCCGGTCCGGCCGACGTTCCACTCCACCGCCAGCAGGCGCGTCACCTTGTGTTCGGCCGCCAGTTTCCGGGCGACCGCCCACCGCGGGGCGCGCGAGCCGTTGCCGGCCTGCCGCTGGTCCTCGGGCGTGTCGGCTTTGACGACGACACCGTCGATCCCGAACGGCAGGTCTGCGCGCAGGCCGGCGATCACGTCGATGCGTTCCTGCACCTGCTCCACGGTCTCGCATCGCATCGGGGCGGCGGCCGTGCTGGCGGCCGTGTTCGCGCCGAGCGCGGCCAGGTTCTCCAGCAGAGCGACGTGGCCGAGGTCGTCCAGGCCGATCGCGCTGTAGGCGAAGAAGGTCAACTCGATCCGGTAGGGGCGGTCCTTGGCGCGCAGGGTGCCGGCCGCTCCGCTGCGCGGGTGCGCGAAGGGAGTGGCCTCGTGGGCGAGCCGGATCCGGTTGGCCTCCTCGAACTGCGCGGTCGTCAGCAGCACCTCGCCGCGCAACTCGACGTCGATCGGCTTGGTGAGTACGGGCGGCAGACCGAGGACGGCGTCGGCGGCGTGGGTGATGTCCTCGCCGGCCAAGCCGTCGCCGCGGGTGAGGACCTGAACGAGCCGACCACCCCGGTACCGGGCGGCCACCGCGAGGCCGTCGAGCTTCGGCTCCACACACCACCCGTCCACAGGGTGCCCGAGACGCCGTTCCAGCCCTGCGGCCCATTCGAAGAGCTCGTCGGCGTCGAAGACGTTGTCGAGGGAGAGCATCGGCACCGAGTGCGGCACGTCACCCTGCACAGCCCCGCCCGCCACCTTCCTGGTCGGCGACTCGGCAAGCACCTCGTCCGGGTGGGCCTCTTCGTAGGCTGCGATGGCGCGCAGCAGCCCGTCGTACTCGTCGTCACCGAGCGGGGTGGTCCCGTCGCCGTAGTACGCGGCCGACGCCGCCACCGCGGTGGTCACGGCCTCAACGTAGGCGGCGGGAGAGAGCAGGGCACTGTTTTCGGTCATGAAGGTCATCATCCTGTCCCGCACTGACAACGCCACGCCCGCCCGACCCTGCCTTGCCATGGCATGCAACCGAGCCGCCCTGCGGCACAGGGCGGGAACGGCAACGGCCTGCTGATCGGCACCGCCCTCGCGGCCGGTCCCCCGGACCGAAACCGGCTCTCGGCGGATCGCCGAGTCGCACCCCGTGACCTGGGGAAATGCCGCTCGTTCCGGCATGTGGCGCGATTCTTACCGCCTGGCCTCAAGGGGGTATCGTCGTCCGGTCCGGACGGCCATCGGATCGTCTGTCCAACCCAGGGGAACCGACATGACTGATCTGAACTCGCTGCGGGCAAGCCTTGCGTCAGGTGAGCACGAATTCGCCGATACCTTGGCCTTCGTCGCCGCGCATTACGAGTATCACCCGCAGGCGTTCCGCAACGGGGAACTGGAAAACGCCGCAGGTGAGAACGAGGGTTCCTGCAAGACGCTGGGACTGGCCCTGCTGGAAGGACTGAGCGACCAGGAGGCGCTGCTGGCATTCGGTGAGCACTACCGCAGTGTGCTGGCGACGCCGAACGACACCGATCACGGCAACATTCGCAACCTCGTGGCCCAGGGCCTGGCAGGTGTGAGCTTCGCCGGGCAACCTTTGACCCGCAAGAGCTGACAGACGGCGCCGGCAGCGGGGTGAGTCCGGCCTTCTCGGCGAGCGCGTACGACGAGCTGCTCGCGCGCTGCCGGCCTGCCTCCTCGCACAGGCGGAACATCTCGGCCTGCCCATCCGCGAAGAGCGTCTCGGGCTCACGCACGGCCTCCCGGATCTGCCTCTCAACGGCGGCCTGAATAGCAGGGTTCGTTGCAGTTCGTCGGACGGCTGGTGGAGTCCTTCACCCCGCACGGCGCGGCCCGCAACACCAAGGCCCTCCACGCGCTGGAACTGTGGAATTGCCGCCGACGCCGAGCGCCGTGCCGCTGGCTCCCGGTCCGGCAGCGGTGAGCTGGTACGCCAGCACCAGCGGCGTGACGACGCGCTCCAGCAGTGCATCAAGTACCAGGCTCTCGCGGCGACGCGGACAAGCGCCTTGCCGAGCTGCGGCGATGCTTGCGTACGCACAGGGCCGGCTGGAACGCCGAGCTCCAGCTCAAGCTCGGCGGTGTGCGCGAGCGGGCTCGTGTGGAGCGAACTCGTAGCGTGCCAGCAGTGCCGCGATCCCGTCATCGGTCAACGGGGACGGCCCGAGCCTCCGAGACGGTACCGGTGCTCTGAGATCCACTCTGCCCCCTCGTAAAGGTGCCCATCGTAGGAGGAACACCCAACCGAGACAACGCGGCAGCGCGCCAACACCCAGCACATCGCCACAGCTCAACCCGCCGACGGTCCGGGATGAGATCGTCTCCCGTGGCCGACACGGACGAAGCAGAAGCCGACATCGCGCACACCGTCTTCGCTCGATCGACTGGCCGATGACGGCCTCGTCGAGCACGTCGGCTTGCTCGATCGCCTTGATCAGGAGGGACTGGGCCTGGCGGACGACGTCTCGTTGCTTCCGCTGCGCTAGCGACATTGGAAGCAGCCTGGGCGCGCTACGAGGACCGGCCCGCCAGCTGCCTCCTCGGCGGTGATCGTCTGTACCTTCGCTGACGGGGGTTCAGGAGGACCACGGTCGGCCCCACGACGCGGCCGCTGGGACTGGCCAGCACTCAGCCACACCAGGAGGCCGGGGACGCCACCGGGTGATCATCCCCGTCTCCACGATGACCCTCCGGCGCCCGCTTTGCCGACGACGGTCACCGGACTGAGAGTGTGAGGGCCGCGCTGTCGATACCGGGTGGCAGGATGAACGGATGGAGATCAACCACGCTCTACGCCATCCCGTGAACCAGTCACGCCTGGAACAGGCCCTCGGTGACAAGGCGGACCGTGTCCAGGAGCGTTTCGAGGACGTCTACCAGCGCGGGTATCCGATGCGCCTGATGCTCGAAGAGCTCGGCTGCGAACTGCTCGACCACGTCGCAGCGCGCAGCACGCAGGACCCGAACCTCGACAACGAGCGCACCCGGCTCGCCCTGGTCACGGCCGCTGAGTGCTTCTTCGGCGTCCTGGAGAGGGGCTGCTGCCCAAGAGGCGACTGGGAGATCCCCTTTCCGCTGACCCGCACCCGCTTCACCAGCGAGGAGCTGGACTACGACGAGATGCACGACGCGACCGAAACGGTCACCGCCCGCACATGGGTCGACGCCTTCAACATCTGCGTGGCCAGTGGCGTGGTGTGGGACTGGGAGCGGGTGTTCGGACTGCTCCTGCGAAACGACTACGCACCCGCACTGCACAACAACCTGCCCCACGCCGAACGAGACTCCGTTTCCGAGCCGGCCGACCTCGCGCACATGGACGCCCTACGCGGCTACCTGACCTCGGCCCGAGGCCACCTCCCCCGCGACTGGCCACAGGTGACGCTGAACAAGCCATCCACCGATGAGCGCCTCGACGCAGCCCTCGCCCTGGACGCCGCTCATGCGACGAGCCCCGATCAGCGCCTGCTGCGCGTCCTGCTCCGCGACGACCAAGCAGCCTTCGAACAGGCCCTGGACGAACGCCTGGCGCAGCACCGTGCCAGCGTTGGCCAAGACCCCGCGCCCAGAAGCCTGCTTCCCCTGGGCGCGATCACGCTGGCCGCACTTGCCGTGCAGGTTCATGGCTGGGACCTACAGATCCGGTCCGGCTACCTTCCAGCCTCGCTGCTGAAGGCCCCCACCCCAGTCGCCTCCTGATCCATACGGGCTGATCACGCCTCCCAGGGTCCTCGGGGAGGATCGGAACGGATCGCCCGCGGTGCTGCTATCCGGCAACAACTCCTGGAACTGCCCGCCCCGTCATCGCGGACGCCCTCGGCTACCGTGACAAGTTGGTAGGGAGGGAACGGGGGTTGCCGGAAAGGCCCGGAGTCGAAACACCTCTGCAGCCTTCCCACAGTCACCATCGAACCGAGCGGCACCGAGAACCGGCGACAGTTGAATGCGCGAGCCCGCCAGTATCAGGCCCCGCCCCCGCCCACCCGAGGTGAGCCGTGGGGCATGGGGTCCTCGCCCGGCGTTCCTCCCGAGCTGCCCTGACTGGGCATCAGGGCGCCTACGCGTACAGCGCCCCGACGCCGAGCCCGACCCCGATCACCGTGAAGAGCGCGCCGACTCCGACGAAGACCCACCACAGGCCGTTGCCTCCGGCCGGAAGTATCCACCGGGAGGGACGCGCGGGGTCGTAGCGGACCTCGACCCGGGTCCCGGCGGCAGGAGTCCTGTTGAGCGGGCGGGCCACGCCCGACGTGGTCTCCATGGCCCGGCCGTCCGCCGTGGTCCAGGCGACGACCGGTGCGTACGCCGTGGTCCCCGTGCTCCGGATGGTGATCGAGTCGCCCGAGCCCCCGCCCTGCATCCGCATCGCCTCGAGGCGGATCACCACTCCCTGGGCCCGCACCCCGTCGCGCAGCAGACGCCGGGTCTCCCGGACCTTGTGGTACGACGCCGCACCGAGCACGGCACCCGGCAGGGCAAAGGCGAGGGAAAGGATCCACAGAGCAGAAGAAGGCGACATGAGACCTGTTTCGGTTCGGAAGCGGGGACGCGGGGGCCGGTGCACGACCGACCCGCGCAGCGCGCAAGCCCCCGTACCCCCGGTTCGGCTACTACCCGTCAGGACGCCTGTGCACCGGTTTCAGTTTCGCAGGTCCCGTGCCGCTGGTAATCGCCGGGCATCGCCTCCTCCGGGCTTCGAAGCCGAGGAACCCGGCGAGTTCCCGCAGGAAGCCGGGAAGGCTCCCGGCGCCGCGACCGTCGTAGAACGACTACCAGAACTGTCGACGTCCGGTCCCTCCGGTGGCCGCGGGGGCGACGCCGGCCGGGGTGGAGAGGAACTCGCGGACCTCGGCGCGTAGCGCAGCGCGGCCGATCACCTGGCCGGTCTCGAGCAGCAGCTACGGGCGCGACGCCCTCGCCCGTGACACTGGCGGGGTGGTTGTCGACCCGGCGCCTCCGGGCGGGTCTCCCGTGGACGCGGGCGGCGGGTCGCGGGTCGGCGCGGGCAGGGAGGATGTCTGCCAGGAACCACCTGACCTGGCCGTACACCAGGGAGCGGCAGTCGGTCACCTTGGAGATGCCGATGTGTCGGCGCCGACGGGGATCGGCCGGATGTGCGGCAGGCCCGGGTTGGCCGACGTTGCGTCGACCACCCTTACCCCCTTTGGTGGGGTACGCCTCGAAGAACACCGGGTTGGCGATGCCGGACTCGCCGGCCCAGTCGCGGTAGCTGAGCTGGCGCAGGTGGCCGCTGCCGCGGCGAAGGTCCTTCACGGCGCGGGAGTGGCCGGAAACGTTGCCACAGGCGGGCAGCGGCGGGGCCCGGAGGCCCCGACTGCATGCCCGCCGGGATGGTGTGTCAGGCCATGGCAAGCCGGTCCACCAATAGCTCCACCCTGCGCTCGGTGTCCTCCGGCGGGAGCCGTCGCGCCCGGGTCAGGGTGGCCAGTCCGTGCAGGGACGCCCAGAACACCTCGGTGAACAGCCCCGGGTGGACGCCGTCCCCGGCGACCTCGCCGAGGCTTTCCAGCAGGGCGGCGAAGGCGTCCTTCAAGGGCTCGGGGGTGTCCTCGTGAGCGAACGCCAGGCCGCCGTCGAGCTGGAACATGGCGTCGTAGACCGCCGGGTTGCGTTCGGCGAAGTCGAGGTAGGCACGGGCCAGGGCGGCGACCCTGCCGCGGGGGCCGTCCGCGGCGGAGGCCGCGGCACGCACCGCCACGGCCATCTCGGCGGCACCCTCGAGGGCGACGGCGCCGACGATCTCGCGCTTGCCGCGGAAATGGCTGTAGAGGACGGGCTGGCTGTATTCGATGCGCTCGGCGAGCCGGCGGGTGGTGACCGCGTCCCAGCCCTGCTGCTCGGCGAGTTCGCGGGCCGTGGCCACGATGAGGCGCTCGCGCTCCGCCCGTTCGCGCTGTTTGCGTTCCTGTACCGACATGATTCGATCCTAGCACCGCTAGACATCCGAGCAGCAGCAGTACTAGCGTTGCCTCGTCAGCTAGCAACGCTAGATTTCTGGAGGAGCCGTCATGCTCAACGCACTTGAGGTGTTCACCGTCGTGGTCGTCGGCGTGATGGTGGGGGTGGAGTTCTCCGTCGCCTTCGTCGTCAACCGGATCCTCGACGCGCTTCCCGGCGACAGTGGCCAACTCGGCCGCGCCCACGGGGGCCGGATGCTCGGTGCCGTGATGCCGGTCTGGTACATCACCTCGCTCGCCCTCACCGCCGTCTGGGCCATCGCCGGATGGCACCACCACGGCACCGGCCTCGTCGTTGCCGCCGCCGCGCTGCTGATCCTCAGCGTGATCATGTCGATCCTGCTGCTCGTCCCGATCAACAACCGGGGCAAGACGTGGACCCCCGACAACCGGCCCGCCGACTGGAAGCAGCAGATGAACCGCTGGGACCGCTTCCACTACGTCCGCGTCGCCATCCTCATCGCCGCCCTCGCCCTGCTGGTCGCAGCCCTCGTCTGACCCCGCGGGCTCACCCGCCCGGCCGTCAGCCGCAACCACTCGGCCGTGCGCCCGAAGTGCGACACCGCCACCGCCATCTGCTTCCAGGCCCCGGACAGCAACTACCTCGAACTCCGCCGGCATCCCCAGGACGCGGCCCCAGCCGCACCCGCTGACCGATAGCGAGAGGAAGTACCGAAAATGGCCAAGCTGCAGAGTCTCGACCCGCGCAGGCCGATGTTCGCGCAGTTCGAGGAGAAGACCGGACCCATCGTCCTGGCCAACACCTTTTTCGTCCCGCAGAAGAGGACCGAAGCGTTCCTGGCCCTCTTTTGCTGGTGACGGGCCACCGCCGGGCCCTGGGCTGGGTGTTGCTGGTGGAGGCCCTCGCCGCGTACGGCGACATGGCCACCGTGCTGGCCCACCACGGCTCCGTGGCCACTGCGCTCGGCGTCCACTGCCTGACCGCGACACTGATGGTGGTCAACGGCCTGCTGATCATGCGCGAGACCCGCAAGGTCGCGGCCGCTCCGGCAACGCCCGCCCCGCAACCCGCCTAACGCCACCTTGGCGCGTGTCGGTATTCGCCCACTGCCTTGGCCCAGTCCCGCTCGAAGGCCGGCACCCAGGTGTCGGCGCGGCGGTCGTCCCGCAGCTGGGCAAGGAGTTGGGCAGCGTCGGCCGGGGGCGGCGGGGCGGGGGCTTTCCTCGGGCTGCGCGCTCACGGCCTCCTCCGTCGTCTCCCCTTGCCCTGAGCCCGGGCGGCGTGAGAGCACGATCACCGCGCCCCTGGACTACGCGCCCGACGACGCCTCAGCGGGAGCGCATGGAACCCTCAACCTGGCCACACGGGACGGATGAAGGCCGCTGCCGGTCTCGCACGGACTCCGGGCTCAGCGCCGCAGGCAGGACACGCCACTTCAATGGGCGTGCCCTTTCCCTGACCGCCTCCCCGGCACGAGCGCGGCATCCCGGTCAGGCCAGCCCCTGGCTCCTTGCCGGCGGGACGGCCGGTTGCTGATGGAAGTCCCTCGAATCCAGCGAGGATCCTCCGAATGGCCCGGGACCTGCTGCCCAACCCCGAGCACTGCAGCACCTCGATCGCCAAAATGCTTGGAGTGAGCCCGGGAACCATCTAGCCCGGCCGCACCCGGGGGCGTGACGTGATGAAGCCGGGATGCCCTAACGGCATCCCGGCTTCATCATCGACGGCGAGGAAAGCGGGGGGACTAGCAGTGGAGTGGTGAGAAGGAAGTCCGCCCATGGCCTCGCCGTGGTCAACGGTAGCAGTCAGGCCGGGATCAGCGCGCGGAGATTTTCCGGCGTGATGATCAGCGAGTCCGGGTGCAGCCCTTCCGGGCGTTCCAGGCCGATGTACGTGACCGGGCCGTCCGGGACCCGAACCTGGCTGCCGTCCCACCACGTGGTGGCCGTGGCGCGATCGGCCATCAGGCCGACGAGGTGCCGCACCGTCAGCTGGTCGCGTTCGACGATGCCGCGCACCAGCGTGGCGACCGACACCCGGTTCCCCTCAACCCGGTTGGCGTTCGGGTCGCCCTTCAGGTACAAGTGCAGCCACTTTGCGCGCCAGACGCCGTCGGCCCCGCGCAGGAACACCAGCGGCAGGGCGACCCTGCCCGTCCCCCGCATCTCCGACTTCATACGCACCGTACGTGGCTCGAAGGGGCGGCCCTGCTGCTCGGCGTCGCGCACCATGAAGCCGAAGAACGACTCCGCGACCTCCTCGAAGCCCTCCCCGGAGAAGATGTTGACCTGCGGGACGATGTAGTCGCCGCATACGGCGTCCAGGCGCAGGTTGATGAACTCCGAGGCGCCATCGGGCGCGGGAGCGTTGGTGATGTCGCCCGAGTGTTCGCCCTCGACGTCCTGGAGGGCCGTGTACGACAGCCAGGTTACGGTTTCGTACGCCCCGTCCAGTACGAGCGCCGACAAGTCGAAGTCGGTGCTGCGCTGCGCCTGCCGCCAGTGGACGAAGAACCGCAGCAGCTCCCCGTCGACGGGCAAGAGGGACCCGCGGGGCAGTACGCCGAGCCCCGCGGCCGTCGCCTTGCCGCTGAGCGGAAGCGCGATGTCGAGGGCCGCGGGGTCGACCAACAGGTGCCCCGGCTGCGGGAGCCGACGCCGGGTCTCCGCGTCCAGGGCTGCGACCAGCCGCTTGATGTCGGGTAGCGGCACGGGCGGACGGGTGTCGGCCCCGACCCAGGCGCGGCCCCCTCGGTTGACGAAGAAGCGGCGCTGCACCGCCTCCTGCGTCCGGTTGTGGAAGTGCTCGCGTACCGACAGCAGGACCCGGCCCGAGACGTGGGGGGCGGCATCCTCGGCAGCGGCCGCGACCGCGTCGCGCTCCTCCTGACTGGGGCAGGCGCGCAGCAGCCGGTCCAGGGAGCGCAGCAGCTTGCCCGGGGCGGCGGCCGCCAGCAGCCGCGCCGCGCCCGTGACGTCGTCCGAGCCGAGCAGTTCCTCGACTCGGCTGTCGAGGGTCCTGGCCTCCTTCTCGCCGCGGGCGACGGCGAACACGTCGGCGGCGTGTGGCCAGCGCGGGTACTCGTGCGGGTGGAGGCGCTCGCCGAGGCGCTTGAACGCCTCGCGGTGGGAGAGCACGTCGGCGAGCTTGGCGGGGGACGCGGCGACCGTGTCGAGGCCGGCGAGCAGGGCACGGCGGACCGGCCGGGACAGCGAGCGGAAACGGGTCGGCTCGGCGAGGGTCACGTCGCCATCCGACAGGGCGCAGGCCAGGCGCAGGACGTCGGTGACGGTGTCCAGCAGCAGGTCCGCGCCGCGGTCGAGGCGGGCACGGTTGACGACGGCGCGGTTCTCCCGGACCGGGATCTCCTCGGGCTGGGGACCGTCGGCGCAGTGCCCGGCGAGCACGGCGAGGTCGCGCAGGCCGTCCTCGCCCAGCGGTGTGGCACTACCCGCCAGGACCAGGTACAAGGCGGTGACCTCGTCGTCCGGGGTGCCGCCCGCGTGAAGGACCGTCATGCGGTCGCCGGCGGCGGCGATCAGCTCGTCGTGCGCGGCGAGCATTTCCTCGTATACGTGCCGGTAGGTGCCGTACGTCGGGAGGGTGAGGAGGTCAACGACACCGGACCTGAGCTGGTCGATAGTGCCCGCCCGCGAGGCGTCGTCGGCGAGCGCCTCGCGTATGCACTGCATCCAGAACTCAAGCGTGTCCGGCACGTTGGCCGGGAAGTCGACGAAGTAGACATTGTGCTGGACGTGGTCGCCGACCATCGCGCGCACGGTGTCCAGCGTGCGCGACGCGGTGTCGAGGACGACCTCTTCGGCCAGGCCCGAGAGGTGCTCCAACAGCTCCCCGGAGAGCTTGAAGCCCACGGACAGCAGCGCGGCGTCGAACTGCCGTGCCGCGGTGCCGCCTTGCCCAGAGGGCCCGGAAGGGGCAGGGAGGCGGTGGTTGTGCCTGATGACCAGGGGTTCAAGAGGATGGGCCATCAGGACATGATCCCAGAACACCCGAACGACCTGCGCCCAATTTTTCGAACACCGAGGTGGACCGTCTCAGCCGCCGAAATCCGCAGCACGACCGCAACGGATCTCCCTGCTGGCCTGCCAACCCGGCTTCGATAGCGTCACCCTGGTCCTCCAGTACGTCGAGGTCGCGTCCGTAGCGGACCGTGGGCGTCACGGACGACCAGCCCGGTCGCGACAGTGCGGATGCGGCTCATGCAGACAACCCCTCTTGCAGGCTCAGTTTCATTGACCGCCGACAACGGCATTGCTCGCGTCGCCGACGCGGTCGAAGCGCTGGCTTGCCGCTGAGGCAGGCCTGCGCGATGCGGTCGGGCGTGCCGGCGCCGGGTGGCGGTCTCCGCCATTCCGGGGCGCTCCGCCGGACAGACCGGGGAGCCGAGGCATACCTGCTGTGGGAGCGGACGAGTAGACGGGTAGACCGAATATTCGCGGACAGACCGGCTCAGGCCCAGGGAGAACTCGATGACCATGTCGACGATGGCGCGGCTCGCCGTGACAGTGGGGGTCACGACCGTGTTCGCGACGACCTCGACCCTCAGTGCCGTCGCGCGGACGCCGGAGCCCAAGGCTCCCCGGGAATTCGTCTCGCTGAGCTCCGTCGACCCCACGATCGTCCAGGAAATGCGCTACGTGTCGGCGCACAACTTCATCGGCGAGCGGATCGACGGCTACCGGCAGCCGGTCTGCATCATGACGCGTCCGGCGGCCGAAGCCCTGCACCGGGCCCAGGCGCGTCTCCTGTCTCAGGGGTACTCGCTCAAGGTGTACGACTGCTACCGGCCGCAGCGGGCTGTCGACCACTTCGTACGGTGGGCCAAGGACCTGGCCGACGAGAGGAAGAAGGCGGAGTTCTATCCGCGGGTCGACAAGTCGCGCCTGTTCGAGGACGGCTACATCGCCGAGAAGTCCGGGCACAGCCGTGGCAGCACCATGGACCTCACGATCGTCCCGCTTCCGGCGGTCCCGGCGCCCCCGCCGAGGCCGGAGCAGGAGTCCGTTCCCTGTTACGCGCCGCAAGCGGAGCGGTACCCGGACAACTCCGTGGACATGGGAACGGGCTTCGACTGCTTCGACACGCTGTCGCACACCGACGACCCGCGCGTCCAAGGGGCACAGCGCGCGCACCGCCAACTGCTGAAGACGGCGATGGCTGCGGAGGGGTTCGTCAACCTGCCTGAGGAGTGGTGGCACTTCACGCACAAGCCCGAGCTCTTCCCGGACACCTACTTCGACTTCCCCGTCGCGCGCCGGTCGGTGGCCGGGCACCGTCCCTGACGGACGGGTGCCAGCGTACGAGTCAAAGCATGAAGCCCTCACCCGGACTCCCCAACGGTCCCGTCGTCCACGAGGTCGGCCGGGCCGAACCAGCGGGTGGGGGTCTCGGTGAGACCGGTGCCTCCGGCCCAGCAGACGTATCCGTCCGGGCGGACGAGTATGGCCTCGGCGTCGGTCGAGCCGGATTCCGCCCGGGCGCGCACGTGGGTCACCCGGTCGCTCCAGGGGGCCGCGGCGGCGAGGGGGACGTCTGTGAGGTTGAGCAGGACGCCGCGTCCGATGCGCGTCAGATCGCTGAACCGGACCCACTCACCGTCGCCGAGGTCGAGGTCGAGGTCGGGCATCCGCAGGCCCAGCAGCGGCTGGGCAGCGGCGTCGGGAGACGGGAACTTGTGCCCGATCGCGCCCAAGACACGGTCCCCGGCTGGCGCGGCAATGAGGGACGGCACCCGCTCCCGCACGCCAGCCCATATCGAGTCATCCATCGGGTGCGCCTATGCGCGGCGACGGGGGGCCGAGCGGGGTGGGTCCGAAGATCGGCAGGCCAGCCCTCAAGAACACGCTCACGGACCAGCCCGACCAGTGCCGCCGACGGCATCCTTGCGTGGCTGGTCTCAGTGAAGTGGTGTTTCCCTGGTGCATGCCTGACTGCTGATCGGGCGACCTTCACCCCCTATCCGGCGGGCGGCGGACCGGGCTGCAACCCTGGCCGTAGTGATCGCCATGATGCGCTCGGCCGCCGCTGTGGCCCTGGCCGTGCTCCCCGCGTCCATGCCCACCACGGCCCACGCGAGCGCGGCGGTACACGGGCTCTGCCCATAGGCGTCGCCGTCCCCTCCCCCACCATTGCCGACGAAGCCCGTACCGGCTCTCACGCGATGCCCCCAACTACCCCCGCTTGTACCCCGCCACCTCGCGCAACCCCATCACTGCGGTTGCCAGTGACGGCGTAAGGTCCCGGGGAGACGTAGTGGACTGGCGCCGCGCCCGCAGAGGCATGGGCATGGGCATGGGCAACCGCAGGATCTCCAAAAAGCCGGCACCGGAAGAAGGGAAAGGGCGTATGACAGACGGCGGGCCGACCTCGTTTCACCGGATCAAGATCCGTGTCGCAGCGCTGGTCTTTGACGGGCAGGACGTAGCGCTGATCCGCAGGACAAACGAGCGGGGCATGACCCACTACTCACTGCCGGGCGGCAACGTGGAACCCGCCGAGCCCCTACCCAGTGCGCTGCAACGTGAGCTTGAGGAGGAACTGGGCCTCAAGCCGGAAGACCTCACAGGCCCGCCGAGCTTCACCTGGCTCCTGGACGCCATGGTGACCAGGCCAGGCTCTTCGCCTCCGCGCAAGCTGCACATGGTCTACCGCGTCCATCTCGGCCCGGATGTCCGTCCGAAGCTGAAAGCATTCGAGGACGACGACGCCGTTGGCCGTGGCGAAATCGTTTGGCTGCCTTACGACCAGACGCAGGCCCTTGATGTCTTCCCGCCGGTACCCATCGCCGCGCTCGCCGACTCCACCGAACACGTCGATGCCGCGTCGGCGATGCTCCCACCACTGAACGACACCAACTACCAATGGATCTGACCAAAATCCCGTCCGTCCGGTGCACCGACCTGCTGCCCGCGCACCGACGCCACCCGCCGCCATCTGGTGTTCCGGCAGCGTTTCACTGTCTGGCTGCTTGACGCTGTCAGCAGCGACGGGTCTGGTACGGCACAGGGGAGGGTGCCGGATCGGGCGGTGTCGGGCAACGGCTCAAGGCGACGAGGAAGGTCAGCACGATTCCGCCTGCCACGACGAAGAGCGTGGTTCTGATCCCGTCGGCTACGGCGACCCGAAGCTGTTCGCCGGAGAGGCCGACGAGGCCGGCATTTGCCACCAGGACGAGAATGGCGAGGCCGACAGCTGCGCCCGCGCCTGAACCGGTGGAGGCAATGCCGGACGCGATACCTTGCTCTCGGTCGGGGACCCCGGTGGCGGCGGCGATGAACACAGTGGTGAAGACCACCCCGTCGCCGATGCTGAGCGCCACGAGGCCGGGGATCAGTTCGATGTATGTGCCGTTCGGCGAGATCGCGAGGCCGAGTGCGACCGCACCAAGCGCACCGACGGCGAGAGCTGCGGCCAACGTGCGCCTGAGACCGAACCACGTCACCAGCTGGCCTGCGGTTGTCGAACCGGCCACCACCACGGCGGTGGGGATGAGGAAGCCGACGCCGGTCTGCAAAGCGTCGTAGTCCAGGATCTCCTGGAAGTAGAGGGACAGGAAGTAGAGCACGGAGCCGAAGGTCGCCATGAACATGAACGCGATGACGACGCCGGTGATCAGGTTGGGGTTGGAGAGCAGCCCGGGCGGCATGAGCGGGTCGTCGCTGTGCCGCTCGATGACGACAAAGGCTCCGAGCAGCAGCAGACCCGCGGCTGCGCTCACCAGGATGCCCGGCGAAAGCCAGCCCATTGCGGGGCCTTCCACGAGGGCGAACACGATGAGTGTCACACCGAGGGTGACGCTCAACGCACCGGGCAGGTCGAACTTGCGGCCCCTTTCGCGTTCACCGTCCCGGGGGATCACCACGAAGGCGAGCAGCAGCGCGGGGCCGGCCAGGACGACGTTGACGAGGAAGACCGCTTCCCAGCCGAACGCCTGTGTCAGAAGCCCGCCCAACAGCACACCGATGACCAGTCCTGCCGCGCCTGACCCTCCCCAGATTCCCAGGGCACGGTTGCGGGCACGGCCTTCGGCGAAGGTGGTGTTGATGAGTGCCAGAGTGGTGGGGAAGACGAGGGCTCCGCCGAGACCTTGGAACGCGCGGGCGGCGAGAAGTACTCCGGAGCTGGTCGCGAGTCCTCCCGCGAGCGCCGCCCCGGCGTAGAGTGCGAGGCCGGTGGCCAGAATGCGGCGCCGTCCGAGCAGGTCGGCGGCACGCCCGCCGAACAGCAGGAAACCGGCCGAAGCCACTGCATAGGCGCTGATGACGGTCTGCAGCGTCTGCGCGGAATAGCCGAGGTCGCGTGCGATGTCGGGGAGCGCCACGACCACGATGTACTGGTCGAGCGAAACGATCAGCATGGCGAAGGAAAGGAGCGTCAGCGTCGCGGTCTCGCGGTTCCAACCGAGACTGCCGGGCGCAGACGATGTCTCTACAGGCCCCACGGCAGTACCCCTTGATCATCGGTCAAGTCTGCGCTCACGACCAGCCGGGAAAGAGCCTGTGAAAGTCTCCTTGGCTCAGGGCGGGCCCCGCCGAACAGGACGGTTCCCAAGACCGTACACAGCACGCCCTCACCCAACCCGTCAACGACCCACGTTCGTCGGACGACGATCACGAAGGGCCAGTTCACGGACGCCGTCGGAGAGGGCTCATGCGCCGGCCGTACGACGGGGCACAGACATCGGGCTCTGATGCGAATCGCCGACCACTCGGGCGTAGGCTTCGCTCTGCACGGATGCGGCGGGGGCGGAGCAGATGACGGCAGAGACAGCACAGAGGTGGGGGACGACCCTCGATTCGATCGTGGTGTACGCGCAAGGCGCGGTCTGCCGGCGCCTGGCCCGGGGCAGCGTGCCGCCTGACGGCCGGGTGCGGGTGACGGGACTGCCACGCTCGCTGGACCCGGGGTCACTGCGGGCCCGGGTCCTGGGCGCCCGCGCGCTGCGCGTCACCGAGGCTCGGGTGGAAGCCGAGGCCGAGCCGCTCGGCCCGGGCACGCCCGACGAGCTGCGGCGCGAAGTCGAGCGGCTGAGCGACGAGTACACGGCGGCGCAGGGGCGCCGGGACCGACAGCTGAGGCTGATCGAAGAGGTCAGGACTCTCCGCCCGGTCCCACCTGCCCGCAGGCGCGAGGACCCGCACCGCCGCACCCCCGTGGACGCGTGGCTGGAGCTCGCCGACTTCGTCGACGAGCGGCTGACGGGACTGCACACCCGCCTCGTCGAGCTGGAGGAGGCACTGCTCAACGTCGAACACGAGCTCGCCATCGCTGCCGACAGGCTCGCCCGCGCCTCCACAGATGCACCGTCAGCGCACGTGGAGACCACGGTCTGCGCGGTCCTTACCCTCGACCGCACCGGCACCGATGACACGGAGGTGGAGCTGGAGCTGGAGTACGCCGTGCCGGGCGCCGTCTGGGTGCCGGCCTATCGCCTTACTTACCGTCAGGGCGCCGGCAGCGGCCGTCTGGTGCTGCGCGCCTCGATCGCCCAGAGGACCGGCGAGGACTGGACCGGCGTTCGTGTCGCCCTGGCCACCGCCGACCTCCGGCGCCGCACCGCACTGCCGAACCTCCAATCGATCCGGATCGGACGTCGTCAGCCCACCCCTAGGCCCTCGGGCTGGCGCGAGCCTCCGGCGGGGCTCGCCGACCTGTTCGCCGACTACGAGGCGGCCGGCCCCCGTCCTGTCACGACCGCCGCACCTGCGGTTGCCGGGGCCGGCTCCGCTCCGGTGGCTGCCGCCGCCCGCTCCGCATCCGGTCCCGTTCCGCCACCGCCGCCTCCCCCGCCGTCGGCACCGCAGGGCTACGGCGGTCCACCCGCCGTGGTCCCGGTGCCCGGCGGCCCAGAAGGACTCTCCCCGGAGGCCTACGACGGCGCGATGTCCCACCCCGCGCCGCCGGCCCTTGCGGGGCCGGCCGCCAGGCCGCGTACCGGAGGCAGGTCCTTTGCGGGAGCCCCCGCTCCCCTGGCCCCGGCGGCCCCTGGCCGGGCTGCCCCGCCGCCCCCACCGCCCCATCCGGCACCGGGAGCCGGTCCGCCGCAGCCGAGCGGCGCCGAGCTCGACTACGCCGCCCTCGTCCTGTGCGGCCCCAACGAGCAGGGCGGTCGCAGAGGCCGTCTGTTCCCCGGCTCTCCCTTGGACCTCGTGGCAGCCGAGTACCACCGCCGCGCCGAAGCGGTGGCCTCGCTGCCGCTGCCCGGACACGCCGTGCGGCCACGCGAGTCGGCGGGCTCCTTCGACCACCGGTTCGATGCCACCGCCCGCGCCGACATTCCGTCGGACGGCACCTGGCACACCATCACCGTCGCCGAGGTCCCGGTCGGCCTGCGCACCGAGTACCTCTGCGTGCCGTCCGTGGAGCAGACCGTGTACGCGACGTTGGTGCTCTCCAACGCCACCCACCAGGCACTACTGGCCGGCCCGGTGGAGGTCATCGTCGACGACGACTTCCTGCTGACCGCAGCACTGCCCACGCTCGCCCCCGGCGGCGTCCGCCGGGTGGGGCTCGGACCGGCCGAGGGTATCCAGGTCACCCGGCGTACGAACCTGCACGAGTCGACGTCGGGCCTGCGCAACAACACCACCGTGCTCGACCACCGCGTCCACGTGGAGCTGGCCAACCGCCTCGCGCGGCCCGTCACCGTCGAGGTCCGCGAGCGGGTGCCGGTGACCTCCGAAACGGACGTCCGGATCGAGGAACGGGCCGACTGGACGGCACCCGAGGTCGGCTCGGGGCCCGATCGCCATGCCCCGGGCACCCGCATCTGGCGGCTGGACCTGCCCGCAGGCGCCACTGCCGCCCTCGACGGCGGCTACGAGATCCGCATCCCGACCGGCAAGGCCCTGGCCGGCGGCAACCGCAGGAGCTGACACTCTCCATGTCCACGGCCCCGAAGCCGATCGCCCTCCCCGTCACCGCCGTCACGTGCCTTGAGGACCGCGCCCACGTCGAGCGTGCGCTCGTGCTGGACCTTGAGGCGGGGGTCCAGCGGCTGCGTCTCGGGCCGGTCAGTGCGCTGGCCGTCGACCGGACCCTCCATGCCGAGCTGACCGCCGATCACCCGGCGACCGTGCTCGACGTGCGGATCGTCCGCAGCTGGACGCCGCCCGGGCCACTGCCGTCAGCTGACGACGACTCCGTCCTGCTCCACCGCGTACACGCCCTCGAAGAGGAGCGGCTGGACCTGGGGCAGCAACGCGACCGGCTGCACGCCCGCCTCGACCTCCTCGGCCGCCTCGCCGCCGATCTGCTGCGGGACATCGGCGAAGGCGCCGGCTCCGGGGAGACCGAACGGCCCCGCTGGACCCGCGAACTGGACCGAGTGGACGAGGAGCGCGACACGTACGGCGAGCAACTCCGCACCGTGGAGGGCCGACTGGCCGCACTCGCCACCGAACTCGGACAATGTCAGCAGGCCATGCACCTCTCCGAGGAAGCGCCCGCTGAGCTTGTCGGTCATATCGAGCTGACGTTGGAAACCGCGTTCGCCGGGCCGGTCGAGGTGCGCCTGAGCCACCTCGTCCCGTGTGCGCTGTGGCGGCCCGCCTACCGGGCTGTGCTGGACGGGGATGCTCTGACCCTGGATACCGACGCGATCGTCTGGCAACGCACCGGGGAGGACTGGTCTGACGTACGGCTGACGTTGTCGACCGCCCGCTCGGCGCTGGCCACCGATCCGCCACGGCTGGGCGAAGACCGGCTGACGCTCAAGGACCGCCCCGCAGCGGAGCGCCGCACGATCGACGTCGAGCTGCGCGAGGAGGAGATCGGGACGCTCGGCCCGGCCCCCGTGCTCGGCCTGCCGGGGGTGGACGACGGAGGCGAGACGCGTGTGCTGAGCTCCCCCGCGCCGGTATCCGTTCCCACAGACGGCCGCGCCCACCGAGTGCCGCTCTCCGTCTTCACCACGGCCGCCACCAGCGAGTACGCCTGCGCACCCGAAGTATCACCACTGGTCACCCGGGTGGTGCGGTTCGAAAACCGGTCCGGCCACGCGCTGCTCGCAGGTCCCGTGGACCTGGTCCGCGGCAGCGGATTCAGCGGGCGCGGCACACTGGGCTTCACCGCCCCCGGCGCCCTCGTCGAGCTCGCCTTCGGCTGCTGCGATGACCTCGGGGTGATCCGGCATGCCGAGGAGTCCCGCGATTCGGCAGGACTCATGCAGCGGACCGTGGTCACCCGCACGGTCCGGCTGCACCTGTCCCGGTTCTCCGTCCCCGGGGACCAGGAAGATCGGGTGGTCGTCGTCCGCGAGCGGTTCCCGGTCTCCGAGGTCTCGGCCGTGGAGGTACGCCTGCGGAAGGACGCCTGTTCCCCGGCGCCCGACGCGGTCGACGCCGAAGGCATCGCCCGCTGGGACGTCACGCTCCCACCCGGCAGCCACCGCACGGTCACCCTGGTCTACGAGGTATCGGCGAGCGCCAAGGTCGCCGGGCTCTGATCCGAGCCGAAGAGAACACGAGTCCGCCGACGCCATGGTGTCCCGTCCTGGGACACGTGGCCGGGGCTCGTGGCGTTCATCAGCGTATCGATCAATGTGCCGGCGTTCTGGTGGAGCTGTTCATGTCGTGGGCCTCACAGTCCCCCGACGGGCACATGGTGCGGCTGGTCGAGCCGATGTCCGGTCTGTACATGGCCGGGCGGGAACCGATGTCACCCGTCGGGCGACCGGCGGTCAGACCTATGAGGTGAGCGGGCAGCTCGTCAGAAGGTCTTCGGGCCTGGTGGAGGCAGGGCGGGGCAGCGTGTGGCCGGCCGGCGGCTGCACGCCGCGGCCGGTCCAGTCCTCCAGGGCCGTGAAGGCGGCCCGATGGCACGGGAGGAGGGGCCGGAGCTTGTCGGGGAAGGCGTCGAACAGCGAGTCGACGTGGGTTCCTCCCTCGACCCGGTAGTAGCGGAAGAGGTGGCCGCGGCCGACGTCGCCCACCATGCGGGCGTAGACGTCGGAGTCCTGGCTGATGGGCAGCAGCACGTCGAGAGTTCCGTGCACCGTAATCAGAGGTTTGCCGATCCGGCCGGTGAGAGCGATCTTCGAGATCGCGTCGCGGACGCCGTCGGGCCGGGAACGGTAGTCGTAGTCGGCGTCGCAGCCGGGGCTGCCAGGTGCGCAGAAGGGGTGGCCGGCCTCCAGAGTGCCGTCGTAGTCGGGGTCGAGTTCCTCGCGGTAGACGCGCTGGGTCAGATCCCAGTAGTACTGGTGGTGGAAGGGCCACAGGAATTCCGAGCCGGCCGGGAAGCCGGCGGCGGTCATCTGCTGGTGGGCGCGCTCGGCCCCCTCTCCGCCTCCTGCGTAGGCGGGGTAGGCGGCGAGGGCGGGCGGCAGGAAGGTGAGCAGGTTCGGTCCTTGCTCGCGCCAGAGGGTTCCTTCCCAGTCGACACCGCCGTCGTAGAGTTCCGGATGGTTCTCCAGCTGCCAGCGGACCAGGTATCCGCCGTTGGACATGCCGGTGGCCAGCGTGCGTGCGGGGGGCCGCAAGTAGCGTTGTGTGATGACGGCTCGGGCGGCGCGGGTGAGCTGGGTGAGCCGGGTGTTCCATTCGGCGAGCGCGTCACCGGGAGCACGGCCGTCACGGTAGAAGGCGGCCCCGGTGTTGCCCTTGTCGGTCGCGGCGAACGCGTACCCACGGGCCAGGACCCAGTCTCCGATGGCCCGGTCGCTGGCGTACTGCTCGCGGACACCCGGGGAACCGGCGACGACCAGGCCGCCGTTCCACCGGTCGGGCAGGCGGATCACGAATTGGGCGTCATGCTGCCAGCCGTGGTTGGTGTTGGTCGTCGAGCTGTCCGGAAAGTATCCGTCGATCTGGATTCCGGGGACCCCGCTCGGCACGGAAAGCCCGGCCGGGGTCAAGCCCGCCCAGTCGGCAGGGTCGGTGTGTCCGGAGGCAACGGTCCCTGCCGTGGTGAGCTCGGCCAAGCACGCCTTGTCCTGACGTTCGGCACCCGGCACCCTGAGCCACGAGAGCGTCGCACAATGGGCCGCCGACGCATCTCCAGGGGCATGGCTCCGGTCCTGGGCGGCCGCCGGGAGAGCGGCGAGGGTCACGAGCGTCGCAGCCGCGGCGACTGCCCGCCGCACCATGGCGACGTGTGGCACCCTCCGTGGACGTTGCGGCGGTGATGCTGCTGTCCTGTGCATGGGGAGCACGGATACCTCCGGTGGAGTGGCGTCTGGGGGCAAGGCGGGACGCTATGGCTCTCCGCGCCGCCCTGGGCAGAGGTAGGACCCCCACAGCCCCGACCTGGACTGTGGGGCGGTGCACCACACCACAGCAGCGGGGGGTTGCTCTCGCCCTGCGGACGGACTCAGCCACTCCTCGACGACGTTCCAGCACCTGGCGCTGGAGCCGAGCAGGTATGGGCACCCCGCCACACGCTGACGCCGGCCGACACCCGCGTCTCGGCGGCACCCGGTTGCACCACTTGCTGTCCGCTACGAAGCGAGCGTGCGGGTCGAAGCCATCAGCGAATGGCGCTGCGACCCTTTCACACAGACCCTGGCCCCCTCCCCTCGGCGCGGACAGACACCGCAGTCGCCGCCACGCTGACCGGGCCGTAGCGGGTTACACGCCGTCAATGACGAACGCCACGACACAGGTGTGAGACCGGGCCGCCGTCTTCTTCTTCTTCTGCTGCTGCCCTTGCAGGCATCCTCCGTCGCCGGTCTGGGGCTGCTGATCACCGGACCGCTGGCAGACCGGTGCCGCTCACCGCCACGCTGCTGCTGATCCTGCTCGTGGCGGCGGCCGCCGGGCTGGTCGCGTCCGGGCCCCTAACCCGCCGGGCCGTACAGGCCGCCGGTGGCGGCAGCGCGCAGAGCGTCGCGCTCCTGCGCGGCCACTCCAGCTCGTGGCCGTCACCCTGCTGGTCCTGGTCCTCTTCCGGCCCGGCCCGGCCCAGAGCCGCGGGGCACCTCGGGGCCTGCCCGGCGGCGTACTGGCGGCCCTGCTCTGGCTCGCCGCCACGGGGCTCTTCACGCTCTACACCGAACTGGATACGTACTGGCGGCTCTACGGCTCGCTGGCCGGGATCGTGGTCTTCGTCGTCTGGCTCTGGTTCGCCAACCTCGCCCTGCTCACCGGCGCCCAGTTCAACGCGGAGCGCGCCCGCGACCGGGACGCTCCAGGACGTGCGCGGGCGTCGCGCCCGGAGGGGCAACTCCGCTGATCAGCGCGGATCTACGTTCGGGAAGTGACCGGCTGCGAGACGCGGCGGGACGGAGACGGCCCGCGGGCACAAGCCGCTGTGCCGCGCCGCCGAGGCCCATGGCCGTCTCACCGATCTCGTCCTGCGCGGTGGAGATGTGGCGGCGTGGCACCGGAGATCGCTGCCATCCTCGAAGGAGGGCTGGCGGTGCACTACGCCGCACCGAACTGGCCTGCGCATCCGCCGAACCGCTCGCCCGACCCGCCCAGGGCGTGGCTGCCTCGCGAGCCGGTGGCCGGGCCGTCCGGTGCGGTGGCGCTGACGTCGGAGGGTTCGGCGGCCGCCGCACACCGTGACGCCGCATCACAGCGGGCCTCTCGAAGCCCTGACCGACGGAACCAAGCTGGTCGATCACCACGAGCCTCCCACTCACCCGCGGCGAAAGCCGCACCCTCGCAGGCTCGGGATCAGGCGGCGCGCAGGCGTGGGCCGCAGGTGCGCCGCCCGTCGAAATCCAGCCGTGCGCGTCCGCAGGGAAGCGCATCGACGGTGCGCGCGCTAACCTCCGCGCATGCTTGACATGGACATGCTTCGACGACGAGCTGGTCGGCACTCCTTGATGTGTCTCCTCCTGCTGGCCCTCCTGTGTACGGCGACCACGGCGACCGCCTCGACCAGGACCGCTGCCCCGGCCCCGGCCCCGGCGGGCACGCGCGCGGCCGAGGCAGCGACCGCCCGCTGGGGCGACCGCCGCCTCGACGAGGTCGCCTTCCTGGCCACCCACAACGCCTTCACCAACTACGAGGACTCCCGCTGGACTTCGGTGAACCAGTCCGAGTCCGTCCACGCCCAGCTCGACAACGGCGTCCGCGGCCTGAGTCTGGACACGCACTGGTACGAGCGAAGCACCTGGCTGTGCGTCATCAGCTTCGGCAGCGACTGCTACCCGAGCGACGTCTACCTGTGCCACGGCGACTGCAAGACCTTCGCCGGAGCCACGTACGCCCTGCCACGGCAGTCCTTCCACGGCACGATGCAGACAGTGGTCGACTTCCTCGCCGCACACCCGCAGGAGGTCGTGACCGTCTTCCTCGAGGACTACGTCAGCGCCGAGCAGCTACAGAACTCCCTTGGCAGGGTACGGGGGTTGCAGGACATGGTGTTCCGGCCCGACGAGTGGGGCGTGCGGCAGCACGGCTGGCCGAAGGTGGCTGACCTCGTCACCGCCGGCAAACGGCTGCTGATCTTCTCCGACCGGTCCGACCGCGAGTACTTGGGCGTCATGTACGACAGGTCCTGGACCGTGAGCAACTACTGGAGCCTCGGGGACCTGGGCAACGACCTCACCTGCGTCAGCCGCTGGCCCGATGTGCCCTTGGACCGCCAGGAGCCCGGATTCCGGCGCCTGTTCACGATGAGCCACCACCGCAACGTCCCCACGGTCCTCACGGCGGCCTTGGACAACGGCGCCAAACTGAGGAACCGCATCGCCGAGCAGTGCCGCCCCGCGGCCGGGGGCCGCGACCCGAACTTCGTCTCCGTCGACTTCCACCGCCTGTCGGACGGCAGCGGCCACACCCCCGCCTCGATCGTCGCGGAGCTCGACGCGAGCCACTGAGGTACGCCCCGGACCGGACGAGCCGGGGCGTCGGCCCGCCGGTGGCCGGCTCGTCCGGTCTGGGACGTCGCAACGAAACGGGTCGTACACCGGCCGGCTCACCCTGCGCGGCACGCGCCGACAGGTGGGCGGCGGCACCGCGACGGGTGCCGGTTCCGGCGGCCGGGCGGGCCCGGGCCGCGGCGGGGAAGGGTCCTGGCCGGGGCCGAGCAGGAACTCCTCGTACCGCCCGAGGGCGAGCACGGCGCACAGCAGGGTGGGCAGGAGCAGCAGCGCAGCGATGAGCATGAGAGTCCCCTTCGGCGGCGTCTTACCCGCGCATGCCCGCGACCGGCCGGGGCACGCGACCGAAACCGCTCAGCCGGCGGCGTTCGCCCCGGACGGCAGGAACCCAGCCTGGCTGCGGTGCAAGGTGCAATTGACGCCGGCGGCGGATGGCCTGCCGCCGAGACCCCTCAGGTGAGCTACAACGCGTTCGACGCCTGGGCACCCTCACCGGACACACCAGGCAACCTGGTTGCCGGCTGCCTGGTCGGCGCCAGCCTGACCATCGAGGCTGACCTGCATCACGAAGTTGAGTTCATCAGGTACTTGCTCACGAGCCGGCGACCGAGCGGCGATGACCCTGCGAAGAGCGCGCTTCCCCCGTTGTCACTGGCTGATGCCCAGCACTGCGGCACGTTTCTCACGTCACGGATCTCCCTCAACCGGAAGCGGGGAGGTGGCGGCGCCACCAGCAGCGCACCGGCCGTCGCCGCGTGCCGTGCCGCTGCGACACGCCACAGGACGATCTCCTCCTGGAGCTCTTCCATCTCCGTGACCGACTTCGTAGCGAACTCGACCTGTTCTTCCTGGTGTTCCGCCTCGAACGCATGGCCCGGTGCGTCCCGGTCCCCCTCGCCGGACGCGCGGGCGCGATCCGCTGAGCGGTCGGCAGCCGCGATCACGTCGCCGCACACGGCCAGCGCCTCCCCGGCTTCCGCGTCCGTCAGCAGTAGTAGTTCCTGTTCGACTCCGACACCTGCGCATACGGCCATCCCTCGCCTCGACTCCAGTCCTCTGCCCGGAGCGGCACCGGGAAGCACCGATGCCGCTCCTCCCGTCTGTTCGCTCGCGCGCATCCCAAACGGCGCATCACCCAGCGCCTGCCGACATCGGTCCAGCGGGTGCTCACGCTCCCTCGCTCTCCGTGCGGTGAACGTCGGCTACGGACGAGGGGGTGTGAGCGTTTCCCTCGTGGAGCTCGCGGGGGCGAGGTCTTCCCAGAGTGCGGCGAGGACGAACCCGTGGCCCGCCGGGTCGGCGTAGCGGCGCAGGGGGTCCGGCTGCCCGGCAGGGTGCCGTCATCCTCCGCGGCCACCGGGCGGGCTCCGAGGGCCACGGCCTCGCGCTCGGCCTCGTCGAGGCCCTGCGCCGCTACGAGGATGCGCAGATGGGCCTGTTGGGAGCCCTCGGGGAGAGGCCAGCTCGGCGGGGCGTGGCCCGGGTCGCGGTGGATGCCGACCACGGCCGGTGGGACCGGTGACGAGGAGGAGGTCCCCGTCACCCGGGGCCGGCTCAGCCGTGCCATCGAGCAGTTCGGCGTAGAACAGTGCCAGCAGCTCGGGCTCGGCACCGTCCAGGAGGAGAGCGGTGGTCTTGGGTACGCACCCCGTCTGCCCAGGTGCGGGGCCGGACCGTGCAGGCCGGGCCGCCGCGCTCGGCGTCAGGAGCGGATGCGTAGTCCGATCTCCTTCTCCTGGTCTCCCGATACGGTTCCCGTGTCCTCGACCGTGAAGTGCCCGGCGAGGGCGGCATGCATCCGCTCCACCGCACGGGGTCCTCCCTGGAGGGTGACGCTGACGGTGCCCTTCAGCCGAACGGGGGTCGTCCGCCGCTCCGCCGGTTCCGCCGGCCTCGCCGCATCGAGAGTCGCGGTCCATACTGTCGCGACCTGGACGCCCTCCCCGGTGCGACCCGACGTACCCACCGCTCCTGCCGCGCCCGCCACTGCCTCCGGCTCCGCCTCCGCGGGGAAGAACTCCTCAAGCAGGTCGAGAACGGTGCGTGCGTCCTCGAGGGAGCAGTCACCGACCGCCACCACCACCATTTCGGCCGCCCGGTCGTCCTTGTCCTGGCTGTCCATCGGGTACCGCCTCCCTCACACAGGTCGGGGATCGCCCCCGCGGAACAGGCGTCTCCACGCTCACACACTGTGTCGCACCGCGCATCATTTGCTCACGGAGCGTTCCGAACAAACGGGCCTGCGCCCGTCTCCGGCGCGCATTCCACACACCTGCCCCGTGGAGCAGCCCCGACACCGAAGGCCACGCAGGTCGCGAGGGCCGCACCGGAAACAGGATGCGGCCCCGCGACGCCGAGGCGCCGGGGAACGCATCCTGAATCACCCGCGAGTCCCGCGGGGACTCCCGGGGGCGGTCAGGTCCTGTCGCGCTTGTCGCGCAGGGAGTCCTGAATGCCGCGGGCACGCTCTTCGGTCTCGCTGATTGCTTCCTTCGCCTTGCCCTTGGCCTGGTCCATCTTGCCCTCGGTCTTCATCCGGTCGTTGCCGGTGACCTTGCCGACGGCCTCCTTGGCCTTGCCCTTGGCCTGGTCCATCTTTCCCTTGTCAGCCATGGTGAACTCCTTTGTGTGGGATCCCTGACGGGCTTAAATTAGACGAAATCGGACTATTGCGCGCGGTGGGGCGAGGGGTGCCGCGCAGAACGTGCATGGCGCCGGCACCGTCGGCCCCGGCGCCGAGACCTTTTCCGCTGTTCTTGCTTGACCCCTCGGTTCCGAGCCATACGCGTGAATGTCGGCGGGTCGCCGTTCGAGCGGGGCGGCGACCCGCCGAGATCGGCGGCCGCGCGCCGTGTTCCGTCTCCCGGGCACCATGTGGGGCCGCCGACCGGCCACGGCCACCTGAAGTCCGGTCTCCGAATCCCCCGTTCACGCGACGGCCAAGTCAGCTCCCGTCGGCCCGGCCGCCGCTGCGGTCCTGTAGAGCGGGGGCCCGCTGGGGCCGGCCGAGGAGGCGTACGGAGATGCACCCGCGCAGTGCGGCCCAGGTCGCATTGGCCCCCGGGCTCAGTCGACCTTCGCCGGAATGGGGTCCCGCGGAGGCGAGGTAGAGGCCTCGCACGGGGTTTGGGGTCGGCCGGTACCCGGCGCGGGGAAGACAAGCTGCTGGGCGGATGGCCGTCGTCCCGCCGTTGGTGGCCCGCGTCGTGGAGGTTGGCGTCAAGCGCTCGATCTGAGCCTCCAGGCGATCGGCCATGGTTTCGGACTGCGCGGCGAGTGCTACGGGCGGATGACGATCGTGCTGACGGTGCCGTTGCCCCAGACGGTGGTGTTCATCATCATCCGGCCGTCCAGCGAGGCCACAGTGAACTCTGGAACAAAGCGGTCGGTGAAGACCCTTGCGAAGCCACTTCTCAAGAGAGACACCTCGCTCCTGACCAGGTCCCAGCCATCGGTGAGCTGGATCCGGAACCACAGCAGGTAGGGTGCGTCCTCCGGATCGCCCCCGATAGCCTCAAGGGTTGCGGCGAGGAGAAACTCGCGGTTGCTGTCCATGAGCCCGTATTCCGTGGCCATCCGGTACCAGCTTGAGTTGACCTTGTCGGCCATCCCTGAGGCAGCAACATCGGCAACCTCGTCCGGGTAGGAGTCGAAGCGTCCGTGCTCGGGCCCGGCAGTCACGGGTGAGTGGTGCGGCGGCAGTCAAACGAAATCCGGCGGGCATGAGCAGGTTGCCTATTTCGGCATCAGTGAGAGTCACAGCGGCACAGTAGGCGCAGGTCACGTCGCTGGGCTGGGAATTTTGGTGCGGTCGCAGAGATGGGGCCGGGGCTGCCGTAGCAAGGGCTGGGGCCGTTGCGGGGCCCGGCCGGGGTTTCGAACCAGTCCGTGCTGCCGCGCCGGGTACCGGGACGTGGCGGACGCCGTGCGGTCAGGTGTCCGTGATCGGGAAGAGAGCGTCGGTGCCAGTGTGCTCGTGCCCGGACCTCCGCACCGGAAACGGCGACCCGCGCGGGTGCGTTGCGGGCACGGAAACGGGCAGGCGCAGGACCGTACGGGAAGCGGCCTGCGGAGGAGGACGATGAACAAGGCCAAGCTCGCCTACCAGCCGATCGGCCTGGCGCTCGGCGCCGCCGGGGGGTTGATCGCCGGGCTGGTGTTCAAGCGGCTGTGGAAGACGGTGGACGGCGCGGGCGATGCGCCCGACGCCATGGACGAGGAACGCTCCTGGCCCGAGATCCTGATCGCCGCCTCACTGCAAGGGGCGCTCTTCGCAGCGGTCAAAGCGGCCGTGGAGCGGGCCGGGGCCACTGGTGTCCGCCGCCTGACCGGGACCTGGCCCGCGTGAGGAGCCCGGTCTGCGAGGCGACGCGCCGCCGGAAGGCGACGCGCCGTCGGGCCGGCGGGGCCCTGTGCGCCTCGGCCGTCGGGCCATGGCGCGGATGACGGTCGCGTGCACAGCCTTGGCGGCGGTGGATCAGGGTAGGCGCCCGGCGAGCGAAAGGAGATCGCCATGCCACGTGGTTCCTCCCCGAAGCGGGAACGCCAGTACGAGCACATCAAGGAGTCAGCCGAACAGCGCGGCGAGTCGACGAAGCGCGCCAAGGAAATCGCCGCCCGGACGGTGAACAAGGAACGTGCCCAGGCCGGGGAGTCCAAGACGGCAAGCAGGTCGTCCGTCCAGGACATGCCCGCGTCGAAGCGCGGTGGCCAACGCTCCCACAGCGGCTCCCAGGGGCCCACGAAGGACCAGCTGTACAACGAGGCCAAGCAGCGCAACATCAAGGGGCGCTCGCAGATGGACAAGGCGGAGCTGAAGCGCGCTCTGGGCCACTGACGACGTCGGCGGCCGGACGTACGACGCCACACTGCACGGACGAGGCGGTAAGCGATCTCTCCGGCCGCCTGGCCGCTTGCCCAGCGTGAGGCCGGCCGGAAGCGTTCATCCGGCCGGTATCGCGGAGAACGGGCTGTCGTCGAGGCGGGCGAGGAGGTCGGCCGGGTCCCGGTAGATGGCGGCGGCTCCCGCGTCCTCCAGGTCCCCGCGGGGGATCCCTCCGCACAGCAGGCCGACGGCGGTCACACCGGCCCGGACGGCGGCCTTCATGTCCCATACCGTGTCACCGACGAACACCGCGCGCCCGGACGGCGTCCGGGCCAGTTCGAGGGCGTGGAGCAGGGGGTCGGGCGCGGGCTTGCCCTGTTCCACGTCGTCGGAGGTGGCGGTGTCGGTGATGGCGTCCTCGGCGTCGATGGCCCGGCGCAGGGCGCCCAGTTCCCTGTCCTTCGCGGAGGTGACCAGCAGCACCTTCCAGCCGGCCCGCGAAAGCGCCCGCAGCAGGCCGGCTGCCGAGTCCAGGGCGAGGAGCCTGTCGAAGTAGGTGGCGTACAGGGTGTCGTGGGCGGCGCTCAGCCGGTCGTCGCCCGAGCGGTCGCGGTCACCTCCGAGGAGGTGGTCGAGGAGGTCCTCGCCGGGCAGGCCGATCGCCCGGTGGATGTCGTGCGTGGCCACCCGATGTCCCGACTGGCGCAGCGCCTCCCACCAGGAAGTGACGTGGAGGTGGTTGGTGTCCGTGAGGGTGCCGTCGACGTCGAAAAGTGCGGCGCGGTTCATGGCGGCTCCTCAGAGGGTGGCGAGCGCGGGCAACAGTTTGGGCTCGGCCCAGTCGAGGGAGGGCTCCTGGTGGCCGCCGCCGATCTGGACGGGGGCGACCACGGTGAAGCCGGCCTCCGCGCAGGGGCGTACGGCCTCGACGAAGGCGTCCGCGTCGTCGCCGCCGGGGAAGGCCTCGGCGACGTCCGGCGGACGGGTGCGCTGCGAGGCCTGCTCGAAGCCGGCGGGGCCGGGGAGTTCGGCATTGACCTTCCAACCGCCGGGGGTCCAGCGGAACTGGTCGTGGGCGCGTTCGACGGCCGCGTCGCGATCAGTGTCGTAGCAGACGTGGAGTTGTCCGACGCGGGGCTTGCCGGCGCCGCCGAGCGCGTCGAACCGCCGCAGGAGCTCCGCCTTCGGTTCAGTGGCAACCACGAGGTCGGCGTACCGGCCGGCGAGGGCGCAGGAGCGGGGTCCGGAGATGGCTGTCCCGGACGGGGGCGGCTTGTCGGGGACGTCCCACAGGCGAGCGTTCTCGACGTCGAAGTGGGCGCCGTGATGGCTCAGGTACGCACCGGTGAACATCCGCCGGATGATCTCGACGGATTCCTCCAGCATCTGCCGGCGTACGTGGGCGGCGGGCCGGCCGGCGCCCACGACGTGCTCGTTCAGATTCTCGCCGGAGCCGATCCCCAGCCGGAACCGGCCCTGGGACAGGATCTGCATCGTGGCCGCCTTCTGCGCGCCGACCGCGGGATGGTAGCGGAACGTCGGGCAGGTCACGTACGTCGCGAGCGGGATCCGGGAGGTGGCCTGCGCCGCCGCCCCCAGAACGCTCCACGCGTAGGGCGCGTGCCCCTGCGATTCCAGCCGGGGGAAGGAGTGGTCGGAGATGACGGAGAAGTCGAATCCCGCCCTCTCCGCTCCTACCATGTGGGACACCAGCTCACGCGGGCCGGCCTGCTCGATCAACACCGCGTATCTGATTCGCACCATATGTGGCGTCTTGCCGCGTTCGCGTTGCTGAAACTCCGGGCGCCCCGCAGCCTTCGGGTCAGCCGCGGCCCATGTCGTCCGGGTCGACGGGCACCCGGCAGGTTGCGCCCATGGGTACGTCCGGCTGGCATCGGCATCTCGCGCGGCGTGGCGCCGCCGAGCGGTCCGGTCCCGGGGGAGGGATCCGTGCCAGTGTCCGCGGGGGCGATCCCCCCGAGCTACGGCCACCACCTAGGCCGGACTCCGGCGCCCCTGCTCGCCACGGTCAACCTGATGCCCCTCCTGGGCCTGCACCGCGCCCTGCGCGGAGCGCTCGTCGGCCACTTCGCCTGCGTGGAGGTCACCTCCTCCCCCGGCTCCCGCCGCCTGGTCGAGGCCATGCGGCCGTTGCGGGGCCGGCCCTGCCGCCGAACGTCTCTACCCCGAACACGTCGAAGCGGACGCCGTCCACGAGCAGGTCGTGCGCCACGAGGACGAGGGCCGGTCGGCCCTGCGCGCCTGATGTGACGGGCGGCGTTCGGACCGGTGGCAGCAGCATCGTCGCTATGCCGGGGTGGACGGAACGATGTCTGGAGCTGTCCCCGGGTCGCCGAACGGCGTGCCGCCCAGCCGATCGCGGTGGTGCGGGGCGAACCAGCCGGAGGGATCCGGCCCCGCCGGTACGATCCCGGTCGGGTTGCTGCCGCTGTGCACGCGGTAGTAGTGGCGTTTGATGTGGTCGAAGTCCACCGTGTCCCCGAATCCGGGCGTCTGGAAGAGGTCCCGGGCGTACGCCCACCGGACCGGGGGTCCGTGAGGGAGGCGACGCCTCCCTCGGACATGAGGAGGGAGACGAACATGTTCTTGCGGACCCGTGCCGGTCTCCGTCGAGGGTGTGTACGGCGCCGCGGCCGAAGAGGGTGTCGAGGACGGGCCCCGGGCAGGGCGTCCTCGCGCAGCATGTGGCGCTCGTCGTAGAAGAAGTCCACCGCCTCAGGGCCGGTCAGTACCAGGGTGGGTCTGCCCATGAGCCGGGTGCGGACCGGGCCGCCCGCGCGGCGGCGGCGCAGCTCCGGCAGCCATGCGTACCCACGGGAGAGCAAGGACAGGGTGATGTCGCCGACGACGTGGACCATGTCCGGCGCCTACCCGCCGGGCTGCCCCTCATTGCGCGACGCGGGTCTGGCGCGCGGGGGTCGCGGGGTTCAGGACGGCCGGTTCGGGACAGCCGCCAGGCAGGAGTGCCGTGCACAGGTCCGCGGAACGTCGTCGTCACCGGAGCGGGCGGCGGCGTCGGACGCGTGGTGGCGCGGGTCTTCGCCGCCCGCGGCGACCGGCTGGTCTTGATCGCGGGGCGAGGCGGGCCTCGAAGCCGCGGCCCTCCCATCTCGTTTTCTCACCGCTGATCGCGTCCAGTGCCGTCACCTACGGCCCCTTCGGAACCGTCCTCGTCGTCCAGTCCTGGCTCGTCGGCATCGGCGTGGTCGTGTTCGGCGGTGCGCTCGTCGGCAGGCTGCTGTACGACGAGCTGCTGCGCCTCGCGAGCCCCGCGGACCGGGACGGCTGAGGGCGGCCCGCGCCCGGGCCGGCCACCTGTCGCGGCTGCGCTGGCGGGAGCGGCCCGGCGCTGTTTGGCTTGTGGGGCCCACACTTCCCTAACACCCGAGGACTGGTCATGAGCAAAGACAGCGGGCCGAGCGAACGGGCCCGGGAGATGCAGGACAAGGCCCAGGAGTTGGAGCAGGCGGCCCAGCACGCGACGGATCCCGCGGAGCGGCAGCGGCTGAAGGACAAAGCCCTGCGCATCCGTGAGAAGAGCGAGCAGCAGTACGGCCGGGGCAGCGGGACCGTGGACCCCATGTAGGCCGGGCGGTGCGCTGAGGGGCGGCGGCGGCCGTCATTCCGTTTCGTCGTGCTCGTGGGTCATGGCCCGCTCCTGCCGCCGCCTCAGCTCCTCGGGGGTCCTGCCGGGCACCGGCTTGCCGGCCTCGGGGTGTACCGGATCCGGGCCGGGGTACTCCCGCACCTGCTCCTCGCGGCCGATGCCGGGCTCCTGGCGCTTGTGTTCCATACCCTTCATGGCAGCTGCTCCTCACGCGTTTCGTGCAGCGGGGCGCCCTGCGGCCTGGGCGGGCGGGGAGTGAGCTGGTAGACGGCGTACGCCCGGTCGATGACGGGCATGGCCACGTTGCGGACCCGGACCCCGCCGGCCGTGATCCCGTGCTCGGTGCCAAGGTGAGCATGTCCGTGGACGGCGAGGTCGGCACCGATCTCGTCGATGGCCTCGGCCAGGAGGTAGCTGCCGAGGAACGGGTGGATCTCGGGCGGCTCGCCGACCAGGGTGTCCGGGACCGGCGAGTAGTGGGTCAGGGCGATCCGCAGTGCGGTGCCGGATTGCGCCAGATCGGTGAGCGCGCGCCGCAGCCCGTCGGCACACGTACGGGAGTGCCGCATGAAGGCCTTCATCTCGGGTTCGCCGAAGTCACTGGCGCAGCGGCCGGCGTACCCTCCACCGAATCCCTTGGCTCCCGCCACCCCCACGGTGGTGCCGTGGAGGTCGAGGACGGCCGCTTCCCCTTCGAGGACGGTGACCCCGGCCGCCGCGAGGACGGCAGTGACTTCCTGCGGCCGGTCGCCGTGGTGGTCGTGGTTTCCGAGGACGGCCATGACGGGCACGGGCAGACCGGCGACCTCACCGGCGACCACGGCGGCCTCCTGCGGCGTGCCGTGGCGGGTCAGGTCACCGGCGAGGAGGAGCAGGTCGGCGTGGTCACCCAGGGTCTCGAAGGCGGGTCGCAGGGACCCCTCGCTGCCCGGCGCCAGGTGGATGTCCCCCACCGCCGCCACACGTATCACGGCAGGTCCTCCTCACGGTCGGGCGGGCGGGCGCTGACGACGGTCAGATCGTGGCGCCATGCCAGCGGGTGCAGGGCCTCCGCGGCCATCCGCAGGACCGTCTCGCGGCAGCCCGGGCTGGAGACCGGTCCCCAGACGACGACCGCGTGGCCGCGCAGCTCGACGCGGACGCCGAGTTCGGCGATGTCCTCGTGCGCGAGCCGGTCACGAAGGTGTTGGGCCCGGTACTCGGGCAGCGTGGGGTTGTGCGTCGTCATGGCGGGCCTGCTTTCGGGGCTCGATCACGCCCAGGCGTTCGAGGAGGTAGAGGAAGGCGTCGGGCAGGGGCTGGTCGCGGTGGCGGCGGTCGAGGAGCCCCCAGTCGATGCGTTCACGGAGCATGCGTGCCATGGGCAGCAGCTCGGCGAAGTCGCAGTAGTGCTCGCACAGGGCGGTCAGGCGGCTGTCCATGAGGTCGGTCGGGCTGAGGACCGGCATGTGTACGGAGTCCACGGCGCGGACGTCCGCGCGCTGGAGGAGCTCCCGGCCGACGGGCCTGCCGGCGAGGTCCAGGATGAGGTCGATCTCCTCGTCGCCGTCGCGGGCCTTGATCAGCCAGTCCTCGGGGGCGTCGACGACGGTGATGCCCGCGTCGGCCAGCGCGGCCACGGCGGCCGTGGCGTCCTCCCGGCAGAGGCAGAAGTCCGTGTCGTGCCGGAAGCCGGCCGGCAGGCCGTGGGCGAACGCGGCGACGCTCCCGGCGAGCGCGAAGGGCACCCCGGCTTCCTTCAGGAGCGCGCCGACGCGTTTGGTGGTCTCCAGGATCGCCTGCGTGTGGTCGCGTGGCAGGCCGTCGGATCCGCTCACGGCTCACTTCCCCGGATGGGCGGCTTCCCGGCCGGCGCCGGCTCCCGCTGCCGCGGGGGCCAGGGGCGGGGTGTCGGCACCGGCTCCCCGGTGAAGGCCTTCGAAGAACTCCCCGACGGCGTGGGTCGCTGTGACCGACGGTACCCAGTCCAGCTCCTCGCGGGCGCGCCCGGCGTCGAGCAGGGGCAGTCGCAGCACGGCGTCGAGGAGTCCGGGGGCGGCCGGTACGAGGTGCATGCGCCAGGCCGCGGCGAGTGCGGCACGGGCGGCGCCCGCGGGGAGCGGCACCGTACGGGTGTGCAGGATGGCGGCGATGGCGGCGGTGTCCAGCACCGGGTCGGCCACCAGGTTGAACGGCCCGTGGACCGGACGTACGACGGCTGCCCGGTAGGCCTCGGCGGCGTCGTCGGTGTGCAGGGCCTGGAAACGCAGGCCGGAGACGGCGGGGAGCGCGGGCACCAGGCCCGGCCGGATCAGGCGCCACGGCAGGAGCGGGCCGGCGAAGATCCGGCGCTGTTCGCTCGCCGACTCCTCCTTGAAGAGGAAGGCCGGTCGCATCCGTACCAGCCGGATGCCGGGGTGGGCGAGCTGGAAGCCGTCGAGGTAGCGCTCCAGGTAGGCCTTCTCACGGGTGTAGGCGGCACCCGGCCAGCCGTGGGTGGGCCAGGACTCGTCGACGGGGCGCCCGTCGGCGGGGCCCGGTGAGTACGCGCCGACCGACGAGGCGTGGACCAGGACCCGCACCCCGGTCCGGGCACAGGCCTCGAAGACCCTGATGCTTCCCAGCACGTTGGTCCGCCAGGTGACGACGGGGTCGTGGGTGGGCTGGAACTTCCAGGCGAGGTGGACGACGGCGTCCGCGCCCGCAAAGAGCTCGGTCAGCTCGTCGTGGCCGGGGTCGACGTCCGCCGCGGCCCAGCGCACGCCGGGGATGCGGAGGTCCGGCAGCCTGCGGGCGACACCGAGCACGTCGCTGACCGTACGGTCGGCGGCCAGGGCCCGCACCACGCTGGTGCCCGCGTTGCCGGTGGCTCCGGTGACGACGACCCTCATGACGCCCACCGCGCCCTTCCCGGCACGCCGTGGCGGGATGATCTTCCGTGGGCGCGGGCTGGGCCCGGGGACGGGGTGGCGAAGGTCCGCCGCGCGGCCTCCACCCGCAAAACCTCCAGTACGGACGCCTGCCGCCCCGCGCGGGCCAGGAGCCTGTCGACGGCGGCCAGGTCCAGGCGGGAGTCGGTGACCGCGAGGACCCTGAGCGACCGCCACATCGACGCCTTCCCCTCCACCCCGAGACGCATGGCTTCCAGTTCGAGGACGTCGCTCAGGGGTGAGCGTTTCACCAGTCGGCCGTTGAGCTTGAGCCTGGCCGCCTTCTCCGCCAGCCGGGCCGCGGCGACCCTGGGCCACTGCGCAGGGACGTCGAGAGCGGTCATGAACTCGCGCAAGCTCTCCCGGTCCTCGGCGATCTCCTCGGCGAGCTCGGCCAGGGGCGGCCCCGCGGGCGTACCGCGGTGAGTCCGGGCCATGCGGCGGATCAGGGAGACACCGCCTCCGGCGCCCGCGAGGTGGTCGTTGAGATAGACCGCCACGAGGCGCTGCGGGTCCGGAGGGGACGCGGTGCGGGACCGTGCTCCTGTGGGGGTGGGGGTGGGGTGGGCGTTCATGGCAAGTCCGATCCGCTAGATGCCGGCAGGCGGCTGGAGAACGACCGGCACTGCTGCAGCGCGAGGCGTTGCTCCCGTGCGCGCAGCTCCTGGTCGGCGACCACGCGCCCGCCTTCCGCCTCTACCGTGGGGCGACCAGTACGAGTGCCGACGGGACGACGAGCGCGACGAGCGCGCCCGTTGGCATGGGGGCCTCCACTCCAGGGGCCGCGTTCCGCGGTCTCTGCGTTCGGTTGGCGCGTGCCCGCGGTCACCCGGCACAAACCCCGAGGGGCGGGGGGCCCGGCCGACGGCGTGAGCACGAGGATGACGGGCAGGCGCCCGACCATGACTGACGACCGAGCGGCCGGGCGAGACGGGTATGCGCCATGACGGACGACGACACGAGGCTGAAGACGATCGCGGCGCTGGTGGGGCTGCGCGGCGGCGTCGGATCGGACTACATCTCCTCGGACTACATCTCCGAGGTGCTCGGCGAGGCGACCCCGGACCGGTTCACGGTGCCCGTCGAGGCGGAGGCGGCGGAGATCGGCCTGTCCGTGCTGCAACAGGTGTCAGGACCGTCAATTCGCTGATCAACGGCTTCGTCCTGGCGTTCGAGGTGATGGCGGACGCCTACGAGGAGAAGAATCCACAGCCGTCCACCGAGGAGATCCTGCAGGCGCTGGCCCTGCGCATCACGAGCGAGCCCGACTGAGGGACGGCACGGCGTGCCCCCCGCCGTCCTGCCGTCCTGCCGTCCTGCCGTCCTGCCGCAAATGCTGGCACTGCTCAGCCCTCACGGGGCCTGGACCTCTCGCGGCTCGACCATCGCCTCGACCTCCGTCGGCGCTGCTGTGCCGGTGACGTCCTCATCCCGCTCGAATCGTGCCCGGGGCCTCCAGCCGTGGCGGCACCGGGAGCGAGGCGAGCTGGGTGCCGGCGCTCTGGCCGACGTCGGGTCCATCATCATTTAAGCTTCTAGGCGGCCGCGGAGCGGTGGCCCGCTGTATGCGGCAACCGCGGAACGGTCAGTCCGGCCGGTCGAGTGGGGCGGCCTGCGCCGGGTCCTTGGTCCGGGCTCAGGACCCCATGGCGCCGGTCATGAAGGTCCTGGGACATCGGGTGACCGCCTGCACGCGTCTCAGGGGTACGTGGTGCCCAGCGGTCCCCCGCGAACAGAAGACCCCCAGGGAGAAGTGAGGTATGCCGGTGATCTGCGTCGGAGGCATGATCGGGATCGGCAAGACGAGCGTGGCCGAACTGATCGCCAAGGAGCTGGGCAGCGAGGTCTTCTACGAGAGCGTGGAAGACAACCCCATCCTCCCGCTCTTCTACACGGCGAGCCCCGAGGAGATCCAGGCCAAGCGCTACCCCTTCCTCCTCCAGCTCTACTTCCTGCAGACACGGTTCGCCTCGATCAAGGAGGCGTACAAGAAGGGCGACAACGTCCTCGACCGGTCCATCTACGAGGACTGGTACTTCGCCAAGGTCAATCACGACCTGGGCCGGATCAGCTCCCTCGAGATGCGGGTGTACGAGGGACTGCTCGAAGAGATGATGCGCGAGATCGACGGCCTGCCCTACCGCAAGGCCCCCGATCTCATGGTCTATCTCAAGGCGGACTTCGATACGGTGCTGCACCGCATCGGGCTGCGGGGCCGCGATTTCGAGCAGGACGACAGCCTCGTCGAGTACTACCGGACGCTGTGGTCCGGCTACGACGACTGGGTGCACAAGCACTACTCGGCCAGCGAAGTCCTCGTCATCGACATGAGCTGCACAGATGTGGTCAACAACCCCGACGACGCGGCCCGCGTGGCGCAGGAGGTCAAGGACGCGGTGGCCGCGGCCAGGAGCCGAGGCTGAAGCCCTGCCACGCGGGTGCCTCCCGGCGGAGATCCCGGGCCGCGCTGACCGTCGCGGACGGGGATCAGGGCCTCTTCCGCCCCGCCTCCCGGGCAGATCATCGACCAGCCCCTGGCAGCGCCGGCGCAGTCCGGCTTCGCCTGCTTGGGGCTGGGCTCAGCTGCTGATCGCCGCCGCACCGCGCTGGGTGTGCAGGTCGGCCTTTTGGTGGTCGATCCCGTCTACCGTTCCGTCGTCACCATGCCAGGTGCCGTGGTCCTTCTCCTCGGCTTGGTGCTGACCACTCGGGCCCAGCGGCCGCCGCGGACCCGCCAGGGCGACTGAGGCTTCCGGTGCTCCGGCTGCGGTAGCCCATCGAGGCCGGGAGCCGGCGCTGATCCAGCCCCGCCGCACGATCGGTGGGCTCCCGCGCACGGGAGAGTGCGGGAGAGCACGATGGATGGCGGACGGCGAGCAGTGTGACGAGCAGGACGCCGACGCGGACGCACCACAGACACAGGGGTGGATGACGGCGTGCTGACCACCATTCGCGTCCATGACTACCGGGGGGGACCCTTTCGCCCTGCTCACCGGCGGCGTGCTGCCCCTCGTAACGGACTTCGCGGCGGACACCGCCGTCCCCGTGTGCTTTCCCACCCGGCACTGGGGCGGCGGCCCCCACCTTGCCCTGCACCTGGGATACGGATCGTTGATCATGCCAGTCACCAATCACGCTCTCTTGGCCGGAATCGGGCATTCCCGATTGGTCAATACATGCAAGAGGCACGCTCCGCATGGGGGTCTCGACCGCTTCGCGCAGCGAAATGTCCAAGCTCGCCCGTCGCCATCACTCGCGGGTGAAGGTACGGCTCACGTCGCGGCCGACACCGGCTACGCCGACCAATCCCACCTGCACCGGGACGTCATGGCGTGACCGGGACAACGCCCGCGGCCTTGGCCGGCGAGCCGTTTCTCACCGTTGACGACATTGCATGGCCCAGCGGCGGAACCTCCCCCTGACCCTTGACCCCTGACCCTTGACCCCTGACCCCTGCACAACACGAGGCTTGGCCGTCCACATGGCGCCGGGCCACTGCCCTACCGCCAATCCTCATCATCGACGCCGCCAAGTTCGGCGCCGCATCCAGGCGTTCGGTGGGGGTGATCGCAAAGATCCTGGCCGCGTACTTTCCGCAGGAGTGTCAATTCAAGCCGATGGCGGTGACGTTCCCTCGCTCGACATCCTGGAAGTGAACTTCGCGTTCGCGCCCCATCCCCGGTCTCGACGAGGCTGAGGCAGCCCCGACGTGCCCCTGCGGGTGGCGGCCCCGCGGTCATGGTCTGCTCGAAGTGCGATGGCTGTCACCAAGATCGGTACTGACCCGCGGGACCTGATCACGTCGGCATTTCAGCCGGCGAGGTGGCTCGTCCTCGATGTCTGGCAGAACCGGCGGTCTCGCTCCGCCACCTGTGTCCGCGGACCAGCTGAGCGCAGGACGACGTCCAAGACCCGGTCAGGATCCGCAGCATAGCTGTTGCTGAACCACGCCATGTTTGCCTCGACCACCGCCCACTGGTCGGCGGCGCCGTGCTCAGGTGTGGACAGGAGCCCGATGTCCACGACCACCGCGCTGGGCAGGCCACCGCCGCACGTGGCCAGGAGATCATCCGCAAACTCCAGGACAGCCTCTTCATAGCGGTGCCCGTCCAGCCGCTCGGCGTCGAGGCGGCCGAAGGTGGCGTATTGCGAACCCGTGCGGACCTCGCCGTCCAGGAGGTACAGGCGGAACTCCGCTGCCCAGGTCACCACGTCGCTGATCTGTACCGGCACGTCCAGTGACAGCTCCGGCCCTGTCGGGAGGTAACTACCGCTGGCATAAACGGCGGCCGGGAAGCTCTTGTCGCTCGGCGGCTTGACGAACGCCGGTCGGGACAGGCAGCGCGCCTCGCCCAGGGTCGCCATGGCGATGCGCCGTCCGGTGTACTCGTAGGGCAGTGTGGCCAGCCAGTCGTCAGATGGCTCCAAGAGTGCGACCTCAAGGGCATCGACGACGCGTGCCGCGAAAGCGGGGCCGCCGTAGTAGTGGCCACCACGCCTCCCCATGGCAGTGCCCGCACCGCCATCGGCGGGAAGTACTTCTACATCCATCCCCCGCCGACGTGCCGACGTCGAGAGCAGCTCGGATGTCGTGGTGTATTGCGGCGCCAACGCCAGGAAACCATGCTCCGTCACGCTCGTGACGATGCCACTGATGCGGCCGAACAGTCCACAGCATTCGAGCCCACACCTCGGGGTCAACCAGCTGGCTGCTCCACGCTCTACACCGGGCACACAACACCGCGCGACGACCTTCCGCCGGGACCTACCCCCTCCTGATGGATTCCACTACACACGTTCCGGGCCTCGTTCGTCGGGCCTGGGACGAGTTCGATGACCACCCGATCGAAGTGTCGGTGCGGCGGACTGTACGGATCGCCAGTTTGATCGGCGACTCGAATGCGGCGGCGCCTGGGGCTGGATCTCCAGGTCACTGGCGGCGGTCCTGCCCAGCATCGGGGCGTCATCGATCGGCTGACTGCTGACCCGTCCGGTTGGGAATCACCTGATGAACCCGGTCCTGCGGCAACGCCGTGCGGGAGTACATACGGGACCGCACGAAGAGCGATACGCCCGTCACACCATCAGCCCCGCAGCACAGCTAGTCTTACGATCATGGCCTTGCGACCCGATGAGTTCTACGACCACGCACGTGCGGCTGCGGATGATGAGCTTCGGCTTCCGCTGGCAAGGATGACCGGATGGGACATCAGCCCCTTCGAGGCGGATGGGCTGCGCGTCTCCGCGCTCCGCCCGCCCGTTCTGCCCGAACCACGGCGGCACGGCGAAGACCCGGCGGACTGCGATGAGTGCCGCTCCCGCGACGAAGGCATCTGGCTCAACGACCGCTGGCGACTGGCCCGGATACCGGGCGTCGGCGTGCCACTGGTGCTGATGCTCTACCCGCGCGACCACTACGACATGGCAGATCTGCCCGACAAGCTGGCCGCCGAGCTGGGCGTGCTCACCACTCACATCGTCCGCCACGTGCAGGCACTGCCCCACATCAGTCGAGCCCACGTCTACCGGATCGGGGACGGGTCCGCACACCTGCACGTGTGGTTCTTCGCCCGGCCCGAGGGGCAGACCCAGTTGTACGGGTCGTGGCTGCCCGTCTGGGACGACCTCCTGCCCGAATACCCGGCGAATGTAGCCGACGCAGACGCAACCGCCGTCGCCGACGCCTTGATTGCCTCGTACGGAGGTCGCCGCTCAGACGCCGACGGGCAAATGCACCTCTGACTCCTCGCCCGCACCGAGCCGGCCGAGGCAGCACCCGCTCACCAGTGGACGAGGGCAGCAGGTGCGCGGTGCGAGCATGCTGTGGCCAGGCTGGCGCCGTCGGGCACAGCGCCCATTGCCTCCTGCGACTGCGCCAGCCCGCAGCCAACCCACCCCGAACCGCGGAACGTCGTCCACGGCCAGGTCCAGGCGCATCCGCCGGAAGCGCAGTGGGTGGGCGTTATACGCCGCCGCGGTCGATCGCTCCGGTCGGCGCGACAAGGACATCGAGCGCGTCACGGCCCTCGGAGCCACCGCAGTCCGCTACGGCGACGGCTGGATGGAACGGTCAAGGCCGCCGCGCCGGGCGGAGTGAACTTCGTCTCCGACGCCGCCGGCGCCGACGTGCTCCCCGGCTCCGTCGCCCTGACCGGCGATGCGGCGAAGGTCATCACCATCGCCGACATGTCGGCTCAGCAGCACGGCGTACGCTTCAGCTCCGGCACCGGCGACCAGGGCGGCCAGGCCCTGCCAGAACTGGTACGTCTGGCCGCCGACGGGCGGCTCACCGTCCCGATCTGGCGAACCTACCCCCTGGCCGAGGCCGCCCAGGCGAGGGCCCCGAGCAGGGCCTCATCGCGCGGGCCCGTATCGTCGAGGATCCATATGAGCGCGGTGCGGGCCAGTTCGGTCCGCCCCTGGCGGCGAGCCATCGCCGTCCAGTTGAGGTCGTACTCGTCGTGGGGATCCTGGCCGCAGTTCGACGAGTCGAAGTCGGCCGCCCACCGAGTGAGCGTTCGTGCGGAATCGGGAATGCCGCCGAGCAGGAAGCGCACATCGGGGTCGGCATCCCGCAGGGACTGCAGCAGGGTGTGGTCCTCCGTCATGCCGTGCAGAGCAACCAGGACCGCGGCGAGGCTGAGCTCTTCGGTGGGGCCGCGCCGGACCTCCTATTGCAGGAGTATGCGCAGAAGCCGCAGGTCCCCCGGCTGCCGGTCGTACTGGGCTGCGCCCAGGACAGTGACCCGCTGTACCAGGTCGTTCGTAATCGCGTCCCTGCAGTTGCGGTCCGCCCGCATCCGGGCCAGATCGGCCCGCCGGGAGCGAGGACCGCCTGACATAGCGGCGGACGCCGAAGACGGTCCAGCAGTGCGTACGCGCAGCCTTCATCCGCGTTAAGCAGGAACTCTGACTCGGTCCGCAGAAGGCACTCCTGGAGCTTCCGCAGCAGTTCCCGCTTGGGGAGCCGGCGCAGACCCAGCCCGCTGAACAACGTACTGCGATCGGCGTCCAGCTCGGGGCCGTAGGAGCTCCGAATCTCGCGTTCGCTCCGGGTGAAGACCTCCTCCAACACATCGTCATCGGCATCGAGATCGAGATCCGTGTAGTCGTGCCGGCCCGGCAGACCGAAGAGGATCTCCAGGGCCTCGACCATGCTGGTGCCGATGAGGCTGGCCCGCTTCGCCCTCGGAGCTCGCGTACAGCGCAGCCCGTCGGCACATAGGAAATAGGTTCCGCCGGTGTCGTCGCCCGCCACGGCCCTCAACGGCGTTCCGCTCGCCAGACAGACTTCTTCCCCGTGTTCGGCCCAGTCAAGATCAAAATCGAAGGATCCCGCGGGCGGGAGCGCCTCGGCGGCCTGCGCCAGCATCGGCCCCACAGGAGGGCGCGGCCTCGGGTCGGCCGAGGCCAGGGCTCCCTGGGCTTCCTGGGCTCGCACGGCTCCCAGGGCTACGGCATCAGGGCGTCAGCGTAGCCGTGGCGAGGGCTCCCTGAAGGATCCGTTCTCGGGGCAGGGAGAGGTCGAACAGGCGGCCCAGGATTCCCAACAGTGTGCGTCGCATCTGCTCTTCGTCCTCTTCGTCTGTGTAGCCTTCTCGGCCGGCCACGGGCAGGCCGGCTTCCGCTATGGCCGCAGTCACCCGCGTAGCTATCGTCGGGTCCCCGTCGATACCGTCGTATCCCCATGATCCGTCCAGGTGCAGATTGAACAAGCAGGCAAGCACCTCGTCGTGGTAGTACTCGAAGAACGGCGGCACGGGCTTGCCGTTGTCCTCCTCGAACTTCACCTGGAAGACATGCGCGCCGCCCGCCGAGACCCGGGCCAGCTCGTCGAACTCGCCCCACCACGGGCCGTACATGACCGCGAACGACAGGCCGGCGTGCTCGCCGTACCGCAGGTGCACGTCTTCGTCGACATCGAAGAGGTCAGGGTTTGCGACCTCCTCGGCGGTGTGCTGGCCAGACGCCCTGCGGACAACGGCGGGCATCCCCTCGAAGGCCGTCGCCGCGAGCCGCTCTACCAGCTCGTCCGGGGTCATCCCTCGGGCCATCACCACGTTGTATCCGCCGAAAGGAATCCAGCGGGGCGCCGCGAGCCAGGCAATCCCGGTCTCGGGTCCGAGGGGAGCGGTGTCCTGCGTTTGATGAGACATCCGGACATGGTCCACGACGCCACCGACAACCCGGCGCAGCTGGCTTCGCCGGCGCCGACCACCTCCCCCTCGTCGAGTGGCCCGGGACGGCGTCAGCGGCTTTCCGGCGAGACGGTGACGGTGAAGCCGGTGGTCTGGGACCCCGTGTTGGGACGTAGGGCCGAGGGATGCGTGGACAGGGAGCGGGCGCGGCGGATTGAAGACCGGCCAGGCCGACGTCACGCGAGCGGGACACGCCCTGGGATCAAGGGCCCGGCGTCCAAATGAGCTGCGATACGCGAGATGGTCCGGGCGTTGCCCTGGAACAGATGTGCTTGCATGCCCGCCGCCTGGGCGGCCTCAACGTTGACTTCGACATCGTCGATGAACAGGCAGCTCTCGGGCCGCACGTTCAGGCTGGCGCATACGGCCTCGAAGGCACGCGGGTCAGGCTTCTCGATGCCGATCTCGTGCGAGTAGACGATCTGCTCCACCAGTTCGTCGAAGTGATACAGCGCCGTCTCCCGCTCCCGGGCGCCGACGAAGCTGTTGCTCAGGATGCCCAGCCTGCAGCTTCCCCGCAGCCCTCGTACATAGTCGATGAGCTCCTCGTTCGCGGTCCCCAGATACTCCGCCCAGAGATCAGCCATGAAGGCTTCACCCTGGGGGGTGTTGAGACCCAAACGGGCCACCACCTGCTCGTGCACCTCTCGTTCGCTGATGCTCCCGACGCTCCCAGCCCGCCACACGTCGCGCATCCGCTCATGGACCGTGCCCAGGGGCAGCTCCAGCCGCTCTTCCCACCGTTGCACCCATCCAGTTTCCGGCGTGATCTCCAGCACTCCGCCGATGTCGAAAATGACGCAGGTCGCGTTCACGCGAACTCCCTCTTCCTCCTTGACCAGCGAGCACAGACCGCCCGCTCGTGCGATCGCCAGAGACACTGTCGTTTCTCCCCCTGGGGCCAGGTCAAGCGATCTTCGGAGCCTGTGACAGCCCTGTGGCAACCCACCGAGCCGACCCACCTCAATCAGCAGGTGCCTTCAAAACTCGCTCCCGGCACAGGTCTTGGGGAGTCGTCAAGTGCTACTTGAATGCTCGATCGCGCGGATTCGGGTTCGCGTGAGACCGCGTAGGCCTTGCTTCGTCCGGCGACGAACGTGATCGGCTGGCTGGCGCGGTCGCCGATGGCCGAGTCCTGCACCGGGACGTGGATCGGCAGTTTGGGAGCCGCCTGACGGCCTGGCCGCGCACCGCCGCGTTCGCCCTGGGCGACCTGCCGTACTCGGACGACGGGCCCGGCAGCTGACTCCGACAGCGTCGGGCTCACCTGCCGCTTGGAACCTTGGGGGTGGTGTGCGGCACACGAGGCAACCATCAGTATCGAAGGCTTGGGTGCGCACCGGCGTCTTCGAAAGGCAGGAGCAGGCCGGTTGTGGCCTCCGGGTTCATGCCTCGGTGCCCTTCTCGGACGCGGGTGTCGGCTGGATATCCAACAGCGGTTGTCAGCTGGCGGTGACAGGATCGGGCGCGTTGATCCGACGAGCTACAGGGGGTAGGCATGGCGGAGACGTTCGTATGGCCGCGCGGGGCGCAGGCGACGGATGGCGAGGACCTGGAGGAGTGGCTGGCCGAACACGGCTGGGAGGTAGACCCGACCGTGTACATGGCCGGCGCGCTGGGCCCCGCGGTTCAGGTCCGCAGGATCGACGGGGCGCGACAGGAGGACGAACCCGGGCTGCTGATCCTGCCGGGCGAAGCCGTGGAGTACGACGGCACGCGCATCCGGCTCGCCCCCAGGCGCGCAGGATGCTTCGCCGGGTGATCCGCCACGGCTCGCCCAGCCGGCTCCCGCCCTGCGTGCGGGAGCGGGGCCGGGGTACGGCTGCGGTATTGGCCGCTGCCCTGTTCTGCTGAGGCGCTCAGCCGCTTGGGGTGCCAGCCGTGCCGGTGAGGAGCCCGAGTCCCAGCGGGGTCTGGAGTGTCAGACCGCCTCGCCGTCGCGGTGGGCAGTGATGAGGTGGGCGTTACGGAGGGCCTTGGTGCGCTCGGACACCGGGGACTTGGCAATGGCGAGCTCGCGTGCGAGGTCGGTGGTAGTGCGTGGCCGGGTGAGTTGTTCCAGGATGGCGGCGCGGGAGCCCCGCCGAGCGCGGCAGGGTGTGGCTCGTCCGCCGCCGCCAGAGGGTGAACACCGGGTCGGACCGCTGCAGCGCCGCGATCGCGAGCATCGGTTCAGGACCGAATCGAGTGCGTGAACCGCGCCCGGACCCCATGGTGGGACTGCGGTTCCGAGTGTGGGCCCGAGCGCCTGCCGCTCCGCCGCGTCGGCAGCCAGGCCCCAACGGGGCTTCGTGCCTACCCAGGTCGCTGCGCAGGTGCAGCGGTGGGAGCCGCCCGTGGGCATCGATTCCGCCTGGTCCTTGTCCGCCTTGGAACGGTTGGAGGAGGCGGAGACCGCGATCAGGGCGTCAGGGGAAACGATGCACTACGCCACCCTGGCGGTCACCACGATGCGAACCGATACCCCCTGACCGCACGGGGGTCCGTCCCCTGCTCCCTGACGCGTCCGCTGCGCGGTCTGCCTCTCCCCGTTCTCATGGACGGCGGCGGTGACCAGGTCGATGAGCGGACGCAGGCCACCGACGGCGGGAGTGGTGGCGCGCATGCCGTAGCGACCGAACCTCTGGACCACCTCGCAAAGGCATCGGCTGAACGAGTCGGCCCATGGCCACAAGACCCCAAGACGCCCTATCAGGCCCGGATGCGCGCGCACAGATCGGCTGCACGCCCAGGTCATGGCCGCAGTCCGGGTGGCGAGGCCGAAGGCAGACCGCGAACCCGCCCCGTCGTCGTGCCGGCCGACAAGCCGTACTCGTCCCGCGCGATCCGCGAGCCGGGCAGTCGTCCCTACGAGGTCGGGCGACCGCTCCAGGTAGCGATGCTGCCGGGTGCCGCGGATCGGCATTGGGGCACGGGCTGATCGCCAGGCGTGTCGGGCGTACGGATCCCGCCCCCGCGTTCGTTACCGCCGCTACCATGCGCCGCATGCCGGATGCCCTGACCAGCCCTCAGCCGTTCACCCCGCATACCGCCCCCGCGGCGCTCGAGGACCTGCGGGCGCGGCTCCGCGGGACGCGTTGGCCGGACGCGCCCGAGGACGCCGGGTGGTCGCTCGGGACCGACCTCGACTACCTCCGCGACCTCGTCACCTACTGGGCGGACCGTTTCGACTGGCCGGCGCAGGAAACAGCGCTCGCCCGGCTCCCCCGCTTCCGCGTGACGCTCGGCGGCCTCGGGATCCACTTCGTGCACGCCCGGGCCGTCGCGCCGGCCGGGCCGGCGCTGCCGCTGGTCCTCAGCCACGGCTGGCCGGACTCGTTCTGGCGGTACACGAAGGTCATCCCGCTCCTGTCCGACCCGGGCGCGCACGGCGGCGATCCCGCGGATGCCTTCGACGTGGTCGTGCCCGACATGCCGGGCTACGGGTACTCGGACCGTCCCGCCGGCCCGCCCCTCGACTCCATCGCCGTCGCCGGACTGTGGGCGGAGCTCATGGACCTCCTCGGCTACACGCACTTCGGCGCCGCGGGCGGGGACGTCGGCAGCCATGTGAGCCGCTACCTCGGGCTCGACCACCCCGAACGGGTCGTGGCCGTACACCGCACGGACGCGGGTGTGCCCGTCTTCACCGGCGACCCTGCGGACCTCGCGCCCGAGGAGCGCGCCTGGCTCAAGAGCGCCGCGGCCTGGGGCGGGATCGAGGGTGCCTACGCAGCCGTGCACCGCACGAAGCCCCAGACCGCAGCCGTCGGCCTCAACGACTCACCGGCCGGGCTCGCCGCGTGGATCGTCGAGAAGCTGCGGTCGTGGAGCGACTGCGACGGTGACGTCGAGCGGAGTTTCACGAAGGACGAGATCCTCACGAACCTCACGATCTACTGGCTCACAGGCACGATCGGCTCGTCGATGCGCATGTACCGCGCGAACGCCGCGGTCCCGCCCGCCCAGCACGCCCGCCGGGTCGAGGTGCCGTCCGGCTTCTCGCTCTTCCCCGGTGACGTCGTCCGTCCGCCCCGGGCATGGCTCGAGCGCACGACGAACCTCGTGCGCGTGAGCGAGCCCGCGCGCGGCGGGCACTTCGCGCCCTTCGAGGAGCCCGAGCTCTACGCGGAGGAGCTGCGAGCGTTCTTCCGCCCGTACCGGAAAGGGGCAACGGGCTGAGGCATCGCCGTGCGCCGTCTCGATCACGCCCCCCGGTGGAGGTGGGCGTCCTACAAAGAGGGATTCCCGGGTAGTGGACGCGCATCGTCCGGGTCGCCCGGTGAAGGGCGGCCGCGGACCGGTCGGGGCGAGCGTCCCGGGTGGGGCGGTGGTCAGGTGCGTGTAGAAGGACTCGGCGACCGTAACGGCCAGGTGGTCATCGATCGGCCACGGCGTGCCGACGACGTGGGGAAACCGGCGAGTTGGAAAGCCTGGTAAGGCGCCGCTGCCAGGGTCGTCGAGCATGGGCGGCAGGCCGAAGGCGGCGAACCCCTCCCAGGCCTGGATGCCGGGGGCTCGTCGTGCACAGACGGTGTGGTCTGGGTCTGCCAGGGCCGGGCCCGAGCATGCGGCCCAACGAGCCACTTCCCGCGCCGTCATGACGCGTAGGCGGGACGTGGCCGTCCTGACTGCGACCGTTCGCCTTCACAACGAGCAGCGGCGCCGCCAGCAGCAGCAGCTGGACCAGCCGGCCGGCCCGTCCACACCCACCCGTCGCGCCCGGCGGTGGCGGCCACGGGGCGCAGCACGCGGAGGCGGGAACGGAGCGTGATCTTCAGTATCCGCAGGGTCGAAGCGCGCGGGCAGGGGATCAAGGGCGTCCTATCCGGACCTTAAGGGACAGATAACAGCAGGCCCGCAGCCCCTCAGAGGCCCGCTCGGGCCGCAAACCGCGCTTAGGGTCACGGGTGTTGACCGAGGCACTTCCGATGCCGCCGCCGCACCGGTGGATCGGCTTTACCCAGAGGTTTCTGATGTCCCGAAAGCGAATTGCCCTGGCCTGCGTGGCCGTGGTCGTCGGAGTCGGCTCCGTCGTCATCCCCGTGGCCGCCAATGCCGGAGAGGAGGACGGTCTCAGCGCCGCCTGCCGCGTCGCGGACCAGGCCACCGTGTGGTGGGCGTCCGGCGAGGTCTCCCTGGCCAACAAGGGGGGCCGGCCCGTACGGGACTGGACCGCCGAGTTCGACGTGTCGCAGGGGCAGGTCACCCTCGACAACCCCTGGGCGTACGAACTCCGCCAGGACGGCAAGCACGTCACCGTCAAGCCGATCGCCGACCGCGCCGACGTGGCCGCCAAGGGCAACCGGGCCGTCAAGGTCGGGATCAACCCCGCCGGCAAGGGCATACCCAAGATCACCGGTTGCCGTGTGCACGGCGCGTCGGGCGATGGAAACGACACCGGCACGAACACGGCCGTCCCCGCCGACAGCGGCTCCTTCGTCAAGGACCACACCGCCGTCCACCTGATGTGGAAGCCGCCCGTCGGCGGCGCCGAGGTCGTGCGCTACGAGGTCTTCCAGGACGGCAAGCAGGTCAAGACCGTCAAGGGCACCATGACGGACGTCGAGCAGCTGGCCCCCGCAACCCGCTACTCGTTCAAGGTCCGTGCCGTCCGCGCCGACGGCCGCACCACCGGCTTCAGCAAGGACATCGTGCTCACCACGCTCGCGGCGCCCGGCCAGGACAAGGCGAAGCCGGTCATCCCCGCGGACCTGGAGGCTACGGCGTCGGGCCCGTACCAGGCCTCCCTGCGCTGGCGCGCGGCGACCGACGACGTCGCCGTCACCGGCTACCGGCTCTACCGCGACGGCACGAAGGTCCAGGAGGCGGACGCCAAGGCCACCTCGGCCACCGTCTCCGGCCTGACCGCGAGCACCGCCTACCGCTTCAAGGTCACCGCCGTCGACGCCTCCGGCAAGGAGTCCGACCCGACCCGCGAAGCACAGGCGACGACGGCCGCGGCCCCCGACGGGAGCGGCGGCACCGCCGCCCCCGGCGACTTCGCCGCCACCACCGCCACGAAGCAGGACGGCAGTGTCACGCAGCACTACCTGAACCTCACCTGGTCCGTCCCGCAGGGCGTCGGCCAGATCACCACCTACCAGGTCTACCTGAACGGCAAGCCCGCCCAGACCTTCATGTGGGGCACCGGTGACCCGGTGCTGCCGGTGCCGACGACGAAGGGCTCGCGCGAGGTGCTTGTCGGCGCCCACCCCGGCTCGACGTACACCGTGAAGATCCGGGCGCGGCTCGGCGACGGCACGTGGGGCTCGTTCTCCCGCGAGCTGACCGTGAAGACAGGCGGCTGACCCGGCGGCTGACCCGGCGACTGACGGCCCGCCCGCCTGCCGCCCCCCACGCGCATGACCGACCCCATGACCAGGAGCGTCCCCCTCATGAGTACGACCTGCCCCGCCGCCACGGCTTCCCCCGACCCGGCACGGGCCTCGGCCCGCCGCACCGCCGCCCTGCGCCTCACCGCGCTCGTAGCCCTCCCCCTCGCCGTGACCACGCTCGGCTCCGCGCCCGCCTCCGCGCACGGCTCCACCGCCGACCCGGTGAGCCGCAGCGTGGCCTGCACCAAGAACCCGAAGGCGAGTGAGGCCTGCCGGCTGGCCCTCACCCAGAGCCCCGGCATCCCGGGCGACTGGAAGTCGATCGTCCAGGGTCGCGCCATCGACCACAGCACCCCGACCTCCTCCCCGCAGCACCGCGCCCGCATACCCGACGGCAAGCTGTGCAGCGCCGGCAACGCACAGTTCTCCGGCCTGGACCTGGCGCGGGACGACTTCCCGTCGACGACACTGCCCGGCGGCGCCGAGTACGACCTGCGCTACGACATCAGCGCGCTGCACAACCCGTACCGCATGGAGATGTACGTCACCAAGGACGGCTACGACCCGAAGAAGCCGCTGAAGTGGTCGGACCTGGAGGACACCCCCTTCCTCAGCGCCGACAACACCGCGGCCACGGCGGCGCCCTCGGGCTTCCTCGGCGCGAAGGCGTTCACGTTCAAGGCGGTGCTCCCCGAGAAGAAGGGCAAGCACCTGATCTACACGATCTGGCACGGGCTGAAGCGGCCCGACGGCTCCTTCCAGAGCGAGGAGGCCTTCTACTCCTGCTCGGACGTCACCTTCAAGTAGGCGGACGCCGACAGGCACCACACCCCCCGGGTCCGGGCCCCCCTCACCCGGGCTCGGGGGGCACGCTCACCCCCGCCTCCTTCGGCACCAGCGCACCGCGCCGGTGCCGAAGGAGCTCGCGGCACAGACGCGTACGGGCCCGTCGCCGCAGCGGGAGAGCAGCACGACCCCGATCCCGGCGGTTCCGGCGCCGGTAACTGGCGCTGCCACTGTGGGTGGAGCCGCCGTAGCCGTTCCAGATGCTGACGCGGCTGCCGTCGCCGACCGGGGTGGTGACGTGGTTCGGCACGGTTGCGCCGGGGCGGGTGTTGAGGCTGCTCGCCTCGGGGCGGGTGGGCGCCGTACCCGTACGCGGTCAGGAAGGTCGGGCCCGTGGAACCGGTCGCGGACTCTGGGACTGGGACGCCAGCCAGCTCGTTCGCTGACCAGCACAACAGCCTCGATGGCCCGCCGAGCCCCGGCCTCATCCGGCTTCTCGGCGACGGGCCCGCACCTGACGGCCCAGCGGCTCCCGCCCACGGCGGGAGCCGTCCCGTGCGTCAGGACTCGGTATCGCATGAATCCCCCCGTGGTATGCCCCGCGACTGAGGCACGTGCCGAGGATCGCAGCAGGCGGGCGGGACAGCCACCCTGCCCGCTCGTACGGGGGGCGATGGAAGAGCGGTGGCCCGGTTGGCCGGTCCGGGGCGCGGGTCAGTCCGGCCGGTGGTGGGCGCGGGCCTCGGCGGTGGCTTTCAGGTCGTTCAGCCATGCTTCAAGTCCCTGACGGAGGATGGCAGTCGCGGTGGGGACGTCCGCGTCGACCTGGGGGCCGGTACGGGTCTCCTCGGTGCTCACCCTGACGCCGCCCGGGACCTGGGTGAAGTTCCACACGTGGACGCCGTCGATATGCAGTCCCTCTCCGGCCGCGGGGCCCGTCCAGCGGATGCAGGAGTGGTGCCGGAGCTGCTCGACGGTCGAGGTGATCTCCAGGCTGGTGGCCGGAGTCGGGTTGGGGGGACCGGGGTTGTCCACCGGAAGGCCGAACCCTGGCGGAGGGGGCCCTGGTCGAGGCGTTCCGCGGTCGTCACGGGAGCCTGCCAGGACGGCCAGCGTTCGACGTCGGACTGCAGCTTCCAGACCGTAGGCAGCGGCGCGTTGATGAGGATCTCGGCCCGGTGCCGGACGCGGGCTTCGGGGTCGACGCCGACCCCGCGGCAGGTGAGTAACTTGGCGGTACTGGGGCTGTGGGAGGCGGCTGCTCCCGCGGGTGATGCGGTGGTGCCGAGGAGGCCGACAGCGAGCGGGATGGTGAACAAGGCGGCACGGATACCGGACACGGAGTTCTTCTTGGGTCGTCGGCGGTACTTCGAGCAGGTCTTCCAGCGGTGTTCCGGTGACCGGATGCTCCAGTGAGGTCAACCGACCCGAAACGGCAGGTCCATGGCGGATCGACCAGCCGTTTGCTCTCCGGAGGCACGGAGGGGCCGCCGAGGTTTCGTGGGGCCCTTGGCGATGGTGTCGCTCGGGCAGGGTTGACCTCCTGGGGCCCGAGGGTCAGTCCTCGGCTCCCCTCCTCAGGCCGTCCAGCAGCATGTCCGCCAAGCGCTCCGGCAGGTCCGGCTCGATCGGGCGGTGGCCTAGCGCAGGGCTGAGATACCGGCGAGGAAGATCTCGACCCCGGCGAGGAACTGCTCGCGGTCCTCGTGCTCGCCCAGTTGAGTCGCCGCCGCGTGAACGAACGGGTACCGGCCGGGGTCGATCTGCGTCCATTGCGTGGCGGCCTTCTCCAGGAAGGTCTCGCGGTCCGTGCCGCTGCCTGCACGCAGCCGTGCGTTCGCGGCGTTCTGCGCGGCGACGCCGAGGACGTAGTTCACGAGCGTGCCGGCCGCGTCGAAGCGCGCTTTTCCGGGGACGTCGAGGTCGTCCAGCAGGCGGCCGATGCTCTCGTAGAAGTCCAGCAGCGCGGGCCGCCACGGCTGGCGGGAGAGTTCGGCCCCGACCCAGGGGTGGGCGTCGATCGCATCGAACAGGCCAAGGGCGAGGCGGCGCAGAGCAGTGCGCGGGTCCGCATCCGCGAACGCGCCGGACAGCACGCCGGTGATGACGTCGTCAGTGGCCGTCGCGAGCAGATCGCTCTTGTCCGCGACGTGGTGGTAAATCGCTCCGTAGCCCGTGCTCAGGCGCACCGTGAGTGCGCGCAGCGTCAGCGCCTTCTCGCCGCCGCTGTCCAGGATCTCGATCGCGGTCTGGATGATCAGCTCCCTCGACAGGCTGTCCGTCCGCCGCGGGGCCCGCGCAGATCCCTTCGCTGTTTTCTTCGCCATGGCCCCAGCATCGCACGAATGGAGCGTCGATCCAACTTTGTGTTAGCGTGATTGGAGTGGCGATCCAATATGCCTCGAAGCGCCCCCCGCGAGGGGCTGGGGAGGAAACCATGACGACACCGGTCACGATCATCGGAGCAGGTCTGGGCGGCCTGACGCTGGCCCGCGTGCTGCACGTGCACGGCATCCCGGCCACGGTCTACGAGGCGGAGCCCGCGCCGGACGCCCGCCGCCAGGGGGGACTGCTCGACCTCCACCCACACAGCGGGCAGCTCGCTCTGGAAGCGGCCGGCCTGATCGAGGAGTTCCGCAAGCTGATCCTGCCGGGCCGCGAGGCGTACCGGGTCATGGACCAGGCGGGGAACGTGCTGCTCGACCTGCCCGACGACGGAACCGGCGAACGCCCGGAGGCACCGCGCGGCGGACTGCGGCAGATGCTGCTCGACTCCCTGCCCGCCGGCACCGTCCGCTGGGGCCACAAGGTCACCGCGGTGCGGGCCCTCGGCGAGGGGCGCCACCAGGTGGACTTCGCCGACAGCACCACCGTTGTCGCGGACCTGCTCATCGGTGCCGACGGCGCCTGGTCGCGCGTACGACCGCTGCTCTCCGAGGCCGCTCCGGAGTACTTCGGCGTCTGCAGCGTGGAGACGTTCCTCTTCGACGCAGGAACCCGCCACCCCGCCTCCGCGGAGGCCGTCGGGGCCGGATCGCTGTTCGCGCTCGCGCCGGGGAGGGGACTGCTGGCCCACCGGGAGGGCGGCGGGACCCTGCACACCTACGCGCAATTGAAGAAGCCCCAGGACTGGTTCGCCAGCCTCGATGCCACCGATGCAGCAGCCCTCACCGTGCGGGTCGCGAAGGAGTTCGACGGATGGGCTCCCGAACTCACCGCCCTGATCACCGACAGCGACACCCCGCCGGCCCTGCGCCCCATCTTCACACTGCCGGCCGGGCACAGCTGGGACCGCATACCCGGGGTGACCCTGCTCGGCGATGCCGCCCACCTCCGGGCGCCGAACGGCGAAGGCGCCAACCTGGCCATGCGGGACGGCGCCGAACTCGGCCGGGCGCTCGCCGCGCACCCCGGCGATGCGGAGGCCGCCCTCGCCGCGCACGAACAAGCCATGCTCGCCCGCGCCGCCGCCGTGGAAGCGGACGATGACGGCTTCTACACGATCATGATCAACGACAATGCGCCCCACAGCCTGCTCGCCCTGATGACCGGCGCCGAACAGGACGCGTGACCCCCCGCCTCCGCGCGCAGCGACCGGCCGCCCCGCGCAGTTCCCCGCTCGGCGACCTGCGGCCCGGCCGCAAGCATCGGCCCAATCCTCGCGGCCGTCGTCGTCCTCGTCCAACTCCGGCGCGTCCGGGTCCCGCAGCGGGCGCAGGGCGTCGGCGGCCGGGGTGGAGGCGGTGAAACTGTAGCGGCCGAGCAGGTTCAGGTTCCTGTGCTTGAGCGGGGAGAGCCGGGCGATGTCCTCCACACGGATCTCGTGGCCGGGGGTATGCGCGGACGGAGGCTACGGAGTGACGCTGCGCCCCGCCCCCCGGTGGAGCCGATGCTGTCGCAGGCCGCTGAGACGCATGCTCGCGTACACCTGCTCCAGTCCGCGCTGGTGCACGTCAACACGCTACTGATGCAGGAAGTCCTGGCCGATCCGAAGTGGGCGGACAAGCTCACCGACGCGGACCGCCGGGCCCTGCCGCCGCTGTTCTGGACCCATGTGAGTCCGTACGGCAGGTTCGAACTGGACATGAACAGCCTCCTCGATCTGAACCTGTCCATTTGGGCAACGGTGCCTGGCCCGCGCACCCCGCAGGACGAGACGGCGGCAGCCCCGGCGTGACACCCGGGCTCCTGGACCTGGCTGCGGCCATGGCGCGGCGCAGTTCTTTCGGTCCGGGAGGCGGGTTCAGCGGGAGAGGGAGACGGCGAAGGGCTTGAAGCCGTGTCGGCGCAGGATGTGGGGCACGACCAGGATCATGGCCTCGGTGGCTCGGGCTGTGCTGATGCCTCCAAGGTCTTCGATCCAGGCGGGCTGCCAGCCCAGGTCGGCGAGCAGGCCGGTGACGGTCTTCTTCGCGTTCTCGTCGTCGCCCGAGACATAGACGGTCGGCGGGGTGGCCAGAGTTTCGGGAGCGGTCATGACCATGAACAGCATCGTGTTGAGGGTCTTGACCACATGGGTGTCGGGGAGTGCGCGCTGAAGTTTCTCGGCGAGGCTGCTGCCGGGATAGCACAGGTCGCCGGGCAGGCCGTCGTCGGCGTCGCTGGTGGCGTTGGAGACATCGATGAGGATTTTTCCGGAGAGCTCGGTGCGCAGGCCGGTGAGGCGGTCCAGGGAGCTGTCGCCGGGTGTCGCGTTGATCACGACGTCCGCGGTGCGGGCGGTGGTGCGCTGGTCGGCGAAGGCGATCTGCGGGGTGACCCCGGCGGCGCTGGCGGCGGTGTCTTCCGCGCCCCGGCTTCCGAGGGTGACGTGGTGTCCCGCGGCGAAGAGCTTGTTGGCGAGGTTGGCCCCGACGCGGCCGGCGCCCAGGATGCCGATGTTGGTCATGAGACGAAACTCCTTGCGGTATCAGGTGGGAAGTGCGGGGTGTCCGGTCAGGCGATCGGCGACAGGACCTTGAGGGCGGCGGCATGGAGGCCAGGGGCGGCGGCCAGGAAGTCGCGGCTGCCCGTGTTCCAGGCTTCGCCCGCCAGGTCGGTGACGGTTCCTCCGGCTTCGGAGACCAGCAGGGCGCCGGCGACCAGGCCGGAGCGGACGTCGGAGAACTGCCAGAACGCGTCCATGCGTCCGGCGGCGACGTGGATGAGCTGCATGGTGGCGGGAACGGACACGCGCACGACCAGGCCGTTGATGAGCATGGCGGTGACGGAGTCACCGATCCGCCGGAAGGTTCGCTCGTCCTCGCCGGGCTTGGCCTGACCGGTGCCGATGAGCGCGGCGCCCAGATCGGTCTTGGCGGACACCTTCAGGGGCTGGCCGTTGAGGCGGGCACCGCCGCCGGCGACGGCGGTGTAGGTGTCGCCGGTCAGCGGCAGGTGGACAACGGTGAGCACCGGCCGGTTGTTGCGGACCAGGGTGGCGGTGACGGCCCAGTCATCCATGCCGTGGACGTGGTTGATGTTGCCCTCGGCGGGGTCGACGACCCACCACTCCCCGGGCGGGAGCGCGCCGCCGGCCAGCTCGTCCTCGGCCCACTGCGACCCCTGCCGGGCCCGCAGCAGCGGTTCGCGCAGCACGTCCAGCACCGCGTCGTCGTTGGCGTGGATCTCATCGACGACCTCGTCAAGACTCACGCCTCGGGCTTGCGGGGTGTAGCGGTCGCGCAGCGTGATGCCGGCGGCCTTCACCGCGGCGGTCACCTCGGACATGAGCGTCGTACCGGCGTCGAAAGGCATGGGTGTAGTCATGGTGGACTCCCTGAGTTCTGTCGATGCGGACGGTCTGTCTCGCCCCGCACTTCGAAGGTAGGCCGCCCATCAATTAACAACAAGTGCATGCTTTTCACTTATAGAGTTACTGCCATGCAACTGGATTTGAATCTGCTCACGGCCCTGGACGCACTGCTGGAAGAGGGCAGTGTCGCCGGCGCCGCAGCCCGCCTCCACGTCACCTCACCGGCGATGAGCCGCTCCCTCGGCCGCATCCGCAAGGCCACCGGTGACCAGATCCTGGTCCGCACCGGCCGCAGCATGCTCCCCACCACCCGCGCGCTGGCCATGCGCGCCGAGGTCCACGCCCTCGTACAGCAGGCACACCGCCTTCTGTCCGCGGAGCAAGAACTCGACCTGGCGGCTCTGGACCGGGTGTTCACCGTGCGCTGGCACGACGCCCTCACCGCCGCCTGCGGCACCGCCCTGACTACGGCCGTCCACCACCAGGCCCCCGGCGTCCGGCTGCGCCTGTCCGCCGAACCCGGCACGGACGGCCCCGAACTGCGCCGGGGTGAGATCGACCTCGAATCCAGCTCCAGCCGGCCGACGCTCCCTGACATCCGCCACCGTCTCGTCGGTAGGGACCGGCTGGTCGTCGCCGTCCGCCCCGGCCACCCGCTCACCGAAACCCCGATGAGCCTGGAGCGCTACGCGGCCGCCGAACACCTCACCATTTCGCGGCGCGGAAGCCTGCGCGACCCGATCGACGAAGCCCTGACCAAGCGCGGCCTCGATCGGCACGTCGTCGCCGCAGGGCCCACGGCCGCCTTCGCGCTGCAACTCGCCCTCGGCAGCGACCTGGTGGTGACCCTTCCCGACGCGGTCACCCGCGCGGCCCGGGACCAACTCGGCCTGACCACACTGGCGCTGCCATTGCCGTTGCCCGATGTCCCGTTGTACCTGCTGTGGCACCAGCGCTACGACGACGACCGCGCCCACACCTGGCTGCGCGAGCTGGCCACCGAAACCGTCCAGGCACTGTTTGCGCGACCAAACGCCTGATTGTCACAGTAACCATCAGCCCCGGGTGCGTGGAGAGAAAGAGGGCGGCCTCTTTGGAGGCGCTCGCCGACGCCCCGCAGGGCACCGAGTCTGTGTGGCGGGCGGTGGCTCAGCGGAACGCGGCGACGTTACGGGAAGCCCAGTCGGCGAAGGGGCGTGCGGGGCGGTTCAGGACCTGCCGGACGGCGGGACTGATGCGTAGTTCCGCATCGCTCGGGGCGCCGAGGATGTCCAGGGTGTCGTCCGCGAGCTCTGCCGGCATGTTTCGGACCATGGCGGCCTTGGCCTCGTCGCGGGTCAGGTCGTGGAACCGCAACGGCGAGCCGAGTGCGGTGGCGATGGCCTGCGCCTGTCGGCGCGGCGTGATCACCTCCGGGCCGGTCAGCTCGTACACGCCGCCGAGGTGTCGGTCCTCCAGCAGGCAGGCCGCCGCGACCTCGGCAATGTCCCACGGGTCGACGACCGGGACGCCGACATCCGCGAACGGGGCGGCGACGACCCGCTGCGCGCGGACGGAGTGGGCCCACCACAGGGCGTTGGAGGCGAAGCCGCCCGGCCGCACGATCGACCACTCCATACCGGACTCCTGAACCGCTTCCTCCAGTGCGCGCATCGCGATCCGTGTCGCACCGTACGGCCTGGTTGCCACGCCCTGCGTGGAGAGCAGGACTACCCGGCGAACCCCCGCGGCTGCGGCCCGGGGGATGATTTCGGCCGGGCCGGTTCCGGGACCGTGCAGGTCTCCGGACAGCAGCAGGAACAGGGCCTTCGCGCCGACGAGGGCAGGCTCCAGAGCGGCCGGCTCGGCGAGATCGGCCACCAGATGGCGGACTCCGTCCGGCACCGGCGCCGCATGCCGTGATACCGCCAGCACCTCCTCGCCCGCCTCCGCCAGCGCCCGCGTCAGCGGCCGGCCCACGTTCCCGGTAGCCCCGGTCACCACGATCATGATCAGCTCCTTCGTCGATGCCGTGTGTGCACCTGACGCTAGGAGGAGGGCTAACTTTTGGTAAGGACATACCTGAAGGTAAGCTCCTCACATGAGTGGTAGCGCGCAGCTCGGAGCCGACGATGCGGTGAGGCGGTATGACGTGTTTCACACCGACTGCCCCGCGCGCGACATGGTCGACCACGTAACCAGCCGATGGGGCATCTGGGTCCTGATCTCCTTGCGGAGCAACGACCTCCGGTTCTACGAGCTGCGCGAAAGCATCCAGGGCATCAGCGAGAAGATGCTCGCCCAGACCCTCCGCGCACTGGTCCAGGACGAACTGGTGTGGCGGACGGTCGAGCCGACGACGCCGCCTCAGGTCACCTACGGGCTCACCGGGTTCGGCAAGGACATCAGCGAACCCCTGGTCGAACTCTTCGACCGGATCACCCGACACCTCCCACCACGCACAGCGGGCTGACACGGACGACCGGCCGACAGACCACGAAGAACCCTCAGGCAAGCCGGCGATCGGGGCCGGCGGCCGCCTCGCCGCCGGTGAGCACGAACCCGGTTCAGCCCAGGCGGAAAGGGTCTGTTCAGTCGATGACTGCGGTGGCTTCGATCTCGACCAGGTGCTCGGGTACATCCAGAGCCGCAACGCCCAGCAAGGTGACCGGGGGTGTCGGGGCTCGGCGAGACCGACCTCGCGGCCCTCGCCGCCCGCGACACGCCCTCCACAGACTGCTCGCCACCACCCCCGGCCGGGCCACCGGCACGGGCTCCCTCCGCGAGGTCGACGCGTGAAGCACACACCACCCCCCGTCACGTGATCTTCGGATCCGGCGCCGTGGGCACGGCCGTCGCCGCGGCGCTGATGCGCCAAGGAGACTCCGTCCGGGTCGTCAACCGGTCCGGCCGCGCGGACGTCCCCGACGGTGTCGAGGTGGCCGTCGGCGACGCGGCCGATCCCGCCTTCACCACCGCCGTCGCGGCCGTCGCGGCCGTCGTCTACCAGGCGCTCAATCCGCCGTACCACCGCTGGCAGCAGGAGTTCCCCGCACTCCAGGCCGGCGCGCTCGCCGCGGCCGAGGCGGCCGGTGCCCGAATGGTCTCGATGGACAACTTCTACAGCTACGGGCCGCCCGGGGGCCGCCCGTTCACCGAGGAGACCCCCAACGCCGCGAACACGCGCAAGGGCTCGTTCCGGGGCCGGATGGCCCAGGACCTGCTCACCGCGCACAAGGCCGGGCGCGTGGAGGTGGCCATCGGGCGCCCCTCCGACTGCTTCGGGCCGCGCGGCGGTGCCCAGTCCAACCTCGGCGACCTGGTCTTCCCGGGCCCTCCTGGCCGACCGTACCGCCATCGTCCTCGGCGATCCGGACCAGCCGCACACACCTTCATCCCCGGCGGGGAGGCACTCGCCCTCCTCGGCCGCCACCCCGACACCCCGGGCCGTATCTCGCACCTCCCCAACGATCCGCACACCCGCACCACCCGCGAGCTCGTCGACCTGGCCCACCGCGCCACCGGCCGCCCCGACGCCGCCCGGCTGCGTCGGATGCCGGCGTTCGCCCTGTACGCGATGGGCGCGGTGAACCGCACGGTGAGCGAACTCATCGAGATGCAGTACGAGTTCACTGAGCCGTTCGTCGTTGACAGCGACGGGCTTCGATCCTCGGGTCCTCATGCGGCGCGGTGCACCGCCACGTCGTCGAGCAGCCAGGAGCTCGGCGGCCGTCGCACCCCCGGCCGCACTTCCTCGGCATCACGACCGGGAGGCCTCTCCTGCATCACCGGGGCAGGCGGTCCCAGAACGGGCAGTGATGTGCGGAGTCCGCGTCGACGGGGTGGATTGCACCTGGTCCGGAAGCCAGCGACTGCACCGGCTGGTTGCGAGGTGACGCGGAGCGCAGGGCAGGCCAGAGCGGGGCGTCGGGGGCGTTCGGGGTGCCTGTGTGCGTGAAGTTCGTCCAGTAATCGATCATCTGGTCGGATAGGGCGCGCTGGGCGTCGGTCAACGGTCGCTCGGTGGGGAAGGAGGAGAACAGGAACGGCATCTCGAAGCCGTGCGCCGCTCCGTAAGGGAAGTCCGGGTTCCCCGGTAGACCGGCGAGGGCGGGAGGGTTCGGATCGCTGAACTCGTAGCCGTAGAGGGGGAGGCCAGGGGCGTGAGCGGCAATTGCCCGGCTGGCCGCCAGTGTGGTGCACGTAAGGGATCGGTCAGTCAGCACCGCGGCCCAGGCCAGTGCGGGCGTGGGGTGGTCTGCTGCCGGGTACTGCGCCTCGACGGCTGGGGCTGCGGCCCCGAAGGCGTCCGTCAGACGGGCGCGGTAGTCATCCTCGGTGCGGATCGGGAAGGCAGCGAGTGAAAGGCCGACGAACATCCGCATCTCATCGTGGTTGGTGCCCTGGATGAGAGGCACTCGGTGGAAGCGTCCCGCCGTCAGCGCCTTCTCCGGCGGCAGGGGCAGCAGCGCATTGCCGTAGGCGGGCCGGTTGAAGGACTGCATCAGCTGTGCGGTGGCGAGGCGATCTGTGCTCTGTCCGCGCAGGCACGCCAGCGCTTCGTCGGCGCCGCCGGTTGTGCAGCCCAATTGCCCGGCGGCTTGCGCACCTGCCGCCTGGACATCGTGCTGTGAGGCGAATGGCTCGTACGCCGGTGTTCCGGGTCCGAGAGCGCCGCGCGGGAAGGACATGAGGCAGGAACCGCTCTGGAGTACGGCCCTCTGGAAAAGTCCGACGGCCGTCGGCGAGGTGAGGTGTGCGCAGATACTGAGGGCGCCCGCGGACTCACCGAACAGCGTGACACTGCCCGGATCACCGCCGAAGCGCTCCGCGTTGGCCCGCACCCAGCGCAGGGCGGCCTGCTGGTCCGCCAGGCCGAACGGTGGGGCGGAACCCAACCCTGGGTGGCCGAAGTAGCCGAAGATTCCCAACCGGTAGTTGACCGTGACGACGACGGTGTCACCCCTGACGGCCAGTTGTTCAGTGCTGTAGTCGCTGCCGGAACCGCCCAGGAACGCACCACCGTGCATCCACACCAGCACGGGCCGCTTCTGGGCGGCCGGTTTAGGCGTCGGCATTGTGACGTTGAGGTAGAGGCAGTCCTCCGACCCGAATACCGCGCCCGCACCTGGTGTCGGCATCTGCACGCAGCGTTGAGCCGCCGTCGTCGCATCCCGGACGCCATGCCACGTGGCGGCGGGCGCCGGGGGGCGCCAGCGCAGCGGTCCGGTCGGCGGCGCAGCGTAGGGAATGCCGCTGAAGGTGGTGTACGAGCCGTGTGACGCGCCGCGTACCAGGCCGTGGTCGGTCCGTACGACGGTACCGTTCTGCCTCGCGGAATCCAGGGCCCCGGATTCTGCGCTGCTCGCCGGCACGGCGGTGGCTGTGAGTAGAGCCACCGTGCAGAGCAAGGGGAAGAGCACCGCACGGAGCCTGACTCTTCGGCATGGACGCGGTGCTGTCATGGTCGAGGACATAGGTACTCACCATTCTTGGTCGGGGACGGGATCGGGCGAGGCAGCACGAGGCCGCTGAGGCCGGTAGGAGGCCTGAGGGGTGGGAACTTGGTGCGGACCGACGCGGTCAGTGCTCAATACGCTAGGACCTCCCGCGCGCTGGAGGTTCAAGAGACTGTGACGCAAGACACGTGGAGCATTGGTGAACTCGCAGCCGGAACGGGGGTTCCGGTGAAGACCCTCCGCTACTACTCCGACAGCGGTCTGCTGCCCGTGGCCAGCCGTAGCACCGGTGGTCATCGGCGCTACGGACCTGAGGCGTGGGAGCGGATTCGCCTCATCAGGCGTCTACGGGCGCTGGACACCCCGATCGCGACCATCACGCAGATGGTCACCGGTGAGTGCTCCCTCAGTGAACTGGTGGCGACCGAGCTCGAAGCGGTGCAGGAACGGCTCACCGAACTACGGTGGCGCCAGGCCACGCTCAAGTCCCTGGACGACTGCCCGAGCGAGGAACGGCTCCGGCGTCTGGAGATCCTCTCTCGCGTGCAGCGGCTCCCACAGGCGCATCGCACTCTCACCGATCACTGGTATCGCGAGCTGTCCGCGGCCCTGCCCAAGCACCGACTCGACATCATGATCGCCATGCTGTCACCCGACCCACCGCAGGACCCCGATCCCGCTTCGGTCTTGGCCTACGCCGAGCTTCATCTGCTCATCTCCACGCCCAGTTTCACCCGCTGGACCCAGGACCACGACGAAGAGATGAGGGATGCCCCGGCCTTCTACGGGGAGATCGACGATGCTGCCGTTCTGACGGCCGCCGCTTTGGCCCAGGGTCTCCCGCCCAGCGCCGGGGATGCGGTGAACGCTTTTGTGTCCGCCCACGCGCGAGCCCGGCGGGAGCCTGACACCCCCGCCTTCCGCGAATTCCTGCATGGGCTGGTGTCGAGGTCATCCGGCTTCGATCCCCGCCTGGAACGCTACTGGGCCCTGGTCGGCACGGTCACCGGCGGGCGTGTACTGAACATGACGGTGGCTCATAGATGGCTGACCGACGGACTGTCGATCTCGATAGCCAACGCTGCTCGGCCGAAGTCACTCTTCTGAGCTGCTTGCTGCCCGGACCCGGTTCCTGAGCGTCTCCGGATTGACGCCCAGAATAATGGCGACCGACTTGCGGCCCGCCTGGTCGTGGCTGCCGAGGACGAGGAGCTGCGGGCGGGCGAGGGTGCCCGTGATGGCGCCGGTGATCGCTTCGGTGGTGTCCCGTCTTCTGATCTTGGTCCTTCTCTGCACTTCACTCTCACAGGTGTAGGGGGCATGTGGCTCGTCAAAGGGGCTCCGATAGCGGCGGGGGGTGGGGTGAGGGGGCGATGAACGGTCGACGTCAACCAGGCAAGTTGCGGGGCGCCGGTAGGATCAGCGCTCTAACGGGGAGCGCGATGCGATCAGCAGGTCATGGCGGTGAGGGGCAGAAGTACGCTCTGACCTCGGATGAGGACGACGCCGACTTCTGGGATTTCGCTCGGGAGGCCGACGGGTTGTTCACGCCGCTGCGGGAGGACGAGGGAGCACGGCGAGTGCACCTCGCAGGTTGCTTCCCGCAGGGTGGGCTACTGAAGAGCCTTGATCACGTCGGCAGTCGTCGTGCCACGGCGGGCAACGCCTGGTTCGACGTCCTCGATGCTGACGGTGCCACTATGGGGTCCTACTTTGTCGGCGAGGTCACCGTCGTCGACGCCCAGCCCTCCGCCCACGGAGCCGGCCTCGTCGACCTCACGCTGACGCTGTGGTGCGAGAACGCCCTGCCCGGGGCGGACGGCATGTGGGATTTGATCCGCATGGGCCGCCTGAATCACTCCGGTATGTGGCACGACTTGGCCCCTGAGGGCAGACGAGCATGGCTGTCGGTGGCGCTGTGGTCCCGTCAGTACCGACGGCAGAAGACGGTCGACACTGCCGCTGGCCAGGTGTTCGCGCTGGACGGTCGGTACATCGTTGACGAGGACAGCTTCTACTGCGCGCTGGGTGAAACCATCAACGGGCCCGGTGGATACTTCGGCTGGAACCTTGATGCTCTCGACGACTGCCTGACAGGTGGTTGGGGCGCTGCCCCTCCGTTCACCTTGAAGTGGGAATCCTCGGCCGAGGCCAGGGCGGCGTTGTCCGAGCGCGTGCCTACCAGCGATGGCGAGGGATCGCTGTTCGACCTGATCGTGGAGATCTTCGAGGGACGGGGTATCAACGTAGTCCTGAGGTGACGGTTGGTCGCTCGCGAGCTTCGGCTTGGGGAGAGTCACTCCGTTTCCTTCGGGCGGTGGCGTGCGGGGATGCCGAGGTCGACAGCTGGTCTCTGAGCGCGGCGCTGGGTCTCGTCGCGCTTGGCCTCGTCGCGCTTGGGCCGTCATCCCGGGCATGCTCACGGTTCGGCGACGGCCGTCGCGTCGTGCTCAGTACTTGTCGCGCCGGGCGGTCAGACACCTAGCGCGCTCCGAAAGCGTGACGCTTCCGCGAGCGCGTCCCTCCGGACAGCACCTGGCAGCAGACTCACCTCACGGCCTTCGTCTTGGTCGCCTGCACCTTGGTCGGAGCACAAGTTCAGACGAAGGCCGCCCCCACGTCTGGCGAACCCCGAGGTCAGCGACCCAGTTCGACGGACGTTCGAGCGCGGCAACACGACCTGCGGGATGCCTATACATCGGACTCCGGCTCGCTCCTCAGGTACCGACCCCAGATCTGGGCCTTGCGATAGGGGCCGTCCCCGCCGCTGTCGTACTGCGGCGTATCGAAGCTGACCCAGTACAGCAACTCGCCATCGAGCGCCTGGGCATGCTCGTTGGGTTCGGGTGCACCCATGGCATCGACCGTTCCAGCAAACTCGACCTGCCAAGGACCATCCCAGTCCTGGGCACGAACGACCACGACCCGGCTACCCGGTGCCAATGCACCCGTCGGACGTCTCCGGTTCAAGGGACGACCAGGGAGGTGCTCTATCGCCTGACGGTCATCTACGTCCACAGGAACAGGGCCGGAACCGTCTGTCATGCCGCCCACCCTGCCCGCACCACTTCAGAAGCGCCAGAAGATTAAGAACAAGCTAGGGGCGTGTTTGGTTGCCGCGCGCGTCTCCGGCGGTCCCACTCCGGGTGCTCCCATGGCGCGTTTCGTCATCCCCGACGGACTGGAGCGGCTCCCAAGACGCGTCGCGGGGTGGGGTGGGTGGGCGCACTGCTGCTGTACCCGCTGTCGGCAGGTTCTTGGTTTCGAGCTCGGGAACTGCGCGGGCCGCGCGTGCCGTTGGCGCGAGCTGTTTAGGCCGTGTTCTGCGGGCTTCGCAGTACGCCGCAGTCATCAGCTTGAGGCACGCCGCCGGGTAGTCGCGGACGGGTGCTCGGGTGATGGCCGCGCCGAGGACTTTGACCTGCTCCAGGCGCTGCTGGGCCAGGCGTACCGCAAATCTGTTCAGCGCGTGCAGCGGAACAGGCATCTCCTCGATGATGGCGGCAGACTCCCGTGCGGCCGCGAGCGCGACATCGGCGGCAGAACACACGAGCGCCCGTACCCGCGCGGAGTTCGTTCCGCTTTCCAGGTCGCTGCGGGTGACCCCGTGTTGGGACAGGGCGTCGGCGGGGAGGTAGAGGCGTCCGCCGCGCAGGTCCTCGTGCAGGTCGGTGAGGAAGTCGGCACGCTGCCAGGCTTCTGCCAGGGAGCGGCACACGCGTGCGTAGCGAGGGCTTCCGCCGCCGCAGTGTACCAGGTCTGCTGTGAGCATGGCGAACGGCCATGACAACTGATCGATGTACGCCTGCTGGTCGGCGTCGCTCCCGAAGCCGTTGAAGTTCAGGTCCACGCGGGCACCTTCCAGGTAGGCGTGGATCCAGCGGTGCGGCATTTGTCGGTCCTGCACTGAGCGCAGATAGGCTCGCAGCACCGGGTGCCGGGCCGTCCCGGAGGCCAGGGCGGTCCTGACGTGCTCGTGCCACCTGTCCAACCGGCGCATACGCTCATCGGGCGTGCCGTGATCGCAAAGATCGTCGGTGAAACCCGCGAAGGCGTATCCGGAGATCGCGTGGGGCTGGTACTCGTCCCATCCCAGCAGCCGGATGGCTGCATACAGGGCCGGATCGCGCCTGCGCAGATACCGTGCCGCAGCGGCGTAGTCCCCGCGCGCCGACGGATTGTGCACCGCCGCAGCCGCCAGGCACCGCCGCCACGTCCTCATGTCCCTGATCCCTTCGTCCGCGGTTCGACTGCCCGGTCGGGCGGCAATTCCGCTGCCGACCAGAACGAGACCCGACTGGCCCGGACGCGGGTGCCCCTCGAAGGAGACGAGGCAGACCGCCATCTGGACGAACGCACGCACTTCATCAGCAGCCCCGCCCCGTGCCTCCCCCCTGCCCTGCCGCGAAGCTGAGCTGGGCGACAGCCGACAGCCGACAGCCCCTGCAGGCTCACCCCTACAGCGCCGGATCGCCGCGTCTGGCCCACCGAGGACTGGAAATCCAGCTCCACGTCGGCACCTACTGCCCGAACAACGCCTTCAACAGGTGGCAGGACGGCTCCCTCTCCGGCGTGTCCCACTGGCGCATGAGTGCCGGACCCGCGCTCCCGTAGTGCTGCCCGCAGCGGGTCGCGAAATCATCGACCCCCAGCACCTTAGGCGCCGCCCAGGCTGGGTCAGGAAGCGCCATCATCAGCCTCAGCGGCGTCGTCCGACTGACCAACACTGTGCCGCACCACGGCCAGCCGGCTCCCGCCCGGCCAGTGGACCCGACAGACGTGCGCATGGTGGGTCGCGACCGTGAACCGCATGACCATCGGGGACTTCTCCCAGTGGACGCCAGACTCAGAGTCGTACCCGTCCACCGTGCTCCGAGCAGACCTGATCGCCAGCCTTGACGCCATCGATTGCGCCGACGACGTCAACGACCGCCTCACGTTCGGAGAGCAATCCAGCCTTCTTACCCACCCGGCGAACGTCTGCGCGGTGTTCTTCACGCCTCGCCGTGACGACCACGTGCCTCATCGTGAACGCCACTACCTCGGCGTGCTCCATAAGCACACCGCTTGACATCTCTGCTTCAACAAAACGCCCTGGCGCACAGTCTGGGGGTTCATGGCACGTTGGACCGTGGCTCGTGTCGTCGGTCAGGTCCGCGACCACCTGCGCGGACGCATCCGCCGCGACAAGGGCAAATCCCCCCAGAGCGGTCGCCACCGTGATCGACTCCCAGAGCGGCAAAGCCGCCGAGACCGTCGGCAAGGAAGTCCTCTTCCGCCTCCGCTTCATGCACCCCGAGATCACCGTCGTCTGTACCGACTCCGCCTACGCCGGCCAACTCGTCACGTGGGCCGAAACCCACCCCGTAGCTTCGCCTGGATCGAGTACCGCGACCTCCTCATCGCCGCCCACCAGCAGCTCGGCGCACCTTCGTCCTCATCTGGGACGACTTGAACGTCCGCAAAGACCGCCGAATGAAAGCCTTCATCGACGCGCAGGACTGGCTCACCGCCTACCACCTGCCGTCGTACGCACCCGACCTCAACCCTGCGGAAGGCAAGGTCGTACCTCCGCCGAACCACCATGGCCAACACGGCCTTCGCCGACCCGAGCCACCTCATGCGCCGACTCCGACACGGCCTCCGCCAGATCCAATACCGCAGCCACCTCATCGACGGATGCCTCACCGGAACGGGGCTCACATCGACGCCACAACTACAAACTCAGTAACTTCCGTCAACGTTCGACGGCACGGACTCAAGGTTCGACGGCCACAGGAGACAACCCAGTCGTTTTGGCTTTGGATCAGCAGCCAAGTTGCGCGGGTGATCGCTCTGGGGGCCGGGCCGCCCTCACCGGCCCTGTGACGAGTTGGCGGCCTGCCTGGGGCAGAGCCATACAAGGCCGCCCGCTGTAAACGCGGGGCATGCGGCGGCCGAGAGGCGCCACCACGGCCGCGGTCGGCCACTACTGCCCGACCGGGCGGGGCAGTCAGGGCGCGCAAGGTCGTGCCGACCAGGCGGCGGGCAAGCTCGCCAGGCGGGCAGGCGCACGTCCTTCTGGCCTGATGTTCCGTGACCACTCACGCAGCCTGGGCCAGGCCCCACCACCCCGAAACACTCAGTCTGGCAGTGTCGGGTCCCGTACCTGACCTGCGATGATGGTGGAGTGCCAGAGCCAGGAACCACTGCCGTCGTCATAGTTTTGCCCGATGCCGCCCCGCTCCTCGATGCGGCGTGGCGTATCGATCCGGCTCTGGTGCGTCGTGGGGTGCCGGCGCATGTCTCGCTCCTCTACCCATTCGTGCCGGAATCGGCGCTGACAGGTCAGGACGAGAAGGGCGTGCGTTCCCTGGCGGCGAGTTTTCCGGCAGCTGATCTGCTCTTGGAGGAGGTCGTTACGGCGTCCGGCTTCGTCGCCGTCACCGTTCCGGAACTCCAACCGATCGTGGATGCGTTCCGCGCCCAGTGGCCCGGGTTGCGCCCGTACAGGGGCCGCTTCGGGGCGCGGCCAGCCGCCCATGTCACGGTCGCTATGGGTGCAGACAACCCGACCGCCGCCGCCGATGTCCGCGCTGCGATCAGCAGCCTGCTGCCGCTGCGCACCCGTGCGGCGGCGGTCCAACTGGTGGTGCTGACGGAGGAAGGCTGGCGTCCGCGGCTCACCGCGCCGCTCGGCGCCCCGGACGGACGGTGAACCCCGCCCGCCAGTCCACCCCACTGGCCGCGACCACAGCCCGGGGCCCGTCGAGTCGATCCGGACGGTGAGCACCGACCGGCCGGACCCTGCGGATATAGCCAGGCAGAGAAACCGGCAACATCGCCTCGACCGCGTCGTTCAACGCCTCGATGGTGCCCTTGCGGTACGGCTTGCAGGCAGTCAGATCACGGACCGGAACCGCGAAGGCACCCAAAGCCCGCTCCACCGTCCGGCACAAGAACTCCTTACCGCGATCCACTCAGTCCACCCCCCGGCAGGCCACCGAACGGCCCATACGGGTCGGTACGGCTATCCCTGTGCGCAGTGCGGCCAGGACCGCGTCCCGGCCCGGCTGATGAGGGGTGACCGCCACCCCGACAATCGCCGTCGCCACGACATCGATGAAGCACGTCACCCACGGACACACCGCAGATCCCTCAAGATCCACCCGTACCGGGATCCGTTTGTGGTCGCCCTCCAGATTGACCGAGCAGGCCGCGAACACGGCCATCGACACCGCCTGCCGTTGCTGCGGCTTCGCTCGATCAGAAACGAGTTCTCCGACATCGCCGACCGAGCGATGAAGGACCAGACGACCTATCGCGGCTTCCTCGCCGAGCTGCTGATGGCCGAGTGCGACGACGGGCCCGGCGCCGTTCGGAACGGCGGATCAAGGCGGCCGGGTTCCCCGGGACAAGTCGTTGCGGACCTTCGACTTCGACGCCAACCCCAACACCGGCACGGCCACCATCCACACGCTCGCCAGCTACTAATGGATCAAGAAGAGCCTGCCGCTCCGCCTGATCGGCGACTTTGGGTCGGTGATGTTCTCGACCTCGGTGATGTCCATCAGCGTTGCAGATCTGGCTGATCTGGCCTGGCCGAGCCGATCCCGGCGGAAGTAGAGGTCCAGCCTTACGCCCGCCCGCATCCCCTGCGGGACGGCACGGCCGGGTCTCGTGGATGAACTCCCGGAGCTCTTCGGCATTCTCGGCAGCGACACGGCAGCGGGAGACCGCGCCAGCTCCTCACTCATGGCGTCATACCGGCGGCGAGCTCCACGGCCTGCGAGGCGTTCACCCGTCCGAAGCCGTAGTCGTCGTTGTGACCGTCCGCGTCGTAGACGACTCCCGGGCCTCCGATCTTGTCGGCCGACCCGTGCATCACATCGCGCAGTTGGTCACGCGTGAGCTCCCGGTTCATGGACAGCGCCAATGCGGCGCACCCCGCCGCACAGGGAGCGGCGAAGCTCGTGCCCGTGTTGGTGCCGTAACCGCCGCCGGACGTGGTGCTCACGACGTTGACGCCGGGGGCGATCAGTTCAACCTCCGGGCCACGTGCCGCGTTGTCCTCCAGGTCCTTGTTGGTCGACCGCACCACCGCGATCACATCCGGGTGGGAGACCACCTCGTCCTTGCTGATGTCGACGTTCCTGCCGTTGCTCGCCGCCCAGAAAATCGAAAGCCCCTTCCCCTGCCGGCCGTTCGTGGCGGCGAATTCGAGAGCAAGGTCCAGAGTGCTGGTCAGATCCCACGCCGCGATGTTCGGGCCCAAGCTGCTGACCAGGATGTCCGCCCCACGCTCGGGGCCGGTCTCGGAAACCTCAGTTGACGGGTCGGCCGCGTAGGCCACCGCGCGGGCGAGCGTCGTCTGTGTACCGACCTGGTCCGGCAGGCACGCCACCAGCATCAGCTCGCACTCGGGGGCCGCACCAGCACCGCCCGCACTGTCGTTGAGCCGGGCCCCGGCCATTCCGGCACAGAAGGTGCCGTGATCGCTATCCGGCATCCCCGAGGTGTTCTGGGTGAAGGTCGTACCCACTACGCCGCTGCTGAAGAAGCCGGATGTCTCATCCACCGCGTCGGTGAGGTCCGCGTGCTGCGTGTCGAAGCCGTTGTCGATGACGGCGACCCTGATTCCGTCCCCGAAGGTACGGTCCCACGCCGGCTCGATGTGAACGTCGGCGCCCGGAACACCCCCGTCGGCACCGGCGTTCCTCCACTGCCACTGACGGGCGTATCGGGGGCCGGCCGGGCTGAACCGCGCGGGAACGTGCTCCACGAACGATGGTTCGGCGAAGACGAAACGATCGTTCTCGTGCAGCTCGACAGAGGCAGCAAGGGCGTCCTCCGCCGACGGGGCACGAACCTCGTACAGGTTCTTCGCGAAGCCGAGTTTATTCACCACGTCCAGGCCGGCCGCCTGGAGCTCGCGCTCGGCCTCCTCCTCCGAGAGCGTCGGCTGCAGTCGGACGGTCAACGCGTCGGTCGCGATACCGATCCTGCCGTTGGGCCGCCGGATGACTTTGCCGATTGCCTCCGCCCCGGAGATCTCCTCGCCACTGCGGACCGCTGCACGGGTCTGCTGGCTCGGTTTGACGAAGACCCAGTGCGCGTTGGCGAACGCTTCGGTGGTCTCGTCGTCGACCCCGGCCTCGTGCATCTCACTCAGCGCGCTCGTTCCCATTTCCCCCTCAGCCTCGGCCATTGCCATGCGTTCGCCGTCCGCACCCATCCTGACCGCGACGACATCGTCGAGCACTTCGGCCTCGATGAGATGGCCACGCTGGTAGTACTGACGTGACATCGCACTCGCCTCATTTCATCGGCGCGGAAGACCTGCCCGGCGACAACACGGCCCCAGGACCCGCAGCCTCGGGGAACAACCCCCTCTCTCTGTCAGTCTCGTCGCACCCCCACCCCGCGGCAACTCCACGCCCCCACCGCCGACATGCCGCTCTACAAGGATGCGGTGTTCACGATGGGGGTGTATGGGTGGCCACCCATACGTGATGCGTACGCGTGATGCGTACGCGTGATGCGTACGCTTGATGCCTCTGCGTGTGCGATCGGTTGCATGCCGTGATCTGCGGATGGGTGAGTGAGTGCTCGTGGCCCGAGGAGAACGGCAGGCGCATACCCGAGGCGGCCTCGGCCTGGACCGAGACCATCCGCGTCCTGCCCGTCTGCGCCCCCTCACCGGTGAGGTCATCGGCCGGCAGCCCGTCAGTGTCTTCCTCGCCATCGACGGCTGCCCCGACCCCCTAGGCATCTGATGGCTCTTTGACGAGATCGCGGAGCCAGATCACGATGGCTGCGGTGGCCAGGGTGCCGTGGAAGATGTAGTCGCGTTTGTCGTACCGGGTCGCTACGGCCCTGTGCTGTTTCAGTTTGCCGATGCAGCGTTCGACCGTGTTGCGTCGGCGGTACTGCTCGCGGTCGAAGGCCGGCGGGCGTCCGTCGGCTCGGCCGCGCCGTCGGCGGTTGGCACGCTGGTCGTCCGGCTGGGCGATCGTTGCTTTGGTCCCGCGTTTGCGCAGGTAGGCACGGTTGGCGCGGCTGGAGTACGCCTTGTCGCCGCGGGCCCGGTCCGGTCGGGTGCGGGGCCTGCCGGTTCCGGTGCGGGCCACCTTCAGGGCCTGCATGAGCGGGATGAACATCGGGCTGTCTCCGCGCTGGCCGGGCGAGGTCAGCCAGACCAGGGGCCGGCAGCGGTCGTCGGCCAGCAGGTGGACCTTGCTGGTCAGCCCGCCCCGGGAGCGTCCCAGGGCCTCAGACCCATCTTCGTCCACACGTGCGCCGCCCCCTTTTCGGGATGGTCCTTCGGGGGAACGTGCCGGGCCCCGGCCGCGTGCTGGTGGGCCCGGCAGGTGGTCGAGTCGGCGTTGACCGCCCACGCGCCGCCGGCGTCCTTCGCGGTGGCGTCGGCACCGGCCTGCAGAGCGCGCAGGATTCTTGACCAGGTGCCGTCGGCCGACCAGCGGCGGTGGCGTTCGCAGACGGTCTGCCAGGTTCCGTAGCGTTCGGGCAGGTCACACCAGGGAATGCCGGTCCGTGTCCGGTAGAGCACCCCGTTGATCACGGTCCGGTGGTCAGCCCACCGTCCACCCGGCCCGCCGATTTTCGGCAGCAGCGGGGACTATCCGCTCCCATTGAGCGTTCGTCAGTTCATGCCGACGCACCATGACGAGCTCTTGCCCGGAAGGGCGGTAGATCCACCACCCCGGGCAAGAGCCATCAGACACTGCCTAAGGGCTGTCCCGTAATCCCCGGTGGGTCAGCGCACGGCGTCGGATGCGGTGCATCGCAAGGCGGATGGGCGCCCCCATACTGGGCGTATTCGGGCGTTCCGACAACGCGGCGAGGTGCCGTAGCCGGCGTCGTGCGCCCGCCGGGGATTACGGGACAGCCC
>NZ_JBIAHP010000029.1:0-78556 GCF_042870715.1 Streptomyces sp. NPDC006463 | reverse complement strand
GTGGGAACGACGCGACGACATCCACGAAGCCTTCCTCGGCCTCGCCACCTGCCTCATCACCCACCGACATGTCCAACGCCTTTGTTAGGACCTCTTAGTCGACCGTCGAGTCCAGCCGCCCCGTCGCGGTAGGTCAGCAGTGCCGGGCACGGGGAGCGAGCCGGCGCCCGTGCAGGCGGCGGCAGCTCTTGCTCGGCCGTCCGAGTCTGCTCTGCGGCCCGCCCCCGACGGTCGGACGGCTGTCGGGTGTCGGCGAGGGTCCTACCGAGACGGCGTCTCGCTCTGCAGCCGTTGCAGGCCGCACACGACGAAACCGCAGCGGCGGGGGACCATATCTCTTTGGTCAAGGTGGATGGGTGCTGATTGGCGGGAGTGCCGCCTTCTCGGTAGGTCCCTCGCCGACCTGTCCGGAGATCGGTTCTGATCGTTCAGCCGAAAAGGAGCCGTGCCCTGTGCGACAGGGGTGACACCATGCGGTGTCATGGCAGACGACAGCGGTAGCGCGTTTCAGGCGGGTCAGACGGGGCTCATCGTCCGGATCCCGGAGGCAGACCTGGCGGTCCGCGGGTGGCGTGAACGGTTGGATCCCTCAGCGCAGGCGGGGGTTCCAGCACATGTCACGGTGCTCTTCCCGTTTCTCCACGAGAGCCGAATAGATTCGGTCGTCTACTCCGCTCTCGCGGACGTGCTGGGAAGTCACCGGGCCTTTGACCTGCGATTCGAGAGATGTGGACGGCTCCCGGAAGTGTCGTATCTCGTTCCCGAGCCCGACACGCAGTTGCGGCAGCTCACGGAGGCGATCGCTGATCGATGGCCCGAGGCCCCGCCGTATGGGGGCCGGTTCGCGGAGATTGTGCCGCACCTGACGATCGCTCAACGCCAGGAAGATGCCGTCCTGGAGGAGATCGAGGCCGACCTCGTAGGCAGGCTCCCGTTCACGTCTCACGTCTCGTCGGTTGAACTCATGGTGCACGACGGCACGAAGTGGCAAGAACGAGCGTCGTTCGCACTCGGAGAACGAAGCAGGTCATGAGGCTTGGCCGGTCCGCTGCCCCTTGGACGGCGGACCAGCGTGGGGTTTCCCGCCCCCGCCATAGCCGGCTTCAGCGTGCTCGGCGCGAGCTCGGGTGTCGGCGAGGCGGTAGGAGTCGGTGCCGGTCTCGATGATGGTCCCGTCGTCCCTGTTTCACGAAGTCATCACTTCAGGGGGCCACCGGTCTTCCCGACGCTCAGACCTGCCCGGCGTCTCGGCCTACGTCCGCCCCCGCCGCGGCCGGGCCGCGTGCCGGGTCCGGAAAGGGCTGGGCGGACCCGCCTGGCGCAGCGTTCAGGGGCTACGGGGCGGGTTCGGCCAAGAGGATCCGGCTCCGCTCGTGGTCGATCGTCACAATCTGTGCGGACATCCGCTGGCCCTCGTGGAAGGCCTCCGTGGACGCAGCGGGCCCGGTGATCGGAACAAGTCCCTCGACGCAGTCGGCGACTCGCACGAAGACTTCGATGGCCGCGGGACGTCTGTCAGGAGCGCGCAGTGAGGCCACGCCTCGCAGGAGGAGATCCGCAGGTGCGCCGACTGATCGAGCGGGTCAAGGCCGATCTCGGTGACCTCACGGCCGAGGACAGGCGCAGATCGGCGAGGCCGTCGCAGTCGTACGCCGCAGCCGGAGCGTCATGCTTGGCATGCCCCGCACTGGCCAGCCCCTGCCCGACGTCCACACCACGAGGACCGCATGAACACCACCATGGCCGACGGCCGCCGCCGACAGTGAACGCCGCCGCCAACGCGTGTAGACCGCCCTCCGGTAAGCCTGTGGACGATCGCGTAATTCCCCAGCCCGATGGTCACGGAGTTGGCCATGGGACGGCGGAGCTACCGTCACCGTGACCCTGCGAGGTGATGCAGCACCTTCGTCCCCTACGACGTCAGGGCCGTGCACTGGCGAAGGGCTGCCGTCTGGGTGTGTGGGTCGCTACGGGAGAGTTCGTTACGGCCAGGGCCCGCATCACGGGTGGCGCAGGCCCTGGCTGGGGGCTCGCTCAGCCTGTGCAGCCGGCTACGCTGCCGGGCGGGGCGCAATTGTTCGGGCGGTTGCCCGCGACGCGGCTGTTGGTCAGTGTTACGGCGCCGAGGGCGGCTTGGTTGAAGATGCCGCCGCCGTCGGCGCTCCCGCCGGAGGCCCTTGCGATGTTCGCTTTTACGTGACTGCGTTCCAGGGAGGTCGTGCTGTCGGCGCCGTTGAAGACACCGGCGCCCAGCGCGGTGCCGCCTGGTGCGTCGGCGGTGTTGCCGCTGACCGGAGTGCCGGTCAGCGTTGCCGTGCCACCGAGGGCATTGCGCAGGCCACCGCCTTCGACTGTGCCGTCGGATGCGCTGGCGTTGTTGTCGCGGACGGAAGTAGCGTTCAACTTCAGCTCCGCCCGGTTGGTGATCCCGGCGCCTCCCACAATGCCCGCTGAAGAATCGACACGATTCTTGTGCACGGAGCCGCCGCTCACGGTGAGGCTGCCCGCGTTGCCGATGCCGCCGCCCCGCGCGAACCCCCCACCCGTGTTGGTCGCCGTGTTGGCGCTGATCACCGTCCTGGTCACGGAGGCGTCGCCGAAGTTGTTCAGGCCGCCGCCGACCGCCTGCAGCCCCGTCGCGGCGGCAGAGTTGCGGGTGATGGTGCCGTGGTTCACGGTGAGAGTGCCGAAGTTGCTCACCCCTGCGCCGATGGCTTGCCCAGAGCCGGTGTTGGTGACGGTATTACCGTCGATCCGGGTGTCGGTGAACGTGGCAGTGCCTTCGTTGTGGATGCCGCCGCCCAGCACCGCGTCGCTGACGCTGCCGGCGGCGCTGTTGCCGGTCACCCGGCTGGCGCGCAGCGCGAGCGTGCCTGCGTTGAGGATTCCACCGCCGCAGATCAGGTCGGGTGCGATCGGGCAATCGGCGGCATCGGCAGTCCTTCCCCCAGCGATTGTGATTCTTTCCAGGGTGAGGTTGCCCTCCCCTGACACGGCGAGGATGCGGAAGTCCGGCGTGGTGGCCTGCGAGTTTCGCTTGATGGTGCTTGCGTTGCCGTGGATAGTGATGTCGGTGGTGATCAACGGCAGGCCGTTGGCGTTGTCATTGCTGTCCGGTGCCGTGAGGGTGTACGTGCACTTGCGTGCCAGGCGGAGTGTGTCGGCGCCCGGTGAGGCGTTGGCCTTCTTGATCGCCTCGACGAGCGCCGTGACCGAGCATGGGACGTGCTTTTCGGCGGCGTGGGCGAGCGGAGCAGGGAGCGCCGCCACACAGCTGGCTGCCAGGCCGGCCGCGGCCAGGAGCCAGCCCGGATGCGGTCGCCGGAGACCGAGAACCGGACCCTTCGCTCGGAAGTTCTGCCAGGACATCAGGGGTTCCTCCTTCTGCGCCAGGAGACGTCCCCTCGGACGCGCTCCACACGGCAACCCCAGTCCGTCCTGCCGCAGACTGTCGACGAGGGGCGCCGGAACCAGCCGACCACGTCTCCCGCGTGCAGTTCCCCTTGGGCTGCCCTGACGCCGCCGCATTCATCCGATAAGCGCATTCGGTGCCTCGCCAAACGCATACGCCCGCAACACCAGGCTCGTCACCCAGACCAGGCGCCTGGAGCGACGGCTTTTCCGAGCAGATGGGCGAGCAGGCGTGGCGTGATTCGGGGCTCGGAGCCCCCGCTCGACCATGACGAGCTCCAGCGCCACGTCGCCCGCGTGGAGCAGGCGAACGCCAAGCTCGGCGCGTCTGGGGGAGAGGGATGCGGAGCTGGAGCGCAGGTCGTCGATGGCTGCTCCGGTCGCGATCGAGAGTCTCGCGGCCTGGAGGAGCTGCAGGCAGACGTAGGATTCGACACCGTATCGCTGCCATCTCTCGGTGGCCGGCTCCGGCTCCTCGGCATCGGTGGCTTTGATGACCTCTTCGGAGTGTGGATCGAAGTCTTCAGCAGGCCAAGGGCCTCAGCGAGCCGACGGGCTTCCGCCAGCAGTTGCACCGAGGACCACGCGCTGCTGGCCGCCGGCCACAGCCGACGATCTATCCAATGCCGGCTCGGCATGACCTACCGGACCGTTCAGCGCCTCGCTGATGCCGCCACCCCGGAAGCCCTCTCTTCAGCAGCGGGCGAGTGTGCCGCTCTTCAGGGTGGATTTGTCGCTGAACAGCCAGCCTTCGGTGTTCGTGCCCTCGATACGGGAGTAGATCCACTTGTTGCCATGGGCATTGGTGACGTAGCAGTGGTAATAGACCTTCACACCCGGCTTGGCCGCGGAAACATAGGAGCACTCCGCGTACGGCCCGGTGTAGAGGTGGGTGTCTTCGGCCACCACACCGTAGCCGTTGCTGCGGTTCGAGTGGGCCCAGCCCGTGCACGCCGTCGACACCGGGACGGGCTCCTTCACCGTCGAACCGGGCGTGGCCTTCGGTGAGCCGGACGGGCCCGCGGCCGACTCGCCGCCGCCCTTGCCCGGCGTCGGAGTGGGACCCTTCGAGGGGTTGCCGGACGGCGCCCCGCTGGGGCTGATGGACGTCAGGTTTCCCGGGGAGGTCGGGCCGTTGGACGTGCCGCCCGTGTCACCGTCGGCCGGGGTGTTCGCCGTGGGAAGCGCCGCGTCCGACCCGCCGCCGACCGCGTCGCCCCGCATGTCCATCAGGGCGTAGGCGACTCCGCCGCAGGTGAGGACACTGGCGGCCGCAACCGCGACGACGGTACGGGTGCGGTGGCGCCCCCCGCGAACACTTGTGGCACGGGTCTCGGAACGGCTGCCTTGGCCGGCGGGTATGCCGGGCGCCGTGCCCGGCTGCGCGGCACCCGGCTGCGCGGCACCCGGCTGCGCGGCGCCCGGGTGCGGAGGGGCGCCGTAGGCATTGGTCGGCGTGTAGGAGGCGACGGGCTGGGGGGCGGGCTGGGAGAACGGCGCGGCGGCGGGGCCGAAGGCCGGCGGAGTGACGGGCTGTGGGGCCGGTGTCGGCGCGAGGTCCGTCGTCCTGCCCCCGGCGACCGCCTCCAGCATCTCGCGCGCCTGACCGGCGTCGGGCCGCTGCAGCGGGTCCTTGGCCATCAGCGCCTGCAGCACCGGGGTGAGCGGTCCGCCGCGCCGGGGCTCCGGCAGCGGGTCGCCGACGATCGCCGTCAGCGTGGACCACACCGACGTACGGCGGAAGGGCGAAGCGCCCTCCACGGCTGCGTACAGCGTCATGCCGAGCGCCCAGATGTCCGACGCGGCACCCGGTTCCCGGCCCTGTGCGCGCTCCGGCGGCAGATAGTCGAGGGAGCCGACGATCTGACCGCTCTGGGTCAACTTGGCCAGGCCCTCGTCGCCGGAGGACTCCATGCTGGCGATGCCGAAGTCGGTGAGCACGACCCGGCCGCTGCGCTCAAGCAATACGTTGCCGGGCTTGACGTCCCGGTGGAGGACCCCGGCCCGGTGTGCCGCGTCGAGCGCGTCCATCAGCTTGGCGCCGATCGCGGCCGCTTCGCGCGGGTCCAGTGGGCCGCGCTCCGCGAGCACGTTGTCGAGGGAGGGCCCGTCGACAAGCTCCATGACGATGACCGGCAGCCCCTGCTCCTCGACCACGTCGTGCACGGTGACCACACCGCTGTGTCGGATACGGGCGGCGGCCTGCGCCTCCCGCTGCATCCGGACCCGCAGATCGGCCAGTTCGGCGGGGGAGGCGTCGGTGTAGGCCCGTAGCACCTTGACGGCGACCTCGCGGTTCAGCAGCTGGTCCACCGCCCGGGCGACGACACCCATACCACCGCGCCCGATCGTCGCGGTCACGCGGTATCGCCCGCCCAGGACCTCGCCGACCAGCTCCGCGCCGTTCGCCCCCGTCACCTGTCACGCTCCGTTCGTCGCACTGTTCGAAATCCGCCACGTGGCGGGCACCAGCGTAGGGGAACGGGCGCGGGCGGGTTCGCACGACCCAGCCCTCGGCGCGCAGGTGCGCCTTCCAACAGTTTTGATCATCCGTACATCTGACCTGAGATCAGGACACTCGTGGCGTCGCCCGTAACAGCTGCGCATCAGACACGTCGACGGGGAGACTCATGGGCAGCGGCCGTTCTTTCGCGCTTCGTTACTCGACATCTCGAAGCGTGAAGAACGGCCGCCTCACGCGCCGCCGATTCCCGGGGAACGCAGCAGGTCGATTGACCTGCGACGTCAAACGCCAAGCTAAGGGGCAGGGGCAACTGCCGTGCCCGTGTTCGCCCCTGACTTGCGCAAGGACTGCGTCGCCTGCTGGGCGCTGAAGTGCGGCACCGGCCTTCACCCGAGCCGGAGGGGCTCTCCGTAACGTGGAGGTGGCAGCTCGGTGCCGTGCCAGGCCCGACGAAAGCGTGATGGAGGGGCCCGCACGTGCTCGACACCGGCGACATCGACGCCTTCCTCGGCCTGGACGTCGGCAAGGGCGAACACCACGCCACCGCCGTCACACCGGCCGGGGAGAAGGCGTCGGAAGTCAGTAGAACGGCAGGCGGTCATGACCATCGCGGACCGTCGCCATCGGCGACCCCGCAGCCGGGCTGTGGACGGCCGGGCTTGGGCTCGCTGAACCATCGTTGCAGCAGACAGGGACCTGTTCAGGCGACGACAGGTTCGCCGCTCAGTGCGACACCGGCCCGGCGCAGCTCGTCGAGTGCGGCGCGTGTGGTATCGGCGGCGACGCCGGCGGTGTAGTCGAGCAGGACCCGCACCGTGAAGCCCGCGCGCACTCCGTCCAGTGCGGTGGCCTTCACACAGTGATCGGTCGCGATGCCGACGACGTCGAGGTCGGAGATGTCGCGGGCGTTCAGCCAGGCGGACAGTGCCGTGCCGTCCTGGGCCGAGCCCTCGAAACCGCTCTTCGAGGCGGAGTGCGCGCCCTTGAAGAAGACCTCGTCGACGTGCCCGGAGTCGACGGCGGGCGCGAAGTCCGGATGGAACTCGCCTCCCTCACTGCCGACGACGCAATGCACGGGGAACGAGTCCTGGAAGTCGGGGTTCTCGGAGAAGTGGGCGCCCGGGTCGATGTGGTGGTCACGGGTGGCGACGACGTAGGCGTACTGCCCGTCGGCGCGCCGGACCAGCTCGGCAATGGCGGCGGCCCGGTCCGCGCCGCCCTTCACCGGAACACTGCCGCCCTCGCAGAAGTCCTTCTGCACATCGACGATGACCAGTGCACGGCGCACGGAAAGCCCCTTCCCTCGGGTGATGCTCTCCTCGATGGTCGCCCTTCCGCCGGCGGGCGGGCGCGCCACTCGCCGGTAGTTCACCCGACCGGGCGCGCCGTCCTTGGGAGCGGAGGCCTTGCGTGCGGAACAGCCGATTCCGGAAGCCCGAACGAAAACCCCTTGCGCAATGGTCAAGAAACGTTGACCATTGGGGGCATGCCTACCGATGACCTTCCTGAGACGTTCCACGTCACCACCGACGAGCAGCTACGCGCCGTTTCCAATCTCACGCGTCACCGGATCATGGCCGTGCTCCGCTTCGAGCCCGCGACGATTACGCAGATCGCCGAGCGAGTGGGCCTTGCGAAGGGGAGTTCCAGCTACCACGTACGGCTGCTCGAACGGGCCGGCCTTGTGAAGGTGGTACGGACGCGGAAGGTCCGGGGGGTCACCGAGCGGTACTACGCGATGGCCGCGCGGGCGATCGTGCTGCCGGATCCGGGCGAGGGAGGGCCGGACGTCCTGATGCGGCATGCGGTGGCGGACCTGGAGGCGTCGCCGGCGGATGGCGAGCGGCACGTACGGATGGCGCACCTGCGGCTCACGGAGGAGCAGTTCGCGGAACTGGGGGCACGGCTGCAGGCACTGGCGGACGAGTACCGGGAGCTGTCCGATCCGTCGCTGCCGGACGCGTCACTCGTCTTCGCACTGTTCCACCCGGCGCGGCGCGAGCAGGCCGAAGGGGACGCCAAGTGACTTCAGACTTCCGGAAATTGCCGACCGGGTTCGGACGGCTGTGGACTGCGCAGACGGTGTCCTCGCTCGGTGACGGGGTGTCGCATGCCGCGATGCCTCTGCTCGCGTTGACTTTGACGCGGGATCCGATGGCGCTCGCCGTCGTCACGGCCACCGGAACGCTGCCGTGGCTGCTCTTCGGGGTGCTCGGCGGTGCGCTGGTGGACCGCTGGGACCGTCGGCGCACGATGTGGGTCACGGACGCGGCGCGTGCGGTACTGCTCGCGATACCGGCGGCAGCGGCCGCGCTCGACGTGCTGAGCATTCCGCTGCTCGCGGCCGTCGCCTTCCTGCTCGGCCTCGGCGGACTCTTCTTCGACACGGCCGCCACGGCCTATCTGCCGGATCTGCTCGGCCGCGACCCCGCACTCCTGGAGCGCGCCAACTCCCGCCTGCGCAGCACCCAGACCGCCGCGTCCGGCTTCGCGGGGCCGCCTGCGGGCAGTGCCCTGCTCGCCCTCGGGCGGGCGGTTCCGCTGCTCGCCGACGCGGTGTCGTTCGCGCTCTCCGCACTGCTCGTACGGTCGCTGCCTGCCGCACCCCGGCCCGTGCCACAGGCCCGTGAGTCGCTGCTGCGGCAGGCGCGGGCCGGCGCCTCGTACGTGTTCCGGGATCAGTTGCTGCTCGGGCTCGCGCTGCGGCCGGCGGTCGGGAACATCGCCTTCCTCGCCGTGGAGACCGTACTCGCCCTCTTCGCGCACGATCGTCTCGGCATCGACACCTTCGGCTTCGGCCTGCTCCTCACGGCGGAGGCCACCGGCGGTCTGCTCGGCGCGGGCATCGCCTCCTTCCTCGGCCGACGACTCGGCACCGGCACCGCACTGACCTGCACGGCCGCAGTCGAGGGACTCGCCATCCTGGGCCTTGCCGCCGCCCCGAACCCGTACGTCGCCGGCCTCGCGCTCGCCGTCTGCGGAGCGGGCATGGGCGCCACGATGGTGCTCGGCCCCTCTCTCCGACAGGCGATCGTCCCAGCCCACCTGATGGGCCGGGTCGCCTCCACCTCCCGCATGCTCGCCATGTGCGCCGCCCCCTTCGGCGCCTTCCTCGGCGGCTGGCTGGCCACCACTTACGACGTACGCACCCCGCTCTACACTGCCGCCGGCCTCCTCCTCACCATGACCGCCGTCACGTCGACCATGACCAGCAACCGCCGGGTGGAGGCGGCGCTGCGTGTCGGCGCCCCGGCCGATGACCCAGATCACACGGAATCCGTGGATCCCGTTCAGGAGGGTGCCATTTAGGGCTCCGCAAGGTCGTTGAGGAAGTGCTCAGAAGCTGTTGTCGTACCGATCAAGCGGCTTGCCGATCGAACGGGAGTATCGATCGAGTGATCGAGTGATCGAGGGCTCAGGGAGCGTCCAAGACCACACCGGCAAGCTCCGGCATCGCCCGGAGGAAGTCCGGAACACTCGCGAGATCGTTCAAGCGCAGTTCATATGCCGAGATCCTGCGCGCATAGTCGGCAGCCAGGTCATCGACCCGGTGCCGCAGATCGGCGCGCGACGCCACTGTGATCGAGTCGTAGTAGTCGAAATCCGAACCGATCGTCAGGTCCACGAACACCCCTTCTTCCTCAAGGACATCGGCCAGAGTCGGGGGAGTTGGGCCGCTCAACGCGCTCACCAGACGCTGGAGACGCTCCGGGCCGGGGGCGACTGCGAAGACCGTGGTCTCCGACGAGGCGTCGAAGATCACCGCGTGCAGCGCGGATACCAGGTCGCGAGGCGTGGACAACCGGAACAAGCCCGCACGACCGGCGTTGTCCGGCTCCGCCCGAAGGGGCTTTGCCGTACGACCAGGTACGAACCCCTTGTCCCGTGTGGTGGCGGTCGGCGCTTCGGCGTCGACCTCGTACTCCCAGCTCACCAACATCGGCTTTTGCTCCAGGAAACGCTCGGCGTCGTCGCAGTAGTAAGTCGGGATCGCATAGCGGTCCAGGCCGGCCGTCAGCCGCCACACCAGGCCCACATAGACGGCGACTTCCTCCATGTTGTTGTTGTTCACCGCCCACTCGGTGTACGGCGTCCCCTCCTCAGGCCATTCGTGCCAAAGGCCAGGCCAGTGCCGAGTGACCGCCAGGTCATTGCCCGGGAGGTAGTGGAAGAGATGGAGGCCGTCTGTCGTAGAACCCTCGAAACGGATCGGATGCACCGCGCCAACCTAGCCCTGGGCAGCTCGGTGATGCTCCACAATTTCGTGTCCGCGAGGCCGGGTGGCCAGGATCAGCGATCCCGTGACCCCGTCACTCCCCACTTGTCTGCATGCTCAACGTTGCGTTTGTCTTTCTGATCTGGAGCGGTGTCCCGTCGAGCGGGAGTCGCGATCGGGTGATCGCGGTCGGTGCCGGGAATGGAAGCAGGGCCTCGTGGTAGCTCGGAGGGTGTCTACGCCAGCGAGTGTTCCAGGAGGCCCTGTTGCCGCGGTTTTCCGCAGTTGCGGCTGCGGAGTCCAGCGCAGTCACCCACTCGTGTGATTGCCTGGCTCACCAGTTCGGAAACGCTGCTGACAACGGGGTACGCGAGCACCGCTACCCGACCGACATGTCCGATGCGGAGTGGGCGGTGGTGCGGCCGCTGTTGCCGGTGCCGGGCTGGCTGTGCGGGCAGCCGGAGGTGTACTGCCATCGCGCGATGTTGGACGCGGTCCGCTACCTCGTCGACAACGGAACGAAGTGGCGGGCCGTGCCGGCCGACTTCCCGCCGTGGGACCGGGTCTACGCGTTCTTCCGCCGCTGGCGCGACCACGGTCTGGTCAAGGAGTTCCACGACCGGCTCCGGCCGCAAGGTCCGCGAGCAGGCCGGACGGGAGCCGGAGCCGAGGGCGGGCGTGATCGACTCCCAGTCAACCAAGGCGGACGCCGTCGTCGGTGCCGACATCCGCGGCTTCGACGGCGGCAAGCTGATCAACGGCCGCAAGCGGCACGCCGTGGTCGACAGCCTCGGCCTGTGCCTGGGGGTGATGGTCACCGCCGCGGACATCGGCGACCGCGCCGCCGGGCAGGTTCTGCTCGCCCAGGTCGCCGCCGCGCACCACCGGCTGGAACTGGTCTGGGCCGACGGCGGCCACACGGGCAGCCTCGTCGGGTACGGCTTCACCGTCCTCGCCCTGGTCCTCGCCATCGTAAAACGCAGTGACGACATGCGCGGCTTCGTCGTGCTGCCCAAGCGGTGGATCGTGAAGCGGTTCTTCGCCCACGTGATGCGAAGCCGCCGCCTCACGCGGGACTTCGAACGGTCCACCAGCAGCGCGGAGGCGATGGTCTACTCGTCGATGACGACGCTCATGACCCGCCGCCTGGGCCGGCCACGGCCTTCGCGAGCGTGAACCGGCCCGGCGCCGGCTCGGCCAGCCACCCGCGCGCTGTCAACCGCTTCGCCTTCGACCGCAGCGCCTCGATCTTCGCGGGCGCGGGGTCACCTTTCGGCCCCGATCAACGGACACCCTGCTGAGCTGTGAGCCATGGCCGTTACAGCTCCCCGGCGGGCCGGCGCTGCCGCTGGCCGTCACGCTGGTCGGGACGACGGCTCGCCAGGGGGTTGGCCGCGTCCGCCGGATGAGTCGGCCCGATGTGCTGAACGCTCCGGCCCCGCCGTAGCACGTGTTGCCCGCACCCAGATGGAACATCGCCATCCCGGTCCCCACGACGTGTGGTCCGGCTAGCGTGGCGATGACGGGCCGCGGCAGACGGTGGCCGGGGGAGGGCAGCGCGGATGGGCACGATGGTGGTGGGTTTCCGGCTCGGTTCGGACGGGAAGGGCCGGCAGGCGACGCTGGTGCTGACCCAGGCCGGCGTGCTGCACCAGAGCACCGGCTTGCTGGGGATGGCGCCCCGGCCTGCGAAGCCGCACGCACCGATCGCCCCGGATCCGCATCCGGTACCGCGTCAGGCAGCCAAGCTGCGCAAGGTATACGCCACCCTGCTCGGCCGCGGCTACACCCGTGAACTGATCCCTCCGGCCTTCGTCCGCCTCGACACCGACGAGCACGCCCTGCACGTAAAGCCGTACGGCCCGCACGCCCCGCGCCCGCACCCGGAACTCATCGCAGACTTCACGGGCGCCGCCCCGGCCGGCCCCGGAACACTGGACGAGGCCCTGGCCGCGTTCTACACGGCGATCGGACTCATGCCCCGGCCCCGAACCCCCTTCCCGCCCGGCTCCGCCGGCATGCCCCCACGGGTCCGACAGGCGCTGCGCGCACTGGCCGAAGGGCGCGCCCTCGCCTCCGGTCCACGGCGCGGCGCGGGCTGGACGGTCACGCCCGCGGGTGTACGCCTGCACGTCGGCACCGTCGGCGAGGACCTCACCCACCGGCAAGTGGCCGAGCTCCAGGCAGCACTGACAGCCTGGCTGCGCCACCAGCAGCGGACGCCTACCGGTGCAGAGTGAGCCCCGCCGCCGATCCCCGCCGCCGAGCTCCGCGCCCGCCCGGAGTCCCTGGCCTCGGCCGGTCTCTTTGTCGTGCCGACCGCCTCGGCAACGACCTACAACGGGTGCGTCCACCCGCGCGTCTGCTCGCCGACATCGTCCTCGCAGCGAGCACGTACGACAACGCCGCGGGCATCGCCCTGCTCGACCAGGTCGCCGAGAGCTCCGAGAGCGCCGGCGGCAGTGTCAAGAAGGACCTGGTCGACCGGGGGTTCAAGAATCAGGTCGCCGCCCACGGCACCCTTCTGGGCATCGACGTCGAGACCGTCGAACGCAACCCGCAGCAGACGGGGTTCGTCCGGCAGCCGAAGCGGTGGAGGGTCGACAGACCTGCGGGATCCTGCATACTGCACCGGCGACTGGTCCGTGACCACGAGCACCGCCCGGCGTCCTCCGCGTCCCGCGTCTACTCGGCGATGACCCACGTCATGGCCCGCCGCCTCACCGGCATCCCAACCTGCCGCGGACTCGCAGGCGGTGACCGCGTGAACAACCAGTGCCCCTGGACGCGCTCGGCATCCAGGAGGATCGCCGCCCGGGCCTTCGCCGACGACCTCCGCACCCGGATCGACGACCTGCAAGTTCGGCTGCGAGGAGGCCGAGACTCACCTCCAACACCTTGCGATCACGCGGAAGACCGTCACCGCCCTCACCGACCGGATCCCCGCCCGAACCGACTCGCCCGAACCCGCCGGAGCATCCGCAGCCCCCCGTATCCTCGCCCTGTTCAACGAGGCCACCGGCCCCTCCGGGCCCGCCACGTCTGCCAGGCCCTCGACCACGAACTGCTGTCGAGGAACATCGAGGGCACTCGCGCCAGGGCACTCGCGCCAGGGCACTCGCGCCAAGCTGAAACGCCTGGTCAAGCTCGACTTCCTCATCGAGGCCGACGTCGGCAGCTTCAGCAGGAAGCGGTAGCCGACCGAGCACCCCGACCAACAGCCCTTCCCGCCCCGACCTCACCCGAAATGGACAGCAACTCACGAACCGCCCTCTTGAGTCGCCAGTCTCTCCGTGTACACCTCCCGCTCCGCCTTGAGTTGCACGGCGAATCCGTGGAAGCCGCTCGGCGGCGCGGTGGTGAAGAACACCCCTCTGACAGCGTCGGGGGGAACCATCCGCTGGTCGGGTCGGTCACTCCGCTCACCGATGTGGACCGGTTCGGCCATGGCGAAGTGCTTCCCGAAGAACTTCTCCAGGGTCGCCGCGTCGTCGGGCAGCGGCTCTCCGAGCAGATCGGTCGCGGTGCCGGGGACGGCACGGACGGTGAGCACCTGGTCGAAGTCGGGCGCCGCGGTAATGTGGTGCGCGAGGTGCAACTGCCCTGCGCGGCCGAAGCAGAGGTAGGCCAGCTCGCTGTCGTCCCGGTGGTTCGCCTGCACATCGAGCTCTGCGAAGTGTGCGACGCTCTGGATCGTCACGACCGTGTGTTCGGCGAGTGGTGGGTGTTTCTTTCCCTCCCGCTCGAAGTGTCCACAGAAGATCTTTCCGGTCATCGACGTCCGCCGCGGGCCGACGCCCTGCGGATCGAGTTCGCTCATCGGGAAAACATCGGGAACGAACGTGTCATAGGGCTCTTCGGGTACGACATGCCGATGGGAGCGGACCGCCGAGCCGACAGCGTCCTCCAGACCCACCTCCAGGATGACCTGGAAGTTGTGCGGAGGCATGAACATCGGGAGATGCGACATGTAGAGCACTTCTCCGCCGACAAGCAGCATGCCGCGGGAGCCGAGGGTCGCGTCGCGGTCGTGATTGCCGTGGGGTGTTTGATGTCCGTGGTGCATGTCCATTGTCGTCCCTTCGATCGGGCGATGATGCGTTGGCAGGCAGCGTCTCGTGGCGGCGGACGAGGAGACCGTCCGCGACGCGATCCACCGGTTCAACCAACGACGCGGACTGCGTCATCCAGACGGCCACACCCGCCCGGCCAGGCTCGGGCAGGTACTCCCGGATGCAGGATCCCGGGTGCAGTGTGTGATGTCCTTCAGGAACTGAGGAACTCGTCGCCGAGCGGCCTCCAGCCTGATGGCACCCACCCGCCGCCGAGGGTGACCTGCCACCTGGCTCACAGGGCTCCGTCGGTACCCGGCCGTGGACATCCAGTCGACCGTCCTTGTTCAGGCCTGCAGAGGAGTGCCCGGTTGCCGTGATCCCGTCCAGTGGCTCCCACCGCTCGGGCCAGTCCCCCGTGTCCGTTGACCGCTAGCTGCCAAATGTGCACCAGGGTGCCATTGCTGTCGCGGCCGAATACCTCCAGTCGGCCGTCAGGGTTCTGGGCGACGACCGGGTCGCTGGCCAACATGCCACCCGGTTGCTCCCACCGCTCCCTGATGCACCTGCGTGTCGGTGCCGCGGCCAAAAAGTTCCAGCTGACCGTCGTCGTTCGCAGTGGCTCGGGCGCGCGTGGTGGATGGCTGCTTCGCCATGGCTTCTTCTCCTCTGCGTCCGTTCCCCCTGTCAGCTTCTCGCGCCGCACCATGACGAGCATGACCTGTGCGCCAAATGGGTGACCAGGCCCCCCACCGCATCGGCCACGCCCTTCCCGCTCCCCGGCCCTCAAGGTGGCACCCGCGATCCGGCGTATAGGCACCGTCGCGAGCCGAAGCGCGGACGCCGGTCTTATCGACCACCAGCACCCCCTGGTCGTCGTGCAGCTGCTCCACGACGTAGTCGTGCACCTCGTTGCGTCCCACTTGGCCCGGCTGAGTAGGTGCTGCATGCCGTCCGGGGTCGGTTCCCCGGCCCACTCGGCGATGGTCCAGCAGTTCTTGCGTGGCAGATCCGACAGTAGACCGCGCACCAACTGCCGTATTCGACACCGGGGTTCGACTGCGCGAACTTATCCGCGATACGGCCTATCAGGGCTTCGAACGCCTCCTGCCAACGGGAAGGGTCGTGGGATCCGCGGCGATCTTCACCCGCTGGGGGGCGTTTCTGGGGAAGGTCCAGATGCGGCCCAGGGTGCTGGTGGCGGTCACCGTGGTTGCGTCCAAGGTGACTTCGGTGAACGGATTGGACGAGCAGGAGACCGCGATCCATTCCAAGGTGCTGTGGTCATCGTCCCGAGTCAGGGCGACCCAGCCGATACTGCCGTGATCCGATGATTCACCTGCCAGGGCACGGCTTCCGGCGTAGGTGCACGAGGCAAACGTCGTATCGACGTCCATCCAGTCGCTGGGGGTCCAAGCGGTGGCCCGCAGGACCTCCCACCACTGCCAGTCCTCGGCCCGCATGTCACGGAGCCTGCCTGCGGGGGAGAACCGCACGAGTTCCATTACCGACAGGGATCCGTCGGAGAACATGATGAAGTCTCCGTGGGGTGCCTCCCGGGCACGCCAACGGTCATGCACCAAATCAGCGTTGGGTGTCACGTCGGGGGAGCTCAAACCCGCAATGATGACATCGAACAACGGCCCGAGGAGAGGGCTGCGTCGGTCAACCATCGCGTCGGCTGGAGGCGACGGTGTTCTTCACCGCCTTCTTCGCACCCGGGCGGCGCGACGAGGTGGGTGGCTGGCGGCGGGAGCGGGCGCCGGTGGTTCGGCTGCCGTGGCCGGCTCGTGGGGGATGACTCCGCTGCGGGGCCGGTGAACGTGCGGGGCGTCGTCGGCGCGCTCTGGGGCAGAGTCCCGTACTGCGTGGCCCAGCCGTCCAGCAGCCGCTGGCACGCCGGGCGGCGCTGCGGCCGATGGACGCGATTCGTACGTGGACCGCACCAGGGTTCAGTGGCCGCTACCTTCCGCATGACTCCCTGCCCTGGGAAACGGTCTACGGGTACTTCGCGAAGTGGGCGGATGAAGACGTTTTCGCCCAGCCCAACGGCCTGCTCAGGGAACTCTTGCGGCAGCGGGAAGGAGGGAGGCAGATCGTGTGCAGGAAGCGGAGCATCGCCATCGACACGATCGGCCTCCTCCTCGCGGTGCGGGTCACCACGTCGAGCGTGCAGGACTCCGTGGCCGGCACCCAGCTCCTCGACCAGGTCGCCGCCTACCACCTCGGCATCCGCAAGGCCTGGGTCGACGGCGGCAACCGCCACACTCCAAAGCGGGAAAGCTCGTGCACCGAAGCAGCAGTCGAGGATCACGGTTTTCCTTGGCGCGTCCGACCGTACAAGCGGGCTCTTCAGCCAGTCGTAGTGCACCGCCGTGTAGCCAAGGCCTGGTTTGGAGTCCTGAAGGCTCAGACACAACGCGCCGTTGTCGAAGCCCTTGAAAGAAGGCAGGGGTTCCAACGTCTGGTAGTCGCTGGTGCCCACTAACACGGCCATTGAACGAGGCGGGTCTGGGAGCGACGCGGTGGCGTTACCCCTTGCTGTCGCTGAGCACCTGGGCGATGCGCGCCTGCAGGTATATGGTCAGTGACCATCTGTGCGCGAGGCATCGTGGTGAAAGGCATGAACCACGCCTACCGACCGGGCTGCAGGCCTACCGACCAGGCTACAGAGGGTGGTCTGTCAGGGGTCGGCGGGTGGTCGGGCTCGAGGGGGCTGGTGGAAGGGGTGCGTGCCCTCACATTTCCGGGGCCGGCCTGCTTCGGCACCGGCCGGTAGGAGTTCGCCGGGGCGCGAACGCGAACCCAGACGGAACCACAGCTCTCCGGGCGGCCTGGCACATCACCTCGGAGCGGTCTCGTCGCCGAGGATGCCGAGCAGGACCACGGCGGCCCTGGCCCGGTCCTCGCTCTGATCGCGGGGCAGGGCTCAGGGGGACGTTTCGTACTCGCCCTGGATGCGCATGTGCGCGCCCGCCCCCCAGGTGTAAGGGATCCTGCCGGGCGGCACCCAGCCGCCGTCCTTCGGGCGGCTCGCGAACACCGTTGCCACGCTGCCGCCGCTCGCGATGACGGGCGTGAGCGTCTTCCATGTGCCGCGGGTGCCGTCGCGGTAGCGGCCGGTGCCCTGCCAGCCCCAATCGGAGCTGCCGGCCTCCGCCGCCGGGATGGGCAACGAGGCTTTGATGTCCGCTGACCCGAGCGTGCTTCCGGCGCCCCAAGTCAGGTCGGCCACGTAGAGGACGGTCGTGCCGACCCGGGTATACCGACCGTCCGCCACGCAGGAGCCGAGCGCGGTCAGACCCGACCAGGCGGGGGTGTACGACGTCCAGGCGGCCAGGTGCTGTTCGCCGGCCGAGGGGACGGCCGCCGCCATGGCCAGAGCGCGCTCGATCGTCGGGCGGTCGGCGGGGTCCTTGGCGAGGAGGGTGGTTATCAGCGAGGCAAGGGGAGTATCGGCGCGTTGCGGTGGTGGGGGATGGTGCAGTGCCACCGCTGCCAGCGTGGCGGTCGGGGTCTCGCGCCGGAAGGGCGAACTGCCCTCCAGCGCCTCGTACAGCGTGACGCCGAGCGAGAACAGATCTCCGGCGGCCTGGTCCTCAGTGCCGTTGAGCCTCTCGGGGGCCATGTACTCGGCCGAGCCGACGACCCCGCCCGTCACCGTGAGCGCGGTGTCGGCCCTGTGCACGGCGATGCCGAAGTCGGCCAGCAGCACATCCCCGTCCGCGGCGAGCATCACGTTGGCGGGCTTGAGATCCCGGTGCACTATTCCCGCCGCGTGGGCCGCCTCAAGCGCCTTGAGCAGTGCGGTGGCCACCTGCGCCACCCGAGCGGCGGGCAACGGTCCCTCGACCCGCAGGTGTGCCTCCAAGGAGCGCCCCTCGACGAGGTGCATCACGATCCACGGAACCCCCTCCTCGACCACCACGTCGTGAACCGCGACAATGTGCCGCCTGTCGCGCAGCTTCGCAGCGTTGCGCGCCTCTCGGGCGGCACGGGCCAGCCGTGACGCCTGCTCGCGCTCTGAGTCGGCCTGCTGCGGAAGCCAGACCTCCTTGACCGCCACATCCACATCCAGCGCCTCGTCGTGGGCCCTCCACACCCGTCCGAACCCTCCGGACCCCAGGGGCCTGACGAGTCGGTACCGCCCCCCGATAGCCCTTCCCGGCTGCACCTGCGCTGCCAACGGCCCCCGCCCCTCCACTGGTTGACTGCCCGAACCGGTGCCCGAGCCGTCGGGATCAGAGCCTACGGATCCCTCCACCGAGGTTCAATGACCAGGCAGTTGCCCATGCGCGTACACCACTTCCGTGAACACGGCCCGCTCGTCACACGGAGCGGTCCCACCCACCTTGCGGACGAGCAGCGAACGATGGCAGCAACGGGTGGGGCCAGCTTCCAGAGTTCATCAGGAACCGGACGCTTCGATCGATCAGCACCCACGACCGGCATCATGCCGCTCGAACATCAAGTCACGTGGGACAGTCTCTAAGCCTTGATTGGTGCGGCCGATCTGGCGGCCTGCTCGATCTTCGTGCAGTAGGCGGCACGGGCTTCCTCGTCGATCCGCTGCTCGTGTTCTGCGCGCAGCCCGGTCCGGCCGTCGAGGCCCTCGCGCAGGATGTCGGCGTGCCCGGCATGCCGGATGGACTCGCTGAGGACATGGACCATGATGGCGAACAGGTTCGTGTTGGGATAAGGCTCCGGCCACCACGGCACGTGGCCGGGGGCGTCGAGGGGAAGCTCGTTGATCGTCGCGTCCGAGTGTTCCCACGTGCGCCGGTAGTATTCGATGATCTGATCGCGGGTCTCGTCCTCGGTCGCCCACAGATCGCTGCCGTCGTGGTCCTGCCACCGGGGCAGCGGTTCCGGGGAAGGGCGGTCGAAGACCTCGCCGAAGTACCTGGCCTCGACGGTGGCCACGTGTTTGACCAGGCCGAGGAGGTTGGTCCCGGTCGCTGTCAAAGGTCGGCGGGCGTCGTATTCGGACAGGCCGTCGAGTTTCCAGAGCAGCGCCTTGCGGTCCCGCCGCAGTCTCCCGTGCAGGTTGTCTTTCGCGAATTCATCGATCATGCGGCATGAGCCTGCCATGGGCTGCTGGTGGTCTCAAGATCCCGTACGTGGTCCGCAATGACTGGCAGAGCCGGGGCCTGGCCGTGGCATCCGCCCTGACCTGCTAGAAGAAGCTCGCGAAACTCGCCGCGTGAGACAACCTCTAAGGGGGAGGGAGGGGAGCCGCCAAGCATGGTGTGTCTGCTCCCCACCTGCCACGATCCGATGGAGCCCCAGTCAATGGTCGCTGGGGCTCCGCCCCCACGGGTTGACGAAACCCATAGACACCGCACGCTTTAACGCGTCAAGTTGTCGTGGTGGGCTCTTCGGACGCGGCGCGGTCGTATAGCCGGTGCTGCCATTCGTTGGCGTCTGGGGCTGGTTGGCCGTGTAGCGGATGGTGCGCTCGACGAGCGTGCCGACTGCCGAAGGCCGGGTGTCCATCACGAGGCGCCCTCCCAATGGCTGGGAACGTTGCGGTCCTCGACCTCGGTGGGACGGCCACTGATGGAGACCATGCCGCGGATGATGCCCCGCCCGGTGGGGCCAACGGGCGATCTTCGGGCGACGCATGGGCCTTGCTGACCGCAGTCGTTGGGTCAGACTCCGATCGATCGCCTGGCGCCGACGCGGGTCGTAGAGCGAGAGGTGTCGGCGTACGAACGGAAGGCCCCAGCACGGTACGGATGAGCGTCCCCAGTTCGGTGACTCGGATCGTGGCCATGCAAGGATGTGTGTGGGGGTCGGACTTCTTCCGGGAGACGGAGTGGCGGTACCGGTATCGGGCGGCGGCCAGCGGATTGGTCGCGTAGACCTACCTTGAACCTACCCGGAGGGCAGCGACGAGTAACCCGCGGTTGGGTCTCGATCGCGACCGGGATGGGTTCCTCCTGGATGGCCTTGTGCTCAGCAAGCAGGTCCAGCAGCACCTGGTAGCCAGCCGTGTCGTCGGTGATGCGTTGGTCGGCAGGCGGGCCTGTCCCACGAGAAGGTCCGAATACCGGCTCGCCGCCCGGAAGACGGCCGGCGAGCCGGGCGCGGCATAGAAGAGCACCCCGGCCTCGGAGGGCTTGCGGGTGGGCCGCTGCCGTCCGCTGGCGACCTCGGCGGGCAGCGCGAAGCTGTAGCGGCCGCGGAAGTCGGTGTGGGCGGACTTCAACGGGGACAGGCGGGCGACGTCGGCGTCTGCGCCGAGCAGATCCTGCCGACCAGCGCGGTACCGTCCACGGACTGGAACACCGTCTCGTGATCGACCACGAGCAGATGGCAGCTACCCGGCCGGGCAGGCGGGGCCGGGACGGCTACGAGTCGGCCGACTTGACCGTGTCCAGCATGATGTCGGCGTTGTCGAGTGCGGCTACCAGTAGTTCCCGGGCCGCCTTCAGCACCCCGACCTGGGCGACGACGGTTTCGACGTCGCCGGTCGCGTTCGCCTCGTCGACTGCGCCGATCACGCCCAGCAGTACGTGCAGCGCCTCGGCGGCGTGCGCGGCCGCGACCACGATCGGCCCGGCGCCCGGAGCCTTGGCGATCCAGTGGAGCGGGATGCCCGCCCGCCGGACCTGCCAGCCCAGGAAGGCCATCTGCTTCACCGGGTCGTCCCAGGCGTCGGCGGCCTTCAGCTGCTCGAACCATGCGGCGAACAGGTCCTCGCCGTCGCCCTCGACCTCGTCGGCGAGCTTCGCCTGTGCCTGCACCGAGCCCAGCAGGGTGTTGAGCAGCCGTAGCCGGTAGATTTCGGATCTGCCGAATTGGGTGGCGTTTTCGGCGTGCTCGGCCGGTGTGTTGTTGCCGTCGTATGCGCCTAACGCGACCAGAGCCGCACCGATCTGTTCCACCGTCACCGGTATGTCCTCGTTCTTCATACCGGCACGCTACCCGTCACTGGCCGGGCGTGGGAGGCCAATGTGCTGGCAATCAGCAGCGATTCTCTATCCCGTGTCAGATCGGCCACTCACATGACATCGTGACTGAGAGCCGCCTCCAGCCGCCTCCGGCTGGGGTGACCCAGCGCAAGCCTCGCGGCGCTTGAACGCCCGCTCTGGACTACGGTTCGCCGGACGCTCGGCCACGAGGGGCGCGCGGCGCTGGAGCCGGTACACCGCCGGTGTACCGCTCGGGGCTCCGGACGGCAGCCTCTTGGGCGTCTTCGGCCCATGGCTGCCCCGCGGGTGTTCCAGCATGGCTGTGCGCCTTCACTGCCCCGCCAGGCCAGCCATCCCGCCATGAGGGCCGGTCGCTCAGAAAGTTGCCCGTCCCGCGGGAGGGATCGCAATCGTGGCCGGAGCGCCGGCCGAGGCCGGGCGGAACGCTCTACCACCACGTGGGGTCACTCGTCTCGGGCTGGACAAAAACGCACGAAATCCACCTCATCCGCGTTGGTGGCGACCTCCACCCGCCAACACCCAGCCCCGAGCTTGATGACACCCACCCCCTCATCCGCTCGAATCTGCTCTGGATCCGCGGCACCGTCGAAGGCCGAATCGAACATGAACAGGCGGCCGTCGGCCAGTGAGACGACGTCCACTCCGACGACACGCCAATCACGCGCGGGCACGCTCCCGGGGTCCTCGTCGGCTCCGTCGAACGACGGGCGGACGAGGACTCCGCCCTCACTGTCCGCTTCGAACCACGTGGTGCCCTCGCCGTCGAGGATCAAGGCGGGGTGCCCCTGCACATCGACCCATCCGAAGCCTCCGAACGGCGACACCTCGGAAACCGGCGGATCGCACGCGCGGTCGTAGTCGCACTCCGGGCCGCCCGCGGCGCCCCAGGTCCAGCCTTCCGGAACCTCGGCCCCCAAGGGTGGCAGCGTCCCCCGCCAGTGCTCAGCGGCTTCTGCCGGGACCACGATGATCGGTCCGCCGCCCGAGCACGTCCAGGGTCGGCCGTGTTCATCAATGTTGGTTCCCAACGAGCACCCCCGGTGCGATCTCCGTGTCTCCGCATGACCTCGCGCGGCGCCGGCCATGATTCCATGCGCGTAGCGCTCACGAGTGAGCCGGTATGACCCGAGGTGGCCAGGCCGCCCGACCGTGTGTCCCCGCTCGGCGCAGATCGCCCGGGTGCGGCACGACGGCAGAGCATTACGCGCACTCCTCCGTCCTGCAGGAGTGCCCAGAGGCGGCTGGCGAGCGAGGGCCGCCTTGGATACTGCCGGGGCGGGCTGGGGCTGGCCGGATTCGAACCGGCGTCCTCCCACATGCGGTGAAGGCGCGACAACCACTGCGCTACGAGCCCCAGCCCGCTCGCGATCTTACCCGTCACCAGCACACCATCGCGCTGTATTTCCCAAGATGACGGATCGCTCAGCGTAACCACGCCACAAACCTGAGCCAGAACCCGAGTTTTGACAGCGCTCGAGGGCTCCCCGCTCCGTGGTCAGGCTGCGCTCGGGAAGCTCAGGTGACGGATGGGCGCCGTGGATCGGTTGGGACGAGCGCCTGCTCGTCGAAGGGCTGCTCAAGGGCTTCGTGGCCGTGCTCCCGGCGGTATGCCATCTCGGCGCGGTAACCGGCAGAACCCAGAGGATGCTGGCATGGCCGTCCGGCAGCGGGACTGCTCCAGGCCCGGGCCGGGGGGGTAGGGAAGGCTGAGCCCCCCATGTGACCGGCTTTCCCGGCCTCCGAGTACTACGGCGACTCCGCCACCATCTGGCGTCATCAGCGGGCATGCGGCCGGCCCCGGGGCAGAGCCACCGCAGGGCCGCCTGCTGTGAGCGGGGGTCATGTGGCGGGCGTCCTAAGGGCTTTGACCGCCACGACACGGAAATTGGGAGTCGTGGGCTGAAGGGCCCGCCGGTCAGGCGGCCTGCTGGCGCTCGGGCGCCTTCCGTGTCTTCACCCCGCCGACGATGAGCGCCAGCCCCACGACGACGATGCCGAGGTAAGCGGTGGACGGAAGGTCGACGACCTTGTGCATCCAGCCCCACTCCGTGCCGAAGAAGGTCTGCGAAGCGAAGCTGACAAGCCCCTGGGCTCCTACGACGTAGCCGATGCTTTCGATGGTGTATCCGATGGTTGTTCGCACGGATCAATCCTCTCGCGGCGGTGCCGCAAGGTGGTCCTCCACAGGGCCGAAATCACAGTAGGCCAAAGGATGTAGTCGCTTGCGGAGAGCACCGGCGCAACACCCCCGCCGCGGCAGAGGAGTGGTCGACGCCAGACGGCTCGAAGATCACGCCCTACGCCCAGCGCATGGGCCGTCGACCTTCCCGACCGGCTTGCCTCCCTTGGGGGGGGCACCGCGTCAGCAATGTCCATACCCACAACACCCAACGCGGCTCCTCAGCTGCGGATGGTGCAGAGCACGCGGGGGCGGTCGAACGGCTGTCGATGAGAGCACTGGTCAGACGGCCCCGAGTCACTTGGCTCACGTCCGAGGCACCTTGGACATCCCTGAGCCCGCCGCCAGTGCCGTATCAGTCCGAGGACCTTCACGCTGTCCGAGCGCCGGGAGATCAAGAAGATCGTCAACTCCAAGCCGATCGAGCACGGCTTTGGCCAGGCTCCAGGTCCGCTCAACCCCCGGCGCCACGCCGGGCGGCGGTGGGCTGGGCGCGGAGGGTGGCACAAGGACCCCGGCCGGGAGCCGAGGCCCCGCCCACGGGCGACCTACACCCGCCCGCACGGGGTCCGGCACCTGTTCGCCGCCTACGACCTGGGCAAGGACAGGCTCTACGGCCATATCAAGCCGAGAAAGCATCGCATTACACATGACGATGTGCGACCCGTTTCAGGTGAAGGCGATCGGTACGCTGCGCGGCGTTCCGTCCTTGGCGACGTAGGCCAGGTGGGCGGGTCACGTCACGGGCCGGCAGCTCCTGGCTGATCGGGCGGTTCAGAACCTCGGTGATCTCGTTCGGCTGCATGGTTCGATTCCTCCTTCTCAGCGCAGTTGCTCGGCCAGTCCGACAATGATGCCCTCCGGGCCGCGGATGTAGCAGAGCAGATGGCTGTCCTCGAACCGGGCGATCTCGCCGACGAGCTCGGCGCCGTGAGGGCGCAGACGGGCAACGGTGTCCTCGATGTCGTCGACGGCGAACATGACGCGGTGCGTGCCCAGAACGTTGTGCGGCCGGTTGCGCGGCCCGGCGCTGATCACCGGGGGGCTGTGATACTTCGCCAGCTCGAGCCGGCTGTGACCATCCGGGGTCCGGACCATCGCGATGTCACAGCGGACGCCGTCGAGTCCGGTGCACTGGTCGGCGAAGAGGCCCTCGACCTCCGCCCTGCCCTCCAGCTCCATGCCGAGTTCCACGAAGAACGCGATGGCGGCGTCGATGTCCTCGACGACGATGCCGACGTTGTCCATCCGCTGAATCGCCATGCTGGTTTCTCCTTCTTCCTCGTGCGGCCGTGGTGGCCGCTGATGTCCCTGGGACGGAGCCGGTGGCACGTTCTCGACATCCGCAGGCCGCCTGACTCCGAAGAGTCTGGATCACGCCTCAGCACCGCTGCGGCAGACCCGCGGGCCAGGCGTCACCACCGGGGGTGAGTGCGGCGCAGGTGGCCGCCCCCATGAAGACGATCAGCCGTAGCGTGCCGTCCCCGCTTTTCAATGCTTCCTCGACGATTCGCAGAGTGCGCGCTTGAGAATTGCGCCTCCCCAATCGATTCACGGTGCCGGGTCACCCGTGGCGGGGGGAGTTCCCCGTGCCGCTCGCCCTCGCCGCACCCGTCCAGGTCCCCGCCGCCCGGCGCGAGCTGGGGGCCGCGCTGACCCCCGGCGGGGCCCCGGGCATCCGTGGACGGGAATGCAGATCAGTGCTGGATGGGGCTCTGGGAACAAGCTCCGGTACGTCACCGTCCAGCCGAACCTCGTCGCCGAGGTACGCGCTGACACAGCGGTAGACCGCGGCCGGCAACGGCACCCAGTGCGCTGCCTGCGTATTCGGGATGACCTCACTCCTGGCGACATCGCGGCGGCGGGTGACCGATGCGTCGGCGCCTGATGTTCATGAGACATCAGGAAATCTGGAGAACGACGGGCACCGGGCACTGCTGTTCACCCCGAACGACCCGGGCGGCCGGCTGTCCTTCGAGGCGCTGCAGCGCCGGGCTGCCGCCCGCGGCCGCAGCCGGCCCGCCCTGGCCGCCCGGTGGTCGGCTGGCGCCGACAGCCGTCAGAGCGACCAACTGACGGTCGCCGTCCCCCAGCTCGTACTGGGCGAAAGCGGCATCGACGACCGCGGCTATGCCTTGCAAGGGTGCCTCCGATCGCCCTTCGAGCCGAGACACCAGCTCAGCAGGCGACAGGCCCCGCACCAGGGTGAAGCAGTACGCCTCGGCGATGTCTGGAAAGTCGTTCTCGAACCACGCGTAGTCGGCTCCGGTCTTCGTCATGCCGCTCATCCTTGCCCCTGGGACTGACAGCGGAGAAGGTGCGACCGCCAGCGGGTTGGGAAGCGATCTCCGCCCGTTTTTGGACCATCCGAATTCCGTGCTTTCAGGCCTAAAGCACCTGCAAGGGTTTTCGGGCGGCCGAATACCAGGCCGGGGTACGCGGTCCCCGGCAGGGTCGGGGAGGGTGGGTGGGAGCATCGCGCGCTCTGACCACCGGGAACCCTTGCGCCGGCGGCAACCGGCGGTGTGTAGCAATTGTCGGTGGGCGATAGTTTCCAATTCGGATGCATGAGGCCCCTCCATGTGCGATCGTCGCGCACTGTGAACAGCGATGATCTTGTCCTTCGGCGTGCGAACGACTCCGACGCGATCGAGATAGCCGATCTGTGGCTGCGTTCCTTCACCGCCGCGCTGCCGACCGTGCGCCGCGCGCATGACGACGACGCGGTGCGAAACTGGTTCTCCCTCGTGGTCGTGCGGCAGCACGAGACCTGGGTGGCCGTCGCCGAGGGGGCCGTGGTCGGGCTGCTGGTGCTTGACGGCGGGGATCTGGATCAGCTCTACCTCGACCCGTCCTGGCGCGGCCGGGGGCTGGGCGACCGGCTGATGGACCTGGCCAAGCGGCAGCGGCCGAACGGGCTGGCGTTGTGGACGTTCCAGGTCAACGGGGCAGCGCAACGGTTCTACGAGCGGCACGGCTTCATCGCGGTTGAGCGAACTGACGGGCTGCGCAATGAGGAACATGAGCCGGACGTCCATTACATCTGGCTGCCTCAGGAGTAACGCCGGGTGAGGAAGACAGTCAGGCCGCCTCGACGCGTTCACGCAGCCGCGCGACTGACCCAGGTGGTATTGGTAACCGCGACGTTCAGGACTACGGCGGTCGACACCCTCCGCGGGCACTCCCGAAACTCCGGCCACCTGGACGCTGACGAAGCCGCCCGGGCCCACGGCGACCGCCCAACGGGGCCCGCCACCTCGGCGCGATCCGGCTGGAACGTCGCCGCCTGGCCAACACCGATGGGGTCACGGCCAACTACCAGGACATGGCCCACATCCTGACCCGGCTGATCTGAGCCTTATCCGGGCACCGCGGCAGCGGTGCACCTTCCCGCCATGCCAGCGATCAGCCTGATGAGCCGGTCCTTCGTCGAGCGCACAGCCGATCGTGGGCAGGAGATGGCGTCTCCTCCGCCGAAGGCGTGGAGCGGCTGCTAGCCAGTAGGGTGCGCGGGGTGAACACTTCCTCCACGCTCCCGCGTACCTTCCGGCTCCTGGTGACGGGCGGAGGGACCGGCGGTCACACCTACCCCGCCCTGACGGCGGTCCGTACTCTGCAGGGACGTCTCGCGGCCGCAGGCGGAACGCTGGATGTCCTGTGGATCGGGACCGCTGACGGCCTTGAGGCGCGCGTCGCTCCGGCAGAGGGAATCGCGTTCAAGACGGTGGCGACAGGAAAGATCCGTCGCTCGTCGAACCCGCTCAAGATGCTGTCCGCCGCGAACGTGAAGGACATGGCCCGGGTGCCGCTCGGTGTGGCGCAGGCGCGGGCGATCGTGTCCGAGTTCCAGCCGCATGTCGTCCTGGCGACGGGCGGGTACGTCGCGGTTCCGGCCGGGCTGGCCGCGCGGCTGTGCCGGCGTCCGCTGGTCCTGCATGAGCAGACGGTCCGGCTGGGCCTGGCCAACCGGAAGCTGGCGAGCTCGGCCACGCGGATCGCGGTGTCCTCCGACTCGTCGCTGGCGCTGCTGCCCGCCGAGGTGCGGGACCGGGCGGTCGTCACGGGGAACCCCGTGCGGCCGGAGGTGCTGAGCGGTCACCCGGACAGGGCGGTCGAGGCGCTGGCCCTGTACGGATTCGACCGACGGCTGCCGACGGTCTACGTCACCGGCGGCGCGCAGGGGGCGCAGCAGATCAACAGCGTCGTCCGGGAGGTGCTGCCCTGGCTGCTGAGCCACGCGAACGTGATCCACCAGTGCGGCCCGGCGAACGTGGACGAACTCCGCAACGCCGCTGCCGCTCTGGACCCTGTTCTCGCCGGGCGGTACCACCTGACGGGTTTCGTGGGGCCGGAGCTGCCGGACGTGCTCGCGCTGGCCGATGTGGTGCTGTCGCGGAGCGGGGCCGGGACGCTGGCGGAGCTGACCGCTCTGGGCAAGCCGGCCGTGTTCGTGCCGCTCGCCACGTCGGCGGGGAACGAGCAGGCTCACAACGCCCAGCACCTGGCCGATGCGGGAGCGGCGGTCGCCCTGCTCGGCGAGGTCACGGCACAGAGCCTCGGGGACGCTCTCGGCCCGCTCCTTACCGACCCCGCTCGGCGGACGGCGATGGCGGAGCGGGCCCGTGCGTACGGAAGGCCGGACGCCGCGGACCGGCTCGTCGACGTGATCCTGTCCGCGGCGAACAGCTGACCGCCCCGAAAGGGGCTATCCCAGGAGCAGCCACAACGCCGTCGCCGCCCTGAGCGCGATCGCCGATCAGCTCGCTGGCAAGACTCTGATCGACTACGCCGTCCCCTTCGTCTACCAGCACCAGAGCGAGCACCCGTGGTCCACGCCGTGGGGCGTCATGCCGAGGCTGGAGCCCTGCGACACCGACAGCCTCGGCGAGCAGATCCAGCGCGCTCTGCCCGCTACGAAGGTCGTCAAGAGCTTCGTCACCCAGGAGCAGGTCACCCTCGTCAGCCCGGCCTCCATGGGTGGTGGCGACCACACCACGTTCGTCGCCGGCGACCACGTCGATGCCAAGGGGCAGACCACCGCGCTGCTGAACCTACGGCTGGAACGACACCCTCGACCTCGGCCCCCTGGTGTGCGCCCGCGGCATGGAGATGTACGCCCGCGGCATGGAGATGTACGCCCACATGCACTCCGCCGTCGGTTTCGGCCTCGGCCAGCAGTTCGGCGGCCACTTCGGTATCAAGGTCGTGCGCTGACCAGGCATCCTGCCCGAACCACCTGTTCCAGCGGCGCCGGCGCACGACCCGGCGTCGCCCCCCGCCGCCGGGTCGGCGCTCACCTTCCGATCCGCCTGCCCTTCACCGGCCGGACCACCGGAGGAAACCCCCTGACCCGGCCCAGCCCGGACTCCCTGGACGGCACGATCACGTGCCGGGCGACGGGGCCCTCGACACGAGCCGGCCGGTGTCCTGGGCGGTCGCGGAGCGTTTGACGGGGGCGGGGCGGGCGGCGACGGCGAACATGGTGCGGCGCCCGCACCGGATCCCTTCCACCACGGGTGCGCCGGACGGCCGGTCGCAGAGGGCGTGGTCGATGGAGCTGCTTGACCAAGGTCACTCACGCCTCCGCGAACGCCGCTCGTTGGCAGGACACCTTCCGCGAGAACCGGTCCGGGCCCAGCAGACTGGACCCCTACAAGCCCTACCTGGAGCGACGCTCCACCGACGGATGCACCAGCGTCCCCCAGCTGTACGGCGAGCTGATTTCCGCGCACGCCCCGGTCGCCTACGGCATGGTTCCGCCCCCACAGCGCCACCTTGCACGCGGCTCCGGCCGAGGCGCCGCCCCGGACGCCGACGGTGTGGCAGGTGACCGGCTGGCTCACCCGTCACCCCACCACCTTGACCGAGGAAGAGCGAGCCGGCCCGAAGGGGGTCCTGGCCCGCTGCCCGGCACTGCACAAGGCGGCAGAACACGTCCGCGACTTCGGCGAGATACTCGCCGACCGCCTCGGCTCCACACTCCACACCTGGATCGGCGCAGTGGAAGCCAGCCGGCTACCCGGCCTCACAGGCTTCGCGCTCCACTTGCTTCGAGACCTCGACGCCGTGACGGCCGGGCTCACTCTCGACTGGAGCTCCGGCAGCATCGAGGGCGCCGTCAACCGCATCAAGAAGATCAAGCGGCAGTTCCACGGGCGAGCCGGATTCGAACTGCTCCGCAAGATGGTTCTGCTCCAGTAGCACTTCGAGGCGCCCCCAAGACCTGCGCGAGAACCGAGAAGTAGGACATGGGCTGCTACAGGGGCCCATGGGGGTGCCCAGCCGTGGCAGGATGGCCTCATGTTGATCCGAAAGGGCGATGCCGCGTAGGCGTCCCAAGGCCGTCCGTGCAGAGCGGTGGCGGCCACGATGGCAGGATCCGGTCCTGAAGGTCCGTGGTGTCTCCGCACGCACCCGTGCAGCAATCCGCCGGGTCGAAGACCAGCAGATGTGGCCCAACGCAGTCGCTCATGCGCTGGCTCGTTTCGAGTGGGCTTTCAAGCAGCCCGGACGGTACCTGGACGCCTCCGAGGCCTATTCGCCGGGGATAGAGGTGGAAGACGCCCGTGATGACCTGGAGCGGGCGATGCTGCACCTTCCTCCCGGAGCCAAACGGGACTTGGGCCGACTGATCACCCGCATCGATGAGGAATTCGAACGCCGTACCCTGCCCGAGCCCAACAACCTTGAGTGGGCAATGTCGGGCTGGTGGTGGACCAGAATGCGTGAACGCTGACGAGCCTCGGGCTCAGCAACCAGCCGACTGCCTGCAACTCGTCTACCAACGTTCTCCCTTCTCACCTACGCAGCCATGCACGGCTGCACCACGAGCGACGAGACCCTACCGCCGTGGGGGTCTCAAATTTCCTGTTCGGAATCTCACGGCTGGTGTCGGATGCAAGTCGGGTCCGATGTCGCGCTGAGATGCGAAGGTCGCGTCTGTGCCTCGTTCGCGTTGGAACACGGACGCCTCGAAGGCCAAGCGGCCGCGCCGGGAACAGCCGGTCCGGTCGGCAGGTTGTATGGACCGAGGGACCGGCGCCGCATTGACGGGGAACATGGAGACCACCAGGTCGTCTGCCCCACCAGGGTCCGGGCTCCCGGATCGCGGTACGCCCGCCGTGCACTCGGACCAAGACGTATTTCTGCAGGAGGACTGAATGACTGACCGGCCTTTGACGCTCATGGCAGTGCACGCCCACCCCGACGACGAAGCCACCGGGACCGGAGGGGTCCTCGCGCGGTACGCGGCGGAAGGCATCCGCACGGTTCTCGTGACGTGTACCGACGGCCGTTGTGGTGACGGACCGGGGGGTGTCAAGCCGGGCGATCCCGGGCACGATCCCGCGACCGTCGCCTTGATGCGCCGTCAAGAACTCGAGGCGAGCTGTGATGTCTTGAAGGTCAGCGATCTGGAGATGCTGGACTATGCCGACTCCGGGATGATGGGCTGGCCGAGCAACGACGCCCCCGGATCCTTCTGGCAGACCCCCGTGGAGGAAGGCGCCGCCCGCCTCGCGGAACTCATGCGGCACTACCGACCCGATGTGGTCGTCACCTACGACGAGAACGGCTTCTACGGCCACCCCGACCACATCCAGGCCCACCGCATCACGATGGCGGCGCTCGAGATGACCGCGCTGACACCGAAGGTGTACTGGACGACGATGCCCCGCTCGGGGATGCAGCGGTTCGGGGAGATCATGCGCGAGTTCCATGAGGACATGCCGGAGCCGGATCCTGCCGAGGCCGCCGCGATGGCCGAGATCGGCCTCCCCGATGATGAGATCACCACGTGGGTGGACACCACCGCGTTCAGCGGTCAGAAGTTCGATGCGCTGGCCGCGCACGCCAGTCAGGGCGAGAACATCTTCTTCCTCAGGATGGGCAAGGAGAGGTTCGGCGAGTTGATGGGCATGGAGACCTTCGTACGTGTCAAGGACGCCACCGGCGCAGCCGTACCCGAGAACGATCTCTTCGCCGGACTGCGCTGATCCGCCTGTCCGACCGGCTGGGGAAGGCTTGTCGGCCGCACGGGGGCTGTTCACGAGCGTCCCTGACAGGCCCCCCCGAGAGGGACGAAGATCGCTTCCCGTCTGACAGGAGATCCTTTCCCGGCAGTGCACCGAAAGCTGTGGCCGGCTTGGTCGAGGTCGTCCACCCAGCGAACGGCGAGCGCCCCGACCTGGTGTCCGTCACCCGTTGGGGCGCTCTGTGTTGGCCTGACCCGCTCAGCGGGGCGGCGGGGGCGCCTTCCGTCTTGGTTCTGCGATCGTTGGACGACCGGCCGAACTGTTCTCACCAAATCGGGCCTGCGCCCCGCTGAACACTGAAGGGGAGGCGTGCGTGGGTGACTGGATCCCCCGCGAGGAGTGGGTGAAGACGCAGCCCCAGGCGCTCGTGGCGTCGTGCGTCATGCTGCTGGACGACCAGGACCGAATGCTCCTACTCCGGTACGGCCCCGGCCAGGAGGGCGCCAGCGGGACGTGGTGGCTGCCGGGCGGCATGGTCGACGAGGGCGAGAACCCGTGGCCGGCGGCCCGCCGGGAGATGGGCGAGGAGACCGGCATCACGTTGGGCTCGGAACCTTGCCTCATCGGAATCGACCACAGGGCCGACGTCCTCGGCACCGGTCCTGTCGTGGACTACTTCTTCGCCGCGCGGCTCGCCGCCGGCCAGCAGATCCGGCTCAGCCCCGAGCACGACCGGCACGCCTTCCACCACCCCGACAACCTTCCGGATCTTCTCGCGGCGCACTCTCAGACGCTCACCGCGCTTCATGCCGCAGCCCTGGCCGGCCGCGCCGTTTACCTGCAGGAGGGGATGCCGACATGAGCCGCATCCGCACAGCCGCGACCGGCCTGGTGGTCCGTGACGGCCACGTCCTGCTCATCAAAGGGAACTGGCCTCAGCTGGATACCCTGGCTGCCGCCCGGCGGTGGACAGATGCTGGGCGAGCCTCTGCACCGTGCAGTCGAGCGGGAGGTGCTGGAGGAGACCGGGCAATCGTTCGCGCCGGACAGTCGCTGTTCCTGCGCGAGCACATCCCCGCCAACCACGGCCAGCAGCGCTCCGGCGAAGGCCGGGGCCACGGGCGGCAGGTGCGGGCCAACGCGTATCCCCGTGCGTCCTGAGGGTTCGGGCTTGCGACCAATTCGCCGTCAGGGGGACGGCAACACCCGTTGAGGTTGCAGACCGGCGCTCGGGTGTCACAGTGCCGGGCCGTACCTCAGCTCGGTGTTGGGTCAGTCGGCGGCGTAGCGCAGCAGGGCTTCTCGCTCGGCTTCGTCGACGGCGAGGCTCCAGCGGAGCTTGGCGGCGGCCCACTCGTCCAGGTGTCGGCAGTGGACCGTGGGGATGGGCATCCAGGTTGCCCCTGATGGGGCGGGCTGCCGACGCGGTTTCAAGGTTTCGGCTTGGGCAGCGGGCCTGGCAGGAGCAGTCCTGCGGGTGGGGCTGTCAGGAGGCCGTCGTCGAAGGATGGAGGCCTCGACCAGGCTGCCACGTCTCGCATGTCGACGACACCGCCATCGAACTGTGCCGTTTGGAATGTCACGCCGGCACCGGAGAACTTGGCGCCTTTGAAGTTCACCTCGCCACTGGAGAACATGGCGCCTTTGAAGTTCACCTCGCCGCTGGAGAACGTGGCGCTGGAGAAGCTCACCACGCCGCCGGAGAACGTGACGCTGCGGAAGTTCACCTCGCCGCCGGAGAACACGGCGCCGTAGAAGCCCACCGCGCTGCCGGAGAACTTGGCGCCGTAGAAGCTCACCGCGCCGCCGCAGAACGTGGCGCCGGTGAAACGCACCTTGCCGCCGGAGAAGCTGGCGTTGGAGAAGTCGCCGCCATCGAAAACGGCGCCGGTGAAGTCGAGGTCGTAGCCGCTCCAGGCCGTCTCGGGTGGGGTGGCGGGTAGGAGGTGGTCACGGATAGTCCGGATGACAGTGAGGCGGACTTCGCGGTTGGCTTGTCCGTTTGGGTCTTCGTCGGCTGGTGTGTCGTCTTCGGGGCCTTGTGGGTAGGGCATGCGTAGGTAGGCACAGAGAACATCGATGCAGGTTTGTCGGCGTTCGGTCCAATCGTCGGCGAGCCCGGCCATGGCGTGGACGCCGGCGAGGCGGCAGGCCGCCTCGCCGTGGCCGAGGAGTTCGGCCGCGGTGCTGAAGCGTTCGTTGAGCAGGCGAGTCCGTTCGTGTTCCAGGGTTCTTTCAGTGTTCTGGCGGAGGGCCCTCGAGGAGCGCCAAGCACCGGCGAACGCTCCTGCGCTAAGGGCTGTCCCGTAATCCCCGGTGGGTCAGCGCACGGCGTCGGATGCGGTGCATCGCAAGGCGGAGGGGCGCCCCCATACTGGGCGTATTCGGGCGTTCCGACAACGCGGCGAGGTGCCGTAGCCGGCGTCGTGCGCCCGCCGGGGATTACGGGACAGCCCTTAGCGAGCAAGGCACCGGCGAGACCCACAAGGAGAGTCACCCAGACGGGCGTCCCAGAGCTGGGGCTCTGATTCGATGCCGGGGCAACAGAGGGGATCGGGCTGGGGACGGTGCTGAGGTGGTCGAGGAAGCTGGTCAGCATCGTCATGGCGACACGGTAGGGGGGCGCCCCTGCACCGGCCGGATGGCGTGCCAGGCCGAAGCTCTGATGACACTCGGATTGGGGACTGCCTTCCCCCGGACAGGCCGGTGGCCACGCTCACTCTCCGAAAGACATCGTGCCAGTGCGCTATCTTCCCGAGCGCCCCGAGCAGGTCCTGCACGCCGGGGCGCGGCCTGGGCTGGACTTCGGCTCTTGCATGAAGGGCGCAACGTTCCTGGCCTTCATCTACCTGGGAATCACGACCGTGAGCTACGGGTTTTAGCGGTACCTCGAGCACGAAGGGCCGTGCCGAAGACGCAACAGGGCTCGGGGCGAGGGCCAGAAGAGGGTGCATCGGGGTTGGTACGAGTGGCCGGGGCCCGGAGCGGCACTGGCCGTACCGTCGGCGGGTGGCTGGCTGGCCCTCCCCACGCCGGGAGGCTACCGACCTCAAGGAGAAGGCCCATAGTCAGCGGCCTGTACGGCGGTGCTCGTCGAACCGAAGCAGCACCCGTACCAGACGCCACACTCCGGCCATCGCTCCGAGCAGCGCGCCCCCCACCAACAGGCCTCTCTCCGCTGAACCAGAGATGTCAAGGGCCAGGACGAGAGTAAAAGCGACGGCGAAGATCACCGCAGCCAGAACGGCGGCAGTCACCAGGGCGAAAACGATCTCCACCGTCATTGCGTCCTTTTCCCACCGCGACTCGCGCCCCATGTCCATGCTGAAAGTCTTACATCACGGTCAAGGCCTCGCGCCGGGGCCTGACAGCCGTGACGCTCGCCAAGTATGGGCTGGGAGCCGCCGGTCGTCAGGTTTCGGCGCATCACGACGATGCGGGTGCTCAGGCCGGCCGCCCCGGAGTTGTCCCGCCCGGCCCTTGCGCAGCACTTGGGCGGCGGCATCGTATTTTGTCGTCGTTCGCGCGTCGAGCGTTGCCCCGTCTCGGTCCACGACCGACTTGTGGTGTAGGGCGACTCGGGGAGCCGGCACAGCTTGGCCATGTCGGGGTTGACACATCCAGGATCAGGGTCCCGCCTGGCAGGGCGACCCGCCTGTCAGAGCGGATGTCTCGGCCCTCCCGGTTCCAGCCACTCGACTGGCAGTCGCTCGTCCTCGGCCCGCTGACGGGCGCGCAAGCAACAAGGGCATGATGTCAAGCCCTGTGACATCGACGCCCGTCCGCGCGAGCGGCAGGGTGATGCGCCCGGTTCCGCAGGCCACCTCCAGGACCGGACCGCCCCCTCGGACCGCTTGGCGAGGCAGAACGGGATGTCGTGGGTGCGCGGTGAACTCCTGATCGTAGAAGTCCGCATCGTCGTATACGGCCAGGTCCTTCAGTGGTTTCATCGTCCCACCGCCGGCGTCGGGCCGAAAGCGTCAGCAAGGCTGGTCAGGATCGAGCCGGACCAACTGCTCTCCCCGAACACGCTGACCGGTATGGCGAGTACGCCGCACTCGTGCTGGAGCGTTTCCGCTGGGATTTCAACCGGGAAGAAGTAGTTGCCGGGACAAGTCCGGCTCGCCGTGGGAAGCGCCCCGAGCACTTCGTCCGGCAACCGTTCGAACAACCACTCAGCCCGTGCGGCCAGTTCGTCGACGACCTGCCGGGGCACGTCGCTGTGCTCGGTGAGCAGACGGTCGGCGAGCCGCAGCTGTGCCGACGTCGGCGGATCCGCGCGGAACGCTTCGGCCAATTCGGTTTGCGCCGGACCCAGCAGGACCACGCCGAACGTGCGTGGCCACAGCCAGCCCTTGGTGACCGAATGCAGCAGGACCGCACGACCGGTGTCCAGCAAGCGCCGTGTGCCGGCGGCGAACGGGGCTCCCAGGTCGTAGACGCTGTCGATCAGCAGCCGGCGGCGTGGTGATTCCCGCAACCACGAAATCACCGCGGCGCACTCGGCATCGGTCAGGTATCGGCCGAGCGGCTTGCTGGGGTTGGCGAGCAGCAGGTATTCGGGCCGGTCGTCCGCCGGCGACCTCGGCAGGGCCGGTGCCGGCAGCGTGGGGTAGGACGCGGGCGCCAGGCCCGCAGCGCGGGCCAGCTCGAAGTAGACCGGGTACACGTCGCTTGGCAGCCACAACCGTGCTTGCACGGCGCGCAGCCAGTGGAACACCACGCTGAGCCCGTGACGGACCCCTCGACAGACCATGGCTTGGCCGGACCACTCTTCCGGCAGCTCGAAGCGCCGCAGCCAGGCACGGGCGAGATCGCACCGGTGCACCGTGCTCATGCCGGTCGGCGGTTCCGGTCGCATCGGAGCAAGCGCCCGGTACACGTTGGTCTCGGCGGCGTCCAGAAGCGACGAGGAAGCGCTGAGTTGCCGTTGCCGGAATTCCTGGAACTCGTCGAACCTCATGCCTCTGCACCTTCCGGCACGATCTCGCTGGCCCGGTCTTCCAGGGAGGCGTAGCAGCGTCCGTCGGCCATGACGTTCCAGCTGCGTGCGATCCCGCTGGTGCGTTCCCAGAGCAGGCTGGGCTCGGTGTAAGCGGCGATCCGCATCGGTCGGCCGTCCCAGCTGCCGTGGTAGACCGGCGCGCCCCAGGGCAGGCGGCTCGCCAGTTCGAAGCCGTGCTGCTCGGCGAACCGGGTGACGATGGACAGCGAAACCTGGTGCTCTCGGCTCCAGACGTTGGCGGCGCGGTCGAAGTAGAGCGACTCGGTGCTGGTGGAGACGTAGAGCTCTTTGAAGCAGACTTCCTCGACACCGAGAGCCGCGGCCCACGAAAGGTAGTCGGCGACGTCGGCCGCGTCGGCCACGCCGCCCTGCTGGAGTACGCAGATCAGCCTCATCCGCAGCCCCGGCCAGCGGTCACGTTCCACGCGCCAGGTGTCGATCACAGAGCTCACCGGCGTGCGCAGCATCATCAGCCGCTCGCTGACGGCGTCGTCCTGATGGTGCCGGGAGACCGCCAGCACGCTCAGGCCTGCGGCGCCAAGGGCTGCGAGTCGGCCGGCCCGGTCAGCGTCCTCGCCCTTCGCCAGGGTGTGCGCGTTGGTGATCAGGACGACCTTGGGGAAGGCCGCCGAACAGGCGGACACCAGTCGCAGCTGCTGTTCGAACGGTATGAGCGTGGGCTCCCCGCCGCCGGTGATCACCGCACGCTCGGCACCCGCCACACGGGCGCGCTCCAGCCAGTGGGCGACCGCGTCCCACGGGACCCGCGCCGGCGCTTGGTCGCTGGAGATCGAAGCCGAGGAGAAGCAGAACGAACACCGGGCTTGGCAGGCGGAGGCCACCGGCAGAAGCGAAACCGACCGCGGTCGCGTGTCGGCGTAGCGACGCAGTGCCGATCCGTGCAGTTGCAGGGAAGCCGCCATCGCGTCCTCGACGGTTGTCGGGCGCAGAGTGAACTCGTCGGCTCCTTGGTCGAGCTCGTGGACCGCTGACAACCGGATGCGAGCCTCGTGCAGTTCCATGCCGAGGCCGGTCGACACGTTGGGCATCAACTTGTCGGGGTCCACCATGGTTTCCAGCACCAGCAGCCGGTCGCCCGGAATGGCCAGACGGTCCAGCAAGCCTCGCGCCTTGCCGATGCCGATTCCCAACTCCGCACGGGTCAGCAGGTGGAACCGGTCGGGATAGGTACTCTCCGGAATCCCCGCCTTGCCGTAGGCGAACGCGTACTTGTCGAAGCCCTTCGCGAAGTTCGAGAGCACGATGACGTGGAAGCGCTGGTCGGTCTGGTTCATCCCGTCATCATGCATGTACGGGCCCCACACGACATGGGCCGACTGCAGGCGGAACCCGGTGTCCCGATCCGATCCGTCGTCAACGCCTCGCCCCGTCGCGGTCTACGACACGGCCACCGGTGACCTGGAGACCGCCCCCGACCTTCGCAGAACCGTCCTGCCAGCCCTGACCGACGACGGCCAAGTCCTCATCTGGCCAGGCCGCATGGCCGCCATCGGCCCGGACGAAGACGCGGGGCGGAGCGCTCGGGCGTCGACGGCTGGCGGCGAGACACTCCGCCCGGTGGCTCGGCTTGAATGATCTAAAGACAATCCGGCGACCTCTGGGCTACGCTGAATCCGCACTCGATCAGGCTTCGGAGGCCACGTTCCACCCCGCGTTCGCCCTCACTTGCGACGCGGGCTGCTGGTTTGTTCCGCGTCGCAGTGTCCGATCGACTTTCGGGGAGAAGTCACCATGCCGAACTCATTCTCTCGTTTTCTGAATGACGAGGAACTGAAGAAGGTGCGCGAGCTCTACCTGAAGTCACTTCAGGAGGCCGAGCACGGCGAGGCCGACGAACAGCAGGAGAGGCAGGCCGGTTCCGGCGCCGCCGAGACCACGACCGAGGTCTGATCCGGTGAGCCTTTCCGCCGGCCGCACCCTCGCCGACTACGACACCGAGACGCTCGCCGCCCGTTACGCGCAGGACGGCGTTGCGACGGTAGGTCCCTTGCTGACCCCCGAGGAAGTGGCGGACGTCCGCTTCCACGTGTCCCGGTACAACCGCTACGTGATTCCCAACCTCCCGCAGGCGGTCCGCGACAAGACCGTGCGGTACGAGGACGACGGTGTCTCACTGCGCAGTTGCTATTTCATGGACCAGGTCGACGAGTATTTCAACGAACTCGGGAATCGCCCGTTCTTCAAGCAACTGGTCGCCGCGATCGTCGGCTACGAACCCGAGCTGTACGTCGTGGAGACCTTCAACAAGTACGCGCGGGTCGGCTCCAGCGTCGCGCCCCACCAGGACTGCGTGTTCCTGCCGGTGGAGCCGATGGACGTGGTGCACCTGTGGGTCGCCCTCACCGACGCCACGGAGGAGAACGGGGCGGTGAAGTACTGGACCGGGTCGCACCTGGGCGGTCTGCTGCCCCACGTCCCTGCCCCCTTCGGACTCAAGGTGCGCGACGACATGGTCGACCACGACGCCGAGAACACCGTGCGCGCGGTGCTGCCGGCCGGATCGGCGGCCATACACAGCGGACTGGTGGTGCACGACAGCCCGCCGAACCGCACCGACCAACCGCGCCTGGGCATGCTGCTGGGATACCGCGGCGCCCACACCCGTCACCTCCTGGACCAGGACTGGGGCAGCTGACCCTGCCGCAGGACCGCTCACCGCTGACCCTCGACTCGGCGCCGGAGGCTCGAATTCATGACCGCCCTTGACGCTTGGACGCCCGATGCCCTGCGCCGGCTGGAGCCGGAGGACCTGCCCGGTGTGGCGGCGCGGGTGCGCGAACTGCTCGTCCGCAGCGTCTCCGCCAGCGGCGGCCACCTGGGGTCGAACCTCGGCGTCGTCGAGTTGACGATCGCGCTGCACCGGGTCTTCCACAGCCCCGACGACGTCATCCTGTGGGACACCGGTCACCAGGCGTACGTGCACAAGATGGTGACCGGCCGGGCCGGGGCCTTCGGGTCGCTGCGCGCGCTGAACGGGCTGTCCGGCTACCCCAGCCGGGCCGAGAGCCCGCACGACTGGGTGGAGAACTCGCACGCCGGGACCTCCCTCTCCTACGCCGCCGGGCTCGCCACCGCGTTCGCGGCGCGTCCGGCCGACCGCCACCGAAGGGTGGTGACCGTGACCGGCGACGGCTCGCTCACCACGGGTATGGCGTTGGAGGCGCTCAACGACATCGGCGACCGCGGGCTCGACGTCACGATCGTGCTGAACGACAACACCCGCAGCTACGCGCCCACCACCGGCGCGCTGGCCCGGCACATGCGGGAGTTCCACGCGGGCGGCGCGCCCGGTGTCTTAGAGGCGCTGGGGATTCGCTACCTCGGGCCCGTCGACGGACACGACTTCAGCGCCCTGGAGAAGGTCCTGGCCGACGCCGGCGCCGAGCGCGGTCCTCTGCTGGTGCACGTCAGGACCCAGAAGGGCCGCGGCTACCCACCCGCCGTCGACGACCGTACCGAGCACATGCACGGCGTGGGACCGTTCGACGCCGGCACCGGATGCCAGTACGCGCCGGCGCCGGGCCGGGTACCGGCCGGTTCGGTCCTGGGCCCCTGTCTCGTGGAGCTCGCCGCCGAGGACCCGGACCTGGTGGTGATCACACCCGCCATGGGAGGCCCGTCGGGACTCGACGTCTTCCAGGAGCGCTATCCCGACCGTTTCCACGACGTCGGGATCGCCGAACAGCACGCCGCGGGGCTCGCAGCCGGACTGGCCATGGCGGGCCGGCACCCGGTGCTGTCCATCCACTCCTCCTTCCTCAACCGGGCCCAGGACCAGCTGCTGTTCGACATCGGGCTGCACCGGCTGCCGGTCGTGGTGGTCATCGACCGGGCCGGGATCACCGGCGGCGACGGCGCCTCCCACCACGGGCTCGGGGACCTCGCCCTGCTGCGCCAGATCCCCGGCATGGCGATCGCCACCCCGTCGACCGCCGCCGAGATGCGCGGTCTGCTGAGGGCCGCGGTCCGGCACCCGGGACCGGTGGCCATCCGGTACGGGAAGGCGATCGACGACCCCGGGCTGCCGGAGGACGGCGACGGGGCCGCTGGAGAAGACGGCCGCATGGCCGCCTGGCAGGTCGAACCGGCCCCCGGCGGTGTCCTGGTCATCGGTGCCGGTGACCTGCTGTCCTGCGCCACCGAGGTGGCCGCCCGGTTGCGCGCCGCCGGTGTGCCGGCCGGGTCGGCCAACGCCCGCTGGATCGAACCGCTCGACGAGCGGCTGCCCGACCTGGCCCGGGAGCACCGGATGGTCTGTGTGATCGAGGACCACTGGAGCCGCGGCGGCCTTGGCACCGCGGTGCGCGAGCGCCTCACCGACGAGGACGTCGACACCCCGGTACGGCTGTTCGCGGTGGCCCACGACTACCTGCCGCACGGCTCCATACCGGACCTGAGGGCCGCATGCGGGCTCACTCCCGACCGGATCACCGCCGATCTGATGGCCCGCTGGACGGCGCTTGCGGCGGGCGGCCCCCGCCGCCGGGGGTGACATCCGCCAGGCAACCGGGACAGCCACCGCAACAGCCGGCGGCACCCCTACCGGCTCTGTCTCCTCCTGACCGTCCTCCGACGGGAGACCTACCGATGACGTCCTTCTCGCCTCCGTCGCTCCTCATGACGCTGGCCGACCGGCTGCGCGCCCACGCCCGGAACAGTCCCGACAAGATCGCCTTCCGCTTCCTCGGTGACGGTGAGAACGTCACGGACTCCCTGACGTACGCCCAACTCGACGCGGCGGCACGGGCGTCCGCCGCGCGGCTCGGCGCCGTCGGCGAACCGGGCAGCAGGGCCGTGCTCGCCCACACGCCGGGGCTCGCCTTCGTCGTCGACCTGCTCGGCTGCTGGTACGCGGGTCTCGTCGCGGTGCCCGTCTACCCGCCGGTCGGCCGGCGCGAGATCGACACCGCCCGGGACATCGTCGCCGCGACCCAGCCGGTGACCGTCCTCACCGACCTGCCCTGGGCCATGGAGGAGATCACCGCCAAAACGCCCGACGCGCTGGTCCTGGGCCCACTGGACCGCTCGGAGCAGGCGCCGGCCGACTGGAGCGCGCCCGGCGTCGACGCCGAGGCGCCCGCGCTGCTCCAGTTCACCTCGGGTTCCACCGGCACTCCGCGCGGGGTCGTCGTCAGCCACCGTCAACTGGCCGCGAACCAGGAGCGGATGCGGGAGACCTACGGGCAGGACGAGCACGGCGTCGTCGTCAGCTGGCTGCCGCTGTACCACGACATGGGCCTCATCGGCTCAGTGCTGCACCCGCTCCATCTGGGGGCAACCTGCGTCCTGCTCTCGCCGCTGGCCTTCCTGGAGAGCCCGGTCCGCTGGCTGCGGGCCGTGTCCGGCTTCGGCGCGACGATCAGCGCGGCGCCGAACTTCGCTTACGAACTGGCGGTGCGCAAGGTCTCGGAGGACGACCTGCGCGGACTGGACCTGACGGCCTGGCGGACGGCCATCAACGGCGGTGAGCCGGTACGGCCGGACACCGTCGCCTCCTTCACCGCGCACTTCGCCCAGGCGGGCTTCCCCCCCGGCGCGATGACGCCCAGCTACGGGCTGGCGGAGTACACACTGATGGTCTCGGCCGAGAACTCCGCCGACGCCCCCGGCACGGCGCCGGTCCCGGGCGGTGACGGCGAGAGGGCGGTCAGCTGCGGCGCCCCGCCCGACACGCTGCTGATCGTCGGGGCGGACGGCACGGCGGTCCCCGACGGCGAACTGGGCGAGATCTGGATACGCGCCGCCGACCCCAGCATCGGCGCCGGGTACTGGGAGCAGCCCGAGGTAAACGCCGAGCTGTTCGCGGCTCGGACGGCGGACGGCGAAGAACCGTATCTGCGTACGGGGGATCTCGGTTTCCTCGCGGGCGGCCGGCTGCACATCGCCGGGCGCTCGAAGGACGTCATCGTGGTGCGCGGGCGCAACCACTTCCCGCAGGACATCGAGTCCACGGTCGAGCGGGCGTGTCCGGCGATCAGGAAGGGCTGCGTCGCGGCCTTCACCGTCGGTGAGCGGCTGGTCGTGGTGGCCGAGGCCCGGGGCGATGCCGGTCCTGACCTCCTGCCCGCGGTCCATGCCGAAGTTGCCCGCCGGCACGGTCTGCGCTTGGAACACCTCGTTCTGGTCCGCCGGGGCACCATTCCCAAGACGTCCAGCGGCAAGATCCGCCGACGCGCCTGCCGGGACGCCTACCTCTCCGGCGCCCTCCAACTGGAGCCCCCGGTGGACGCGGGCGACGCGGACCGGCCGCAAGCCGCGTCGGACGTCGAGCCGACCACCGAGCCGGGCGACGCACTCCTGACGCTGTTGGGCGAGGTGCTCGGCGTGCCGGACGCCGCCGCCCTCCCGGCCGGCCGGGCGCTGGCGGAGCTGGGGATGGACTCGCTGCGTTCGGTCCAGCTCCAGCACGCCCTCCAGGAGCGCTACGGCCTCACCGTCCTGCTGGAGGAGCTGCTGCACCACGCCACCGTGGGCGATCTGGCGGAGGCGGTACGCGGCGCCGGCGCGCCCAATGCGGGGAAGCGCCCCGCAATCGGGCAGGACACGTCATCCGATCCACAGGGCGCGGTCGTCGGGCAGGACGCCGCACCCGGGCAGAACACCGTGCTCGCAGGTCAGGACACCTCATCCGGCCAGGCCACCGCACCCGGTGCTCAGGGCGACGCCTCCGGTCAGGGCCGCCCCGTGCCGACGGCCTCGGCCGGGCAGCAGGCGCTGTGGTTCCTGGAGCACTCCTCCGTCGGAGATTCCCGCTACGCCGTGACGCGCGCCGCGCGGCTGCGCGGCGGAGTGGACGCCGATGTTCTGGCGCGTGCGGTGCGTGAGGTGATGGGCCGTCACGAGGCACTCCGCGTCCGGTGGACGGTGACCGACGGTCAGGTGACCGCCCGCCCGTCCGGTGCGCCCGTCCCCGAGCTGGTCGTCGTCGACACCCCCGCCGACGGCTTCGATGCGCTGCTGGCCGCGCGCGCCGCCGACCCGCTCGACCCGGAGCACGGCCCGCTGGCCCGGATCACCCTGATCCGGCCGGGCGGGCAGGACCCCGTACTCCTGCTGGCGGTCCATCACATCGCCGCCGACTTGTGGTCGCTCGGCCTGCTGCTCGCCCAGATGGGCGACCGGTACCGTGAACTGGCGGACGGCTCCGCCGACACGTTGGTGCCCGCGCCGGGCATGTCCGAGGTGGTCGCCGCCGAACACCGGCTCCTGGCCGGGCCCGCGGGCGAACGGATGCGGGACGAGTGGATCGACCTGCTGGCCGACAGCGCGGACAACCAGCTTCGCCTGCCCCTCGACCGGCCACGCCCTCCGACGCGCACCTGGTCCGGTTCCCTGCTCCGGCTGCCGTTCGGCACCGGCCTGAGCGAGCAGGTCCGGGGCACCGCCCGGCGGCTCGGCACCACGCCGTTCGTGGTGCTGCTCAGCTGCTACGCGGTCCTGCTGGCGCGGCTGTCCGGAGAACGCCGGTTCGTGGTGGGCGTGCCGACCGCAGTCCGCCCCGACGCCCTCTCCGGCCAGGTGGTGGGCTACTGCGTGAACACCCTGCCGGTGCCGCTGGAGGTACCGGTGGACGGTTCGTTCGCCGGGCTGGTCCGCGACACCGCCGTCCGCTTCCGGCGTGCCCTGGCCGCCCGGCAGTACCCTCTGCCGCTCATCACCGCGGCGGTCCGGCCGGCCCGGGATGCCGCCCGGGGGCCGTTGTTCGCCACCATGTTCGGCTGGACCGCCACACCACCGGGCGCCCCGGACGGCCTGTCCGCGCTCGCCGAGGAGATCCCCGGCCGCGAGTGCCGCGTGGGCGGTCTCGTGCTGGAGGCAGTACCGCTGCCGCACACCACCGCTCTGGCCGACCTCGATGTCAGCGTCGCGGAGTCCGACGGCGAACTGACCCTGGTGCTGCGGTACGCCACCGAGGTGCTGGACGGCGCCACCGCGGAGGAACTGGGCGGGCGGCTGCTGCGGGTGGCCGCGGCAGCGGCGGTGGACGACGAAACCCGGATCGCCGACCTGACCGTCCTGTCGGACGCGGAGCGCGCGCGTCTGGCCGAACTCACCGAGGGCCGCGGCCCCCGGCCCGACCCGTCCCGCACCATGATCGACTACTTCGCGGACAGCTGCGCCGCCCACCCCGAAGCCCCGGCGGTCGTCTCCGGCGCGGGCACGGTCACCTATGCCGAGCTGACCGCCGAGGTCGCCGCAGCCGCGGCTCGGCTCGCCGGAGCCGCCGGCTCCGGCGCCGGGGCCCCGGTCGGCCTGCTGCTGCCCCCCGAGCCGCGGTTCGTCACCGCCCTGCTGGCCGCCTTCACCGCGGGCTACGGCGTCGTGCCCCTGCTGCCCGCCTTCCCGGACGAGCGGCTGCGGTTCGTCGTCTCGGACGCCGGCGCCGCCGCGGTCCTCACGGACCGGGCCCACGCGGCACGCGCGGCGCGGCTGGCCCCCGGCTGCCCGGTGGTCGTGCTCGACGATCCGGCGCCGCCGCCGGCGGTACGCGTCGACGGGCCGCCCAGCGCCGACGCGCTGGCCTATGTGGTGCACACCTCGGGCACCACCGGCACCCCGAAGGGCGTGCCGATCACCCACGCCAACGTGCTGCCGCTGCTGCTGTGGCAGCGCGAACGGTTCGCCCTCGGACCCGGCACCCGGCTCCCGCAGACCCTGTCGCTGAGTTTCGACTTCGGCCTCCAGGAACTGTTCACCACCGTGCTGTTCGGCGCCGCACTCCATTTTCCGGACGAGGCCGAGCGGCTGTCCGCCCCCCGCTACGCCCGGTTCGTCCGGCGGGAACGGCTGACCATCCTCTACCTGACGCCGACCTTCGCCGCCGAACTGGCCGCCGCAGGCGTCGACATGCCCTCCGTACGCACGGTGGTGCTCGGCGGCGAGATGCTGACCTACGAGGCGCTCCGGGCGCTGACCGCACTGGTGGCGCCGGACGCGGTCTTCGTCAACGGCTACGGGCCGACCGAGGCGAGCATCAACTGCTCGATGCGCTTCATCAGCGCCGAGGAGGCGGGCACCGGCAGCGGCATCGTGCCGGTGGGGCTTCCGACCGGCCGCTCGCAGGTCGGTGTCCGCGATCCCTGGGACGACCCGACCGTGCCGGGCGGCTTCGGCGAGGTCGTCATCGGCGGGCCTGGGGTGGCCGCGGGCTACCTCAACCTGCCCGGGACCGCGGGGCGGGGCTTCGCCACCGGGGCGGACAGCGTGCGCCGGTACCGTACCGGCGACCTCGGCAGCCTGCGTCCGAGCGGCGACCTGGTACTCCTCGGGCGGCTGGACGACCAGGTCAAGATCCGCGGCTTCCGGGTCGAGCCTGAAGAGGTACGGGCCGTTCTGCTGCGGCGCCCTGACGTCCTCGACGCCGTCGTGGTGGTCGAGGGGGACGGGAACCGGCGACGTCTGGCCGCGGGGGTGGTGCCGGGACCCGGCTTCAGCGCCCACGCGCTGCGCGCCTGGGCGGCCGAGCACCTGCCCGCGCACGAGGTGCCGACCCGGATCGTCCCGCTCGACGCGCTCCCGCGCACCGCGCACGGCAAACTCGACCGCGCCCGCCTGGACCAGAGCTTGGCGGCGGCCGCGCCCGCGCCGGTACGCGGCGAGGTACCCACCCGGGCCGTGGAGCGCCGGGTCGCGGAGGTCTGGCAGGCGGTGCTGGACGTCCCGCGCGTCGGGTCCCACGACAACTTCTTCGACCTGGGAGGGCACTCGCTGCTGGTGGCGCCGCTGATCTCCCGCCTCGAAGAGGAACTGGGTCTGCCGGGGCTGCCGTTGATGCTGCTCTTCGAGTTCCCCACCGTTGCCGAACTGGCAGCGCATCTGGAGATCCTGCTCCACACCGGAACTCCGGGCGAGACGGACCGCCCGGTGGTCACCGGCCGCGTCCGGCGGCGCGGAGCCCAGCACATCCGGATCACCTTCGGCTGATCCCGCGTCCCCTTGCCCGGTCCGACTCTGGAGCGCACTTGAACGGTCAGAAGCAGAACGACGCGATCCCCGCCGACATCGCGGTGATCGGCATGGGCTGCCGGTTCCCCGGTGCGGACAGCCCGGACCAGTACTGGCAGAACATCCGTGAGGGCGTCGAATCGATCCGGTTCTTCGACGACGACGAGTTGCGGGCCGCGGGGGTGCCGGCCCAGATGCTGGCGAGCCCCCGCTACGTGCCGGCGTCCGCGGCCTTGCAGGAGGCGGAGGACTTCGACGCCGACTACTTCGGATACGTGGCCCGGGAAGCCGAGCTGATGGACCCCCAGCACCGGCTCTTCCTGGAGTGCGCCCTGTGGGCAATGGAGGACGCGGGCTACGACCCGGCCCGCTACCCGGGGCTGGTCGGCGTCTACGCGGGCTCCACCATGAACACCTACCTGCTGGTCAACCTGGTCGGCAACCGCAGGATGCTGGACGCGGTCGGGGACCACGCCACCATGATCGGCAACGACAAGGACTACCTGGCGCTGCGCGTCGCCTACAAGCTGAACCTCCAGGGTCCGGCCGTCGCCGTGCAGACCGCTTGCTCCACCTCCCTCACCGCGATCCACCTCGCCGCGCAGGCGATCCTGGCCGGTGAGTGCGACATGGCCATCGCCGGTGGCGCGTCGCTGCGGATGCCCCACAACGCGGGCTACCTCCAGAACGCCACCGCCTCGGACGACGGCCACTGCCGCAGCTTCGACGCCGACTCCACCGGCAGCGTGGTGGGCAATGGCGCCGGAGCCGTACTGCTCAAGCACCTCGACGACGCGCTGCGCGACGGGGACCACATCCACGCCGTGATCGCCGGCACGTCGATCGGCAACGACGGCCGGGCCAAGGCCAGTTTCACCGCGCCGGGCGTCGACGGCCAGGCCCGCGCCGCCGCCGGCGCCATCGCCTCGGCCGGTCTGACCGCGGACGTCATCGACTACGTCGAGGCGCACGGCACCGGCACGCCGCTGGGCGATCCGATCGAGGTCGCCGGGCTCACCAAGGCGTACCGGCTCACCACCGACCGCGGGAACTACTGCGCCATCGGCTCGGTCAAGCCCAACATCGGCCACCTCGACGCCGCCGCCGGGGTCGCCGGTTTTATTAAGACCGTCATGTGCCTGAAGAACAAGTCGATCCCGCCGGTGCTGCACTTCCGCACGCCCAACCCCGAGATCGACTTCGCCTCCAGCCCGTTCTACGTGCCGACGGAACTGCTGCCGATGGAGGGCGAGCCGGGACGGCCACGCTACGCCTCGGTGCACTCGCTCGGCATGGGCGGCGCCAACGCCCACGCGGTGCTGCGCGAGGCCCCCGACCCCGTACCCAGCGCGCCGGCGCCCGACAGCCAACTGGTTGTGCTCTCCGCGCGCAGCGGGCCGGCGCTCGCCGAACAGATGGAGCAGACCGCCCGCTGGATGCGCGAGCACCCCGGCGCCTTACTGGCCGATGTCGCCTACACCCTCCAGGTCGGCCGGACCGAGCACGAGTACCGGGCCAGCGTGGTGGCCCGGGACCTGGCCGACGCCGCGAGTGCCCTGGGCGCCAAGGGCTCCGCGCGCATCCGCACCTCGGAAACCGTGGACGGGGCCGGTTCCCTCGTCTTCCTCTTCCCCGGCCAGGGCAGCCAGAGCGTCGGCATGGGAGCGGAACTGCACCGTACGGAGCCGGTGTTCCGGGACGCGGTCGACGAGTGCCTCGCCCTGATGCCCGCCGAGGTCGCCGAGCGCCTCCGGCCGCTGCTGCTGACCCGCCGCGACCCCTCGGCCGACGGCCTGACCTCCACCGACCTCGCCCAGCCCGCGCTATTCACCGTCGAGTACGCGCTTGCCCGGCTGCTGCTCTCGTACGGCCTGGAACCCGCGGCCATGCTCGGGCACAGCATCGGCGAGTACGTGGCCGCGACCCTGGCGGGCGTCTTCAGCCTGCCCGACGCGCTGTCGGTGGTGGCGGCGCGCGGCAGGATGGTGGCGGACCTGCCGGGCGGCTCGATGCTCGGCGTGCCGCTGCCCGAGGCCCGGGTCCGCGAGCTGATCGGCGACCAGGAACTGTCGATCGCCGCAGTCAACGGCTCCGCGCTCGTGTCCGTCGCCGGGGATCACCAGGCCGTGGACGCCTTTGAGGCCCAGCTGCGCGCCGACGGCGTGGTGAGCAGGCGGCTGCGGGTCTCCCACGCCTTCCACTCCGCCATGCTCGACCCCGTCCTCGCCGATTTCACCGCCGAAGTGGCCAAGGCGGCGCTCAATCCGCCGACGATCCCGGTCGTCTCCTGTGTCACCGGCCGGCCGCTGACCGATGAGGAGGCCACCGACCCCGGGTACTGGACGCGGCAGTTGCGCGAGACCGTCAGGTTCGCAGGCGGCCTGCGGGAGGTCGCGTCGGCTCCCGGCACCGTCCTGATCGAGGTCGGTCCCGGCCGCCAGCTGTCGGCCCTGGCCGGCAACGAACTGGGCGCGCGGACGGCGCCGGTGGCCGGCATGATGCCCGCCGCCGACCACCGGGGCAGCGAGCGGGCGGCCCTGCTCGACGGGCTCGCCGAGCTGTGGCACCAGGGTGTCCGCATCGACTGGCAGCGTACCCACGAGCACCCCCGCCTGCGTGTTCCGCTGCCCACATACCCCTTCCAGCGCACCCGGTGCTGGATCGACGCCGCGCCGGACAACGCGGCCGTCGCCCTGGAGGCGGCTCCCCAGGGGCCGGAGGAGTGGATACACCAGCCCCGCTGGGTGCAGGTGCCGCGCGAGGCGGGCGGGGCCGAGTCCGGGGGCGCCGCGCCCGGGACCGCGCCGGGCGGTGTCCTGGTGCTGGCCGACCGGTCGGGCGTCGGCGCGGCCCTGGGCGAGCGGCTGACGGCCCTGGGCGGCCGGGTCACGTTGGTGGACGCCGACGCCGACGCCGACGCCGACGCCGACCCCGCGGCCGCGCTGCGGGCGGCGCTGGCCGTACCCGGTTCCCGCCCGGACGTCGTGGTGCACCTGCGTTCGCTGGACGCGGCCCCCGGAGGCGACGTCGACCAGGAGCAGGCGGTCGGCCTGCGGACGCTGCTCGACCTCCTGCCGGCCGGCGGGGCCCAGCCGCCCCGGCTGTTGTACGTCACCCGCCACGTGTTCGACGTGACCGGCGAGGACCCGGTGCGCCCGGGCCTGGCCACCGCGGTCGGTCTGTGCCGGGTCGTGCCGCAGGAGACCTCCTGGGACTGCCGGGTGGTCGAGCTCGACCCGCGCGATCCGCGCGAGCGCCTGCCGGAGACGGTGGCGGACCTGGTGGCCGAGCTGAACGACCAGGCATCGCAGGCATCGCAGGCGTCCCCGGTGGCCCTTCGCGGCCGCAACCGGTTCGTCCGTGCGCACGTCCGGGTGCACCTCGGCAACCAGGCTCCTTCCTCGCACGGCACCCATCTCCTGGTCGGCGGCCTCGGCATGATCGGCCGCACCCTGGCCGCGGAGATCCTGCGCGACCCCGCCGCCCACGTGGTGCTCTACGACCGCGCCGATCCCGCCGCGCTCGCCCCGTCGGCACGGCGGCAGCTGGAGGAGCTGCGCGCGCTCGGCGGCGACCGGCTGACCGTACGGCGGGGCGACGCCGAGGACGCCGGGGCGCTGGCCGCGGCGGTCCGCGAAGCCGCGGCGCAGCGGGACGGCCGGCTGGCCGGTGTCATCTACACCCCGGGCATGTCCGTCTCCGACGGTATCCGGGCCGTGCTGGACTCCTCGCCCGAGCTGTTCGCGCAGCACATGGCCACCAAGATGACCGGGCTGCACGCGCTCGACGCGGCGCTGGAAGGGGTGGCGTACGACCGCTGCCTGATCGTCGGATCGCTCTCAAGCCTGCTGGGCGGGGTGGGCAGCGCGGCCTACACCGCGGCCAACTGGTACGCCGACACCTATGTGGCGCTGCGCAACCGGACCGCGGCGCGCCGCTGGCTCAACGTCCAGTGGGAGCACTGGCGGGAGGCCGACGCGCCCGGTGTGCGGGACGCCGCCGACTGCGGACCGCACGAGGCGAAGGAGCTGTACCGCCTGCTGGCCGCGGCGGGCGGCGACGGGCCGTTCACGGTGTGCGCGGCCGACCCCGACGTACGCGAGGCGCTGGCCCGGCAGGCCGAGGTCGGCTCCGGCGCCGCCGCGCTGCCGGCCGACCGCGGACCGGCGGGGCCCTCGTCCGCCGGGACGGCCAAGGGCCGGCCGAAGCTGTCCGTGCCCTTCGTCGCACCGCGCGACGAGACGGAGAAGTACGTCGCGGGCATGTGGCGCGACCTGCTCGGCATCGACGAGATCGGGGTCCGCGACAGCTTCTTCGAACTGGGCGGGCAGTCCTTGCTGGCCATGCAGCTCGTCGGCCGGCTGAGGGATGCCCACGGGATCGAACTGCCCCTCGGCGAAATATTCCAGGAGGCCACCGTGGCCACGATCGCCCAGCTGATCCGCGCCGCCGGTGAGACACCGCCGACCGGCGCGCCCGAGCCCGCGGAGACCGCGGAAGGGGCGGAGGCCGTGGACCTGGAGGTCGGCGAGGTCGCCTCCGCAGAACTGGAGGCACTGCTCACCGAGATCGAGGGGCTGTCGAGTTCGGACATCGAGGCGGCGCTGGGTACCGAGGGCGAGGAGACCGCCTGACCCGCCGCCAGGGCGGGTCGGACCGGGCCGTGGGGTGGAAGGAGCACCGGAGGGGACTTCCACCCCCATGGCACTACGTGTCCGGCCCGCCCCGCGTCAGCCGTTCGCGTACCAGCGCGGTGAGTTCGCGATGGTCGCCGTGGACCAGGAAGTGATCGCCCGCGACTTCCACCTGCTCGAAGCCGGCGGAGGTCTCGGCGCGCCAGCCGTCGACCATCGCCTCGGTCAGCGTGTCGTCGTACCGCCCCCGGACGGCCGTCACCGGCACCGGCAGCGGGGCGCGGTCGGGGCGTACGTAGGTCTCGGTGCAGACGAAGTCCGCCCGCACGGTGGGCAGGACCAGCCGCATCAGCTCGGCATTGGCCAGCAGTTGCGGCGGGGTCGCCGTCAGGCGGGTCAGCACCTCGATGAGCGCCGGGTCCGGCAGCCCGTGGACCGGCGGCGTGGTGAACGGCTCCCGCGGCGCACGGTAGGAGGCGGCGAAGAGCCGGTCCGGAGCGCGCAGCCCGCGGGCGACCAGCCGGTGGGCCGTCTCGAACGCCAGCAGCGCCCCCATGCTGATGCCGAACAGCGCGTACGGCCGGTCCAGCAGCGGGGTCAGCTCCGCGGCGAGCAGATCCGCGAGCCGGTCCATCCGGGCCACCGCAGGCTCGTGCAGACGTTCCGCCCGGCCCGGCAGTTTCACCGGTACGGCCTGGATGTCCGGACCGAGCTCCTCCTGCCAGCCCCTGAAGAGGGCCCAGCCGCCTCCCGCGTACGGCAGACAGAACAAGCGTGTCGCGGCGTCGCTCTCCTCGGCGGCGTACGGGAACCAGGGCGAGCCGGACAACCGCGGTCCGGAGCCGGTGGCGCCGGTCATCCGGCGGGCTCCGACAGCGGCGGCAGATCCGCGACGCGGGTGGCGGGCGCGGTGGCCAGCGTCTCCACGGTGTACCGCAGATGCCCGGCGAGCCGTTCCACCGCGGCGTCCGGGAACCTCGCGGCGTACTCGATCCGGCCGGTCAGCTCGTCCCGCCGCCGGTTCCAGGACAGGGCGAGGTCGTGCTTCACCTCCACCGGCGGCAGGGGGTAGTGGCTCAGCCTCAGGTCCCCCAGGGACACGGCGTCCAGCGGCGCGTTGTTGTGCACCACGGCCACGTTCCCGAACGGGCTTCGGCCGTCGCCGCGGCGGGGCAGTGCCGAGACCAGCCGGGAGAACGGCAGGTCGCTGTGGGCCAGTGCGTCGGCCACCACCCCGGCGGCCTGCTCCAGCAGCGCGTCCAGCCGGTCGTCGGGGCAGATCCGCAGGCGCAGGACCACCGTGTTGACGAAGCAGCCGATCAACGCGAGCCCTTCGCGGTCGCGCCGGTCGACGGGGGTGGTGAGGACCAGGTCGCCCTGACCGCTCGCCCGGTGCAGCGTGGCCGCCGACGCCGCCACCAACCCGGCGAACAGGCTCGCGGAGCGGCGTGAGCACAGGCGTTCCAGCGCCGTGGCCGTGCCGTCCGGCACCCGCAGCGTCATTTCGCGGCCCGCCCACTTCCGACCGGCCGCGGCGCCCTGCGACCGACCGGGCCGCCCGGTCTGCCCGGTCCGGTCGGCCGACGCGAACTCCGCGGCCGACGCGGACGGTTGAGACTTCTCGTGGTGCCCGGGCCACTCGGCCAGCGCGGACAGGTCGATCCGGTCCGGCGCGCCGTCGAGCGTCCCGAGCCAGTGCTCCAGTGAGCCCGGCGCCGCGGTGTCCTTCGCCGCGAGCGCGAAGTACCCCTTGGGCGGCACGGCGGGGGCGGAACGCTCGTCGGCCACCAACGCCTGGTACAGCACGGCGAGTTCGGACAGCAGCACACCCAGTGAACCGCCGTCGGAGACGATGTGGTGGAACGTGGTGACCAGCACCCGCTCGTCGGGTCCGGTACGCACCAGCAGGCAGCGCCACACCGGACCCCGGTCGAGCCGGAACGGCGTGACCGCCTCCTCCCGTACGATCCGCGCCGCTTCCTGCCCGGGGTCGGGCAGATCGCTGACGTCCACCACCCGCCAGGGCAGGCGCAGCGCTCCCGGCGGTTCCACGAAGGCGCGCGGGACGCCGTCCCCGTCGGCCGGGTAGCGCGAGCGCAGCGGTTCGTGGCGGTCCTGGACCCGCTGGAGCGCCTCGCGGAGCAGGTCCTCTTCCACCGGCCCGGACAGCCGTACGGCCGCCGGGTTGTGGTAAGTCGAGGTCCCGGGGTTGAGCTGCTCGAAGAGCCAAATGCCGAACTGCGTCGCGGACGGCCGGTACGGTCCGGGCGACGTACGCTGCCCCAGCCGGCGGGCGAGCAGCGCCCGTTGAGCTGGAGTGAGCCGTTCCAGGCGTCCGGCCAGGTCGTTCCCCGCTCCGCCCGCGGGCGCGGCGCCCGCTCGCGCTTCCCCTGCCATCCTGCCCCGCCCTCCCAAGCGTCAGATGCCGATCGACCATGGCACACGCCGGGCGTCCCGGCGACCGTATCGGGCGCTCTTGACGGAAGAGTGACCACTGAACATCCTTGGGTGATCGCTGATGCTCCACCCGACTCGCGCTGTCACTCACCCGGCTCACTGTTCCGCGCGTCCGCTCCAGGGCCGGCACCAACGACCCGCCGCCGGCGCGGGACGGCGTACCGGCCGTCTCACGGAGGCATCCTCGCCCGTGGTGGAAATCGACGCCCGTATACGTGCCCTGTCCCCGCAGCAGCGCCGGTTGCTCCAGGAACGACTCGCTGCCCGCCGGCAGTTTCCGGCGCCGCCCGCCAAGGCCCCCGCCCCGGTCCGCGTCCGCCACGGCGGGCAGCCGATGAAGTGGAGCCTGTTCTTCTTCTCGGCCGGCGGTGACCACACCACTCGGGAGCACTACGCCTTCCTGCTGGACTGCGCCCGCTTCGCCGACCGCAACGGTTTCGAGGCGATCTGGCTCCCCGAACGCCACTTCGACACCTTCGGCGGCCCCTACCCCGCACCCGCGGTCCTCGCCGGCGCCGTCTGCGCGGTCACCGAGCGGGTGGGGGTGCGGGCCGGCAGCGTCGTGCTCCCGCTGCACGACCCGGTCCAGGTGGCCGAGGAGTGGGCCGTCGTCGACAACCTGTCCGGCGGCCGGACCGGGGTCTCCTTCGCCTCCGGCTGGCACCCCAACGACTTCGCCCTTGCCCCCGACGCTTACGCCGACCGCCGGAACCGGACGGTGGAGGGCATCCGGCAGTTACGCGACCTGTGGCGGGGCGGCACCGTCCAGCGCCGGGACGGTGCGGGCAGCCTCATCGAGATCGGCACGCTCCCGCGCCCGGTACAGGGGGAGATCCCGCTGTGGATCACCGCGTCCTCCTCGGTGGAGACCTGGCGCACCGGCGCACAGGAGGGCCTGCACGTCCTGACCGCCCTGCTGGAGCAGAACCACACCGAACTGGGCGAGAAGGCAGCGGTCTACCGCGAGGAACTGCGCGCCGCGGGACGCGATCCGGACGAGCACGCGGTCACCGCGATGCTCCACACCTTCGTCGGCCTCGACCAGGACGGCGTGCGGCGCACGGTCCACGGACCGCTCATCGGCTACCTGCGCTCGCACATGGAGCTCTTCGCCAAGCTGGCCGACAGCCAGGACGTGGCCGTCGATCCCGCCAAGGTGAGCGCCGCGGACCGGGCGGCCCTGGCGGAGCTGGCCTTCGAGCGCTACTTCACCACCAACGGGCTGTTCGGGACTCCGGACACCGCGCTGGCCAGGGTCCGCGCGCTGGCCGCTTCGGGCGTCACCGAGATCGCCTGCCTGGTGGACTTCGGCGTCCCGCCGCAGGAGGTGCTGGCCAACCTGGTGCACTTGCAGGAGCTGCGGGAGGCAGCCGACGCGGCCGGTGTACTGACCCTCGGCGGCGCCGGAGCGCACGCGTGACCGATACCGGCGAGCGCCTGCGGACCCTGTGGAACGAACTGCTGGACCAGCCGGACGGCGACGAGGACCGCGACTTCTTCAGCCTGGGCGGCCAATCGCTCATCGCCACCCGGCTGATCGGCCACATCGGGCAGGAGTTCGGCGTCCGCCTCAGGCTCCGGGACATCTTCGACAACCCCACCCTGGCCGGCCTGAGCGCGCTGGTCGCCGCCCGGGAACGTACGGAGGAGACCGTCGCCCGCACGGCGGCCGACCTGCCCGCCGACGGCCCGGCCCCGCTCGTCCACTCCCCGCTGCACCCTTACAGCGCTCCGCTCGCCCCGCTCCAGGAACGCTTCTGGAAGGTCGAACGGACGCTGCCGGAGGCCGCGTTCTTCAACCAGATCATGCGGGTGGACCTGATCGGGGACCTCGACCCGCGCATGCTGCTGTCCGCGCTCCGCGGCACCATCCGCCGGCACGACGTCCTGCGCGCCACCCTGGGCGAGGGTCCCGACGGCCCCCGGCAGACCGTACGCCCCGACTTCACCGTTCCCCTCCGCCAGCGCGAGTGCGGGGACCTGGACGAGTCGGCACGCGAAGAGGCGATCCGGCAGGCCGCCAAGGCCGAGGCCCGGCTGCCGTTCGACCTGGTCCGCGAGATCCCGCTGCGGCTGAGGGCGCTGCGGTTCACCGCGACCCGCAGCGCGGTGCTGGTGGTCACCCACCACATCGCCTTCGACGGCTGGTCGCGCAACCAACTGGTGGCCGACGTCGCCGCGCACTACCGGGCCCGGATCGAGGGCACCGCCGTGCCCGAGCCACTCGCGTTCACGTACACCGACTTCGCGACCTGGCAGGTGGCCCATCGGGCGGCCGGGGGAATGGACTCCTCCCGCGCCTACTGGCTGGACCGGCTCGCGGCGCCCTACCCCGACCTCCGGCTGCCCGAGGCGCTGGAAGGCGATGACGGGTACCGCAGCGCCACGCAGCCCGTCACCGTGTCCGCCGCGACGATGGCCTCGGTCGCGCGGCTGGCCAGGGGGAAGAACACCACCGACTTCACGGTCCTGCTGGCGGTCTTCCTGCTCGCAGTGGCGACCCGCAGCGGCACGCCGGAGGCGATGACCGCCATTCAGGTCGCCAATCGCCGCTGGCCCGGCACCCAGAAGCTGGTCGGCCTGTTCGCCAACACCCTGGTGCTGCGCGTCCCCATCGATCCCGCCGCCGCCTTCGAGGCGTACCTGCGGACGGTCAGGACGGCCCTGCTGGAGGCGTTCGACCACCAGGAGGTCCCGTTGGAGGAGGTGGTCGACGAGCTCCGGGAGCGCGACGGCATCGACCCCGCCGACCTGCTCCAGGTGGGCTTCGCGATCCAGGACGCCTGGGTGCCCGAGACCCCCGTGCCCGGCGGCTTCCTGCGCCAGGCGTCCGGCCTGGCCTTCGGCGACGGCCAGGAACTCGACCCCACCACCTTCGGACTGACGATGGAACTGCGTGCGGACGGACCGGCGCTGTCCGGGCACGTCACCTACAAGGCCGACCGATACCCGCCGGTCGCGATCAAGGCCCTGGTGGCCGCCTTCGACGGCATCCTGCGTGCGGTGGCCGACGAGCCGCATACGGCGGTCGGCACGCTCATCACCGAGCAGGTGGGCCCGTGACCGGCGCCTGCGTGCACCACCTGGTCGCGGAGCACGCCCGGCGCCGGCCGGACGCCGTCGCGCTGCACTCTCCCGGCCGGACCGTGGGCTACCGCGAACTGGTCCTGGCGGCCGACCGGGTGGCCGCCCGGCTGCGCGAGGCGGGCGTGGGCCCCGGATCGCTGGTGGCGGTCTTCGGCCCGGCCACCCCCGAACTCATGGCCGGGATACTCGGCACGCTCAAGGCGGGTGCCGCCTGGCTGCCGCTCGGCCTCGGCGACCCGCCGCAGCGCACCCGCGTCCTGCTGGAGCAGGCCCTCCCCGACGCCGCGCTGTGCACGCAGGAGGAGTCCGCCGAGTGGGCCTTCCGGGCGGGCTCGGCCACGCCCACGGTCGTCCTCGGACCGGACCTGTGGTCAGGCCCTGCCGAGCCGGTCGACGTCCCCGTGCAGCCGCGCGACCTCGCCTACGTGATGTTCACCTCCGGCAGCACCGGCGTGCCCAAGGGCGTCGAGGTGGCGCACCACAGTCTGGTCAACTACTGCCGCTGGGTGGCCAGGGCGAACCGGGTCGACGACGGCGTCGCCCTCCTGCCCGCCACCACCCGGCTCACCTCCGACGCCTGCCTCCAACAGGTGATCGCGCCGCTGACCCGAGGCGACGCGGTCTGGCTGGTGGACGAGGGCCTACGCCTCGATCCGGAGCGCCTGCTGCGCGAGCTGACCGCCCGTCCGGGCGCCGGTCTGCACTGCGTGCCGGCGCTGTGGGAGGAACTGCTGCTGGTCCTGGAGTCCGCCGCGGCCCCGCCGCCCGCCTTGTCGAGCCTGTTCCTGGGCGGCGACCGGGTGCGCGAGGAGCTGTGGCTGCGCACCCGCCGGCTGTTGCCGCACTGCGCCATGGCCAACGTCTACGGCCCCACCGAGGCCACCGTTCAGGTGACCGGCGGCTTCCAGCCGGCCGGAGCCGAGCTGACCGTCGGGCGTCCGGTCGACAACGTCCGGGTGCTTGTCCTCGACGACACGGGCCGCCCGGTCCGCGCGGGCGAGGACGGCGAGGTGCACCTGGGAGGCGTATGCCTGGCGCGCGGGTACCGGGGACAGCCCGCCGAGACCGCCCGGCGCTTCACCGGCACGGGGGCCGACCGCCTCTACCGTACAGGCGACGTGGGCGCCCTCCTGCCCGACGGCACCCTGCGGTTGCGCGGGCGGCTGGACGACCAGGTGAAGATCCGCGGCAACCGCGTCGAACCCGGTGAGATCGAGGCGGCCCTCACGGCGCTGGAGGGGGTGCGCCGCGCCGCGCTCGCCGTCACCTCGGACAGCCGCGGCGCGGTCGTGCTCGCCGCGGGCGTCGAGTCCGCGCGGCCGGGCCCGGACCTGTCCGCCGCCCTGCTGGCCGAGCTGGCCACCCGGCTGCCCGGCCACTTCGTGCCGGCGGCGCTGCGCGTCTACGACCGGCTGCCGCTGAGGCCGAACGGCAAGGTGGACCGGGCCAGGATCGCCGCCGAGGCATTCGAGGAGGCGCAGCCCCCCACCGAGCCGGCGACGTGGGGATCCCAGCTGGAGGTGCAGGTCGCCGAGGTGTGGAACGGGTTGATGGACCGCCCCGCGACCTCGCCCGACGACGACTTCTTCGCACTCGGCGGCCACTCGCTGCTCGCTGTCCAGGCGGCCGGCAGACTGACGAGGACGCTCGACCGTGCGGTGGACGTCGGCATGATCTTCGAGCACCGCACGGTCCGCGCGGTGGCGGCGGCCGTCGCCCGCCTCCCGCGGCGCGAGGCGGACGGCCCGCGGCGGGACACCGACGCCCCCTGCCCGCTCTCGGTGCAGCAGCAGGAGCTGTGGCGCACCGAGGAGTTCCTGGCCGGCACCCCCTTCAACACGGCGCTCCTGCCGGTCCTCGTCAGCGGACCGCTGGACGTGCCCGTGCTGACCGCCGCGCTCGGTGACGTGGCCGCCGCGCACCCCGCGCTCAGGGGTCGCGTGGTCCCCGCGCCCGACGGCGGTGAGCCGACCCAGACGGTCGCCCCGGCCGCGGCGCCGCCCTGCCCGGTGGCCGACCTGAGCGCGCTCGCCGCCGAGTCCGCGCAGTCCGCCGAGGAGGCGGCGGTCCGCCAGGCCCGCCGCCTGATGGCCGAGCCGCTCGACCCGGTGCACGGGCCGGTGCTCCGCGCCCGGCTGGTGCGGCTCGCACCGGACCGCTCGTACCTGCTGCTGGCGGTGCACCACCTGTTCTGTGACGGGGTGTCGCTGCACGTCGTGCTGGCCGACCTCGCCGAGGCGTACCGCGTGCGGCTGGCCGGCGGGGTCGGCGCCGATCCGGACGCCGAGCCCGTGCACCTGCGGTACGCCGGACACCAGCGGGCGCAGCTGGCGGAGGGACGGTATGCGGACCACCTCGCGTACTGGGCCGCCAAGCTGAGCCGCCCGGTGCCCGAACTGCGGCTGGGCCCCGAACCCACCGACGGGGCCGACCCGTTCAGCTTCGTCACCGCCGACATCGCGCTGGGCCCGGAACTCGCGCGCCGGATGAGGGACTTCGCCGGGGCGCGGGGCGCCACGCCGTTCATCTGCCTGACCGCCGCGCTCGCCGCTGTGCTGAACGCCCGCGGCACCCTGTCGCCGGTGCGGCTCGGCACCCTGACGGCCAATCGCGAGGAGGCCGCCTGGGAGCACGCGGTCGGCCTGTTCAGCACCACCTTGGCACTGGATGTGCCGGTCGACCCGGGAGCGGACTTCGACACGCTGGTGGCCGCCGCCCGCGCGGATGTGCTGGAGAGCTTCACCCACCAGCGGACCCCGCTGGAGCTGGCCTTCGACGCGCTGCCGCCGGGGCAGCCGCCGTTCCGCATCGGCGTGGCATGGGAGCCGCCGCGTCCGCCCCACCAGGTCGGTCCGACCCGCTTCGAGGTCCACCGGCCCCCGGGCGGATCGAACCCCGGCGTGCTGCCGTCCTCGACCGCGGCGTCCTTCGTCGTACGCGAGGAGGGGGACGACCTGCGACTCGTCCTGGAGGTGAGCAGGTCCGTACTGGATGAGAAACCGGCCCGGCACCTGTTGGAGGAGGCCCGGCTGCTGCTGGACCGCCTGCTGGCGGCCCCCGGCGAGCCGATCGCCCACTGCACCGGCGCGCCGTGGTGAGCGGGTCCGGCCTCGGCCTGTCCGGACTGCGGGCCGACGTCACGATCGACCGCGGCGCCGGCGGCGTGCCGACCGTCCGGGCCGCCGGCCTGTCCGACGGCTGGGCGGGCCTCGGCTACGCGGTCGCGACCGACCGCCTCTTCCAACTGGACCTCCTGCGCCGCGGCGCGGCCGGCCGCCTGGCCGAGCTCTTCGGCCCGTCGGCCGTCGCACAGGACGTCGCCCAGCGGCGGGCCGGGCTCACCGCGGCCGCGGACGGGGCGCTCAGTGAACTGCCCGCGGACCAACGGGCGGTGCTCACCGCCTACGCCGGCGGCATCAACGCGGTGATCGCCTCGGCGCCGCTACCGCTGGAACACGAGGTGCTCGGCCGGCACATGGAGCCGTGGCAGCCGCGCGACTCGCTGCTGGTGGCCCTGCTGCTCGCCCAGATGCTCAGCGGCAACGGCGAACACCACCGGATGCACGCGGCGATGGAGCGCTCGCTGCCGCCCGTGGTCGTCGGCTTCCTGCTCGGCGAGGCCGACCCCTATCTCGTGGGGCTGGACGGCCGGCCGGCCGACGGCAGGAGGACCGACCCGCCGACGCAGGCGCTGCGCGCCCTGCTGGCCGAGGCCCCGGCCCCCCTCGCCGGCGACCGCCAGATCGTGGCCTCCGACGACCAGCCCTGGGGTTCCAACGCCGTGGCCCTGGCCGGCTCGCACACCGCCGACGGGCGGGCGCTGCTCGCCAACGACATGCATCTGCCGCTCGGCGCGCCCACCCTCTTTCACCGGGCCGGCCTGCGCTGGCCGGGCGGCAGGGTGGACGGCGTGACGGTCCCCGGCCTACCGGTCTTCGTGGCCGGGGTCAGCTCCGCCCTCGCCTGGGGTGCGACCCGGCTGGCGGCGGACGTGGTCGAGCTCGTCGAGGTGGAGCCCGCGCACCTGACGACCCGGCGAGAACGTGTCCTGGTGCACCGCGGCGACCCCGTCGACGTGGAGGTGACGGACAGCCCGTGGGGGCCGGTCGACGTATCCGGACCCGACGGGGTCCTGCTGGCCCGCCATTGGCTGGGCCGCGAGCCGGGCGCTGTGGACCTCGGGCTGGGCGCGCTGATGACCGCCGGGGACGTCGACGCCGGTTCGGAGGCCGCCCGGCGGGCCGGCGGCCCGCCGCTGAACATCCTGCTGGCCGACACCGGCGGCCGGGTCGCCTGGACCGTCTCCGGCCGCGTCCCCGTGCGCGACGGCGTGGGACCGGTCACCCCCGACCGCGCCTGGACCACCCACCGGCTCCCGCACGAACTGCCGCACGTCACCGACCCCGCCTCCGGACGGCTGGTCAGCGCCAACAACGGTGTACGGGAGCACGGCACGGTCCCGGGCCTGGCCGCCAACCACTTCTCCTCCCGGCGGGCCGCGCGCATCGGCGAACTGCTCGACGCCGGCGGAAACTGGGACGAGCACCGGCTGCTGGCGCTCCAGGGCGACACCGACGCGCAGTTCTACGCCTTCTACCGCGACTTGGCGCTCACCGTCCTCACCGACCCCGTGACGGAGGCCGACGAGAAGCGAGGGCGGCTGCGCGAAGCGGTCCGCGCATGGGACGGCACCGCCCGGCCCGACGCGATCGGACTGGCCGTGCTGGTCGCCTGGCGCGAGCTGCTGCGCGAGTCGCTCTTTGCCGCGCTGCTGAGCCGCTGCGCGTCCAAGGACGAGGACTTCGTCTACTGCTGGCACTCGCACGAGTCCCCCTTGCGCGCGATGCTGGGCGACGCCTCGCTCTTCCCCCCGCCGCACCGCGACCAGCGGAGCTTCCTGCTGTTCGAACTCGACGTATGCGGCGCCCTGTTGCGACACCTCGCCCCGGGAACCGGACCCGAGGCACTGCGGTGGGGCATGCTGAACCCCACCGGCATACGACACCCGATGTCGCACCTCGCGCCGGAACTCGCCGCACTCCTCGACCTGCCCCAGGACGAGATGCCGGGCTGCCCGGAGTCGGTCTGCGCAGCGCGGCCGGGCTTCGGCCCGGCCGTGCGGCTGGCCGCGTCCCCCGGCCGGCCCGCGCAGGCACTCGTCAACCTCCCGGGCGGCCAGTCCGGCGACCCGCGAAGCCCGTTCTACCGCGACCAGTTCGCCGCATGGCTCACCGCCGCCCCCCAGCCGCTGGACCCGCCGCCGACCGGCGGCGCCACCACGCGGCTGGTACCGAACCCGCCGGGAGAGGCATGACTCACCATCCCTTCCAGTTCGCCGTGACGACCGCCGGGGACCAACCCGGCAGCGGCTGGCCCGACTTCGTGCGCCGCGCGGAGGACCTGGGCTACGACCTCCTGCTGATCACCGACCACGTCTCCCAGGGCCTGGCCCCGCTACCGGCCCTGGCCGCCGCCGCGGTGCTCACCACCCGGATCGGCCTGGGTACGTACGTCCTGGGCAACGACCTGCGCAATCCGGTCCTGCTCGCCCAGGAGACGGCGACGCTGGACAGCCTGTCCGGCGGACGTTTCACCCTGGGCCTGGGGGCCGGCTGGCTGCCGGAGGACTACCGGAGCACCGGCATCCCCTTCGACCCCGGAGCGGAACGCCTGGCCCGGCTGACCGAGACGGTCGCGATCGTGGAGCAGCTCCTCACCACCGGAAGCTGCCACCACGAGGGACAGCACCACACCGTCCACGTCGACGACTTCGCCCCCCGCCGCCCGGACGGCACCCGCCCGGACCTCCTGCTGGGCGGCGCGCGGCGCGGCGCGCTCGCGCTGGCCGCGCGCTGCGCCGACACGGTGAGCCTTCTGCCGCGCACCACCGCGGAGCGCACCATCGACCAGCGGGACACCACGCCGGAGGCCGTGGACCGCAAGGTCGCCTGGGTCCGCGAGGCGGCCGGCCCCCGCTTCCCCCGGCTGCGGCTCAACCACGTGCTGTGGGAGTGCATGGTGCTGCCGGACCCGCGGCCCATCCTGGAAGTCTTCGCCAAGGCCATGGACGAGACCCCCGAACGCGTGGTGGACAACCCCGCCATGCTGATCGGCAGCACCACGTCCGCCGCCGAGCAGTTGGAACGACGCAGGGAACGCTGGGGACTGTCCACCGTGACCGTACCGGCCGCTGCGATGGAGGCGTTCGCCCCCGTCGTCGCCGCCCTGTCCGGCAAATGATCAAGCGATACGTGATCAACGAGGAGAACGAGTGTCGGAGCCCTTTCGTCTCGACGGCGGACGCGCCATGGTCACCGGCGCCGGCCGCGGCATCGGCCGTGAGGTGGCAATGCTGCTGGCCCGCCAGGGCGCCCAGGTGACCGTCGTCGCCCGCACGGCCGCCGACGTCGAGGCGGTCGCCGGGGAGATCCGCGGCGCCGGCGGGACCGCGCACTGGATCGCCGCCGACTGCGCCGATCCCGTGGCCGCCGAACAGGCCGTGGCCAAGGCGGTCGACCGGATGGGCGGGCTGGACATCCTGGTCGGCAACGTCGGCGGCTGGGGCGACGTGCCGGGCTCCACAGGGCAGCTGACCGAGGCCACCGCGGCCGCGATCGACTCCGTGTTCGGGATGAACGTCAAGGCCCCGCTGCTCACGGTGATGGCCGCGGCCCGTGCGATGACCGCCCAGGGAACCGGCGGCGCCATCGTCTCCACCGCCTCGATCGACGGCCTGTTCCCCGCCCCGGGCGAAGCCCTGTACGGAGCGGCCAAGGCCGCCTTGATCAGCCTTACGGGCGCCCTCGCGTACGAACTCGGACCGAGCGGCATCCGGGTCAACGCCGTCGCCCCGGCCCTGATCGAGACCGCGATGACCCAGCCGTGGCTGACGGACCAGGACGACCGGCAGGACCGCGCCTCCCTCTATCCGCTGGGCCGGTTCGGCAACCCCGCCGACGTCGCCGCCGCGGTGCTCTACCTGTGCAGCGACCAGGCGGGCTGGATCTCGGGGGTCACCCTCCCGGTCCACGGCGGCCAGCAGGCCACCAGCGACGCCTTCCGCTGGGTGCGCGCCCACAACGCGGTACCGCCGCGCCGTCTCATCTGATGCCGGCCGTTCCGCCCGTCGGCGCACGTCCGGGGCGTCACGCGTCTGCGCCAGAAGACCGGAAGGAGAGCGATCGCATGCCCTCGCAGCCCCCCGTCCCCGGGGGTGAACGGCCCGCCCGGCGCGGGTCGCCGCTCCTGGCGATGCTCGGGACGCTGCCGTCCGTCAGCCTCCCGCTGGCCGGACTGCTGCTGTTCGCACTGGTCGGGGCGGCGCTCGCGCCGGTGGCGCTGACGATCGCCAACGGTCGCCTGGTCGACGTGGTGTCGGGCGCCGTCGCCCACGGCCAGGCCTCGGCGCTGCGGCAGGTCACCGTCCTGGGCATCCTGATCGCGCTCGGCTTCCTGCTCCAGCAGCTCCTGGTTGCGGTGGCCCAGCAGACGGCCGACACCCTCGGGCGGCGGCTCACCCGGCAGCTGCGGGACCGCGTCATGGCGGCCTCGCTCACCCCCACCGGCATCGGCCACTTGGAGGACACGGACACGCTCGACCTGGTGACGGGGGCGCAGGGGGTCGCCGCCGCCAGCTTCACCCCGCGCGACGCCCTGATCGCGACCGCGAACATCGGCGTGGCCAGGCTTCAGGCGGTGGCCTGCGCGGCCCTGATCGCCGTCTTCCACTGGTGGCTCGCCCTGGCCCTGCTGGCCGGCTTCGCCGTCCTGACCAGCGGGGTCGTCGCGGATTACCGGCGCGGCCAGCAGGCGTTGATGGGAACCCCGGCGCGGCTGCGGCGCCCGTCGTACGTACGCGACTTCGCGCGGGACCCGGACGCGGCCAAGGAGATCCGGGTCTTCGGGCTGCGCGACTGGCTCGACCTGCGCTTCCACCAGGAGTGGCGGGTCGCCATGGCGGACCTGTGGCAGACCCGCCGGGACGGCCGTCTCCTGATGCCCGCGCTCACCGCCGGGGTGATGGCCGTGCAGCTCGGCGGCTTCACAGTGCTGGGGCTCGCGGCCTCCCACGGCTCCCTGAGTGCGGGGCGCTTCACCGCCTACGCGGGCGCGCTGCTCGGGCTCAGTGCTGTCATGGGCGTCAGCCCGGACAACGTGAAGATCGACCAGGGGGCCGCCGCGATTCCGCTGGTCCGCGCGCTCGAACGCGCCCTGCCGTCCGCCCCTGCCCCGGCCCCCGTGCCCGCCGTCTCCGTATCCACCGCGCCTGTCCCCACCGCCCCGGCCGCGGACAGGCCGTCCGGCGGTCCGCCGCCGGCGATCCGGTTCGAGGCGGTCGACTTCCGTTACGCCGGGCGGTCCGAACCGGTCTTCAGCGGCTTCGACCTGGACATCCCGGCCGGTCGGTCCCTGGCCGTCGTCGGCGTCAACGGCGCGGGAAAGAGCACCCTGGTCAAGCTGCTGTCCGGCATGTACCGACCGCAGGCCGGCCGTGTCCTGATCGACGGCGTACCGCTGGCGGAGGCCGACACCGCCGGGTGGCAGCGGCGGATCGGCGCGGTCTTCCAGGACTTCGTCCACTACGAGTTGAGCGTCGCGGACAACGTGGGACTCGGCGCCGTCGAGCACCTCGACGACATGGAGGGCCTGCGGACCTGCGCCGACCAGGCCGGAGCGATGGAGCTGATCGACCGTCTGGACCACGGCTGGCAGAACATGCTGTCCGCCAGGTTCCCCGGCGGCCGTGACCTGTCCGGCGGCGAGTGGCAGCGGCTGGCGCTGGCCCGCGCACTGTTCGCGGTCCGGCACGGCGCCCGGCTGCTGATCCTCGACGAACCGGCCTCCGCCCTCGACGTACGGGCCGAGGCGGAGCTGAACGACCGGTTCCTCTCGCTCACCGAGGGAGTGACCTCCGTGCTCATCTCGCACCGCTTCTCCACGACCCGCCGAGCCGACCGAATCGTCGTACTCGAACACGGCACGGTCCTGGAGAGCGGCAGCCACGACGACCTCGTGGCCGCCGACGGGGCGTACGCCCGGATGTTCCGCATCCAGGCCGACCGGTTCGACGGCCCGCGCCCGGGTGGTGAGGCGCGTGCGTGAGTCCCTGCGCGGCCTCGCCGCCGCCTTCGCGCTGTCCTTCCGCGCCGACCGCGCCCGCGCGCTCCCCTTCACCGTCCTGTTCAGTCTCCGCCCGCTGACCCTGGTTGCCTCCGCGTACGGGCTCAAGCTGGCCGTCGAGGCCATCCAGGCCCACCACCTCGGCTCGACCATCCGGCTGGCAGCCGTCATCGCCCTGATCAACGCGCTCGGCTTCGCCGCCAGTTCGGTGGCGATCCGGCTGGCGGTCCCCCTCATCGAGCAGACCGCCCACCTGGTCGACCGGGAACACATGCGGCTGTCGACCACGTCGGTCGAGCCGGCCGAACGCTCCGGCTGGCTGGACGAACTCGAACTGCTGGCCGCCGACCGGATGCACTTGGCCGAAGGCTGCGATGTCACCTCGCTGCTCATCGGCGCCGTGCTGCGGGCCGTCGCCACCGGAGTCGCGCTCGCCTTCGTCAATCCGTACCTGCTGTTCCTGCCGCTACTCGCCTGGCCCTCGCTGGCGGCGGGCTCCCGGACGGAGCGGCTCAGGCAGCGGGCCCTCACCGACACGGCCGCCGACCAGCGCCATGCCCGCTTCCTGTTCGAACAGGCCACCCACGCCGGCCCGGCGAAGGAACTGCGCATCTACGGCCTGCGCGAGGAGTTCCGCAGCCGCCACCTGCGCCACCTGATCGCGGCCGACGCACGGCTGGACCGCGCCGGCGTGCGGGGAACGCTGTACGTCGCCGGCGGCTGGCTGGTCTTCGCCGCCGGTTACGCCGGGGCCGTGATCCTCGTGGCGCGCCAGGCAGTCACCGGCGGGACCGGCCTCGGTGACGTCGTACTGACCCTGACCCTGGTGGCCAGCGTCAGCCAGCAGATGGCGCAGACCGTGCGCTTCGGCAACGCGGTCAACAACAGCAAGGAGGCGGGGACCCGGCTGCTGCGGCTGCGGGCCCGAGCCCAGGCCGCCGCGGAACTCTGGACGGGCACCCTGCCGGCGCCGCGGCAGCTCACCCGGGGCATCGAACTGCGCGGTCTCGGCTACCGGTACGCCGACGCGGACCACGCCGCGCTCACCGACGCCGACCTGTTCCTGCCGGCCGGCAGCGTGGTCGGAGTGGTGGGCGACAACGGGGCCGGCAAGAGCACCCTGGTCCGTCTGCTGGCGGGACTGGCCACCCCCACACACGGAAGCATCCTGATCGACGGCACCGACCTGCGTGACCTCGACCTCGCCGACTGGCGCTCCCGGATCACCGCCGGCTTCCAGGACTTCGCCAAGCCCCAGTTCCTGCTGCGCGAGACCGTAGGCATGGGCGACCTCCCCCGGATCGACGACACCTTCGCCGTCACCGGCGCCCTGCGCGCCGCCGACGCCGAGACGCTCCCGGACACCCTCGGCGGGGGGCTGAGCACCCCGCTCGGGCGCAGCTTCGACGACGGAACCGACCTGTCCGGCGGACAGTGGCAGAAACTCGCCGTCGCCCGCGCCATGATGCGTCCCGCCCCGCTGCTGCTCCTGCTCGACGAGCCGACGGCGGCCATCGACCCGGCCGCAGAACAAGTCCTCCTCGACCGCTACGCGGCGGCGGCACGCGCCGTCGGCCGGGCCACCGGCGCGGTCACCCTGCTCGTCTCGCACCGGCTCGGCAGCATGCGCGACACCGATCTGATCGTGGTGCTGCGCGAGGGCCGGATCGCCGAGGTCGGCACGCACCACGAACTCCTCGCGCTCGACGGCTCGTACGCGCAGCTCCACGCACTGCAACGCCAGGCGTACCGGTGAGTGGAGGACCTGGTGTGCCGACCTCGTGACCTGATGCCCCGGCCGCTTCGGCGGACCACGGGTACCCGTCCGAAAGGAACCCCGCCCGATGCGTAGCGCCCGGCTGCACAGCCTGCCCTTCCACCCACCGGCCACCCCGCTGCAACGGCGGTTGTGGCTGACCACGCAGTACGCCCGGGACACGCCCGTCTACAACCTCGCCTACGCCTGGCGGATCGACGGACCGTTCGACCCAGCAGCCTTCCACGCCGCGCTGACCGCTATGACAGCCCGCCACGAAGCGCTGCGCACCACGTTCACCCTGCGGGAGGGGGAGCTGCTGCGCGTCGTTCACACCGAACTCCCGCCGGGCTTCACCCTCCTCGACGACGTCGCCGTATCCGATGTCCGGGAACTGGCCAGGCAGGAGGCTACGACCCGGTTCGACCTGGGCCGTGGTCCGCTGCTGCGCTGCCGGGTCCTGCGGCACGGTCCGAGCCGGCACAGCGTGCTGCTGACCACGCATCACGTGAGCGTGGACGGACGGGCGATGGGTGTCGTCCGGGAGGAGATCGCCGCCTGCTACGAGGCGTTCGTGCAGAAGCGGCCAGACGCGCTGCCCCCGGTCCACCGTCAGTTCTCCGACTTCGCCGCCTGGCAGCAGGAGGGGCTCGACACAGGGCGCTTCGATACCCAGATCGCGTACTGGAAGGAGCGGTTGGCGGACATCACCGGTCCCGCGCCACTGCCCTTCCTGAAGCCGCGGCCCATGGTCCGTAGACCGGACGCCCTGTGGGAGGAGATCTTCTGCGACGTGCCGCTCACCGCGGGCGCCCGCGCACTTGCCGTCGACGCGCGGACCAGTGTCTCCACCGTGCTGATCGCCGCGGTCGCCCGGTGGCTCGCCGGCGAGACCGGCCTCGGGGAGGCCCTGATCGGGATGTCGACGGCCGGACGGTCGCTGCCGGAGTTCGACCGCCTGGTGGGGCTGAGCACCAACACCGTCCCGCTGCGCATCCCGGTATCGGCGGCGACCACGGCCCAGCTGATCGACGAGACACGCTCGGTCATGCTCGCCGCGATGGACAACCAGGACGTGCCGTTCCCGCTGCTGATGCAGGAACTCGGGCTGCCCCGAACCCTGCCCGTCAACCCGCTCACCCATGTCCTGGTCGCCCTGCGTGACGGCCTCGGCCAACCGCTGCGGCTGGCCGGCGCCGAGACGACGACGCTCCCGGCGGCAGCCCTGTCCAGCAGCACCGACATCACGCTCGAACTCGGTCCGCAGCCCGACGGGACGATCCGTGGGGGGCTGCTGTACTCGCCGGACCTGATCGACCCGGCGGAAGCGGCACGGCTCGCCGCGGGGTTGGTCGGCGTGCTGGAACGTATGGCGTCGGAGCCGCGGCCGCCCAGGGAGGTTTCCCCCGTCGGGGCGCCTGAGCCGAGCGGGCCTCCGGAGGCCGGGCCGGGTGCCGCCGACGGAACAGCTCCAGGCCCCGGACCGGTTGCCGACTCCGGGCCGTCCTCCGCTCCGGCGCCGGTCGCGGAAACCGTTCCCCCGCCGACCGGCGATCCCTCGGTCCGTCAGCACACCAGTGGACTGTGGCAACGGCTGCTCGACGGCGCGGCGCCGACGGACGACGACGACTTCTTCGCCGCGGGAGGCGACTCGCTGCTCGCCGCGGAACTCATGGTGCTGCTCGGCGAGGCGCTGGACTGCTCGCTGCCCCTCGACCTGCCCATCGGCCGGCCCACCTTCGGGGCGATCGTCGCCGCGGTGACCGAGTACCGCGTCGGGGGGCGGCAGTGAGCACGGCCGAGCCGGCGATCGTGGTCAAGTACGGGGGCGCGGCGATGGACGGCGGCCGTCTGTCCACCACCGCGATGCGGGATCTGACCGTGCTGGCCGGCGACGGCCGGCGGCTCGTCCTGGTACACGGGGGCGGCCGTACGGTGACCGAGGAGGCCGCCCGGCGCGGTCTGACCCCGCGCTTCGTCGATGGTCTGCGCGTCACCGACCCGGACATGATGGACGTCGTCCGCATGGTGCTCGTCGGCCGGATCAACAAGGACCTGGTCGGTCAGCTCCAGGGCGTCGGCGTACCGGCGATCGGACTCTCCGGCGAGGACGCCGGGCTGATGACGGCGCGCACGCTGAGGGTCGACGGCGTCGCCAGGTTCGGCAGGGTGGGCGAGGTGGCAGCGGTCGACACGAAGGTGCTGACCATGGCGTGGGAGGCGGGTCTGATACCGGTGGTCGCCAGCGTCGCGCCGGATGCCGCGGGCCTGCCCCACAACGTCAACGCCGACACCGCTGCGGCCGCGCTGGCCGTCGCTCTGCCCGCCGACCGTCTGGTCTACGTCAGCGATGTGGAAGGGCTGATGGCCGATCCGGCCGATCCCGCGTCGATCATCCCGCGCATGGGCAGCGCCGACCTCGCGGCGCTGCTGCGCGACCGGCCTCCGCGGGACGGCATGATGCCGAAGCTGTCCGGCGCCCTCACAGCCCTCCGCTCGGGTGTGCCCGTCGTCCGGCTGGTCGGAGATGACTCACTGCTCAGCGCCTCCACCGCCGACACCAGCCGGGGGACCACCCTGCACGTGTGACGGCGCACCCCATCAGGTCAGCGCCAGACGTAGAGGAGGGAGCCGCGGGAGGGGTTCAGCCGAACCGCCCAAGAGGCCGGGACGTCGGCCCGCTCCACCCGCTGGAAGGCGAAGCGCTCGAACAACCCACGCTTCGGCGGACACAGTGGCTGGCGCGGAAGGACACCGAGCCCTTCTGGCGGCACTGTACGTGTTCATCGACGACCATGCGGCACCCCGTCGCAGGATCGGGCGACCCTCGAAACTGACGGACGCCGAACTGCTGCGCCTTGCGGGCGCCCAGGCATGGCTGGGGTTCCCTCGGCCCGGCACTGGATCCGCTTCGCCCACGCCAGGCTGGGGCACCTGTTCGCTGCCTGCCCCAGCAATCGGCCTACAACGAGCGCCTGACCGCGGCCGGGCCGCTGATCAGCCACTGCCCCACGAGGGGGCGGGGGAGTAGATGGACGGGACCGTCCAGCGGACAGCGGTGGGTGAGGCAGACGTGGCACGCCGTAGACGTTTGCGGCGCGGCACGGTCTGGGGCGGGGCCGCGGGCGTGTCTCGCATCGTGCCGATCGCCATCGACGGCACAGAGCACCTGCCCTGGTGGCTCAACCTGACGTTCTGCCTCGCCATGGGCATCACGGCAGGCATTACCGGGGCGATGACCTCCCATCGGGACGGCACCAAGGCCGAAGTCCGCAGGGACACGCTCGAGGCGGGCGAGAGGGAACTGAGCCAGTACCGGGTGAAGCTGGTCCCCGACGGCGCTCCGGCGCCTGCGTCCTTCAAGGAGAACGAATACACGTCCTACTCCCTTACGACCACCACCCATCGGCTCCAGCTGTGGGAGTTCGGCTATCTGCCTCAGTGGAGCCGACCATGGGGAGAACTGCGCCTGACCATGGAGGGTCACGTCCTGGTCGTCACCGGGCCGCAGGGCCTGCTCGGTCGATTCGTCCTGGGAAGGAATGTCGTACCGGAGGAAGTCGTCCTGGTCTCGAACCGTCTACGCACCCGCGCACCCGGCCGGTCGTCACCCGCATCGCCAACGGCTCCCGTACGGACTGAGCGGGCGGGAGGAGATGCACTCGCCGTCGGTGAGGAGCACGCGGACCTGTGGCGACCCAGGCCCCGTCACCGATGACCGACGGTCACAGCCGCCTGCAGACCGGCTCGCCGGACGCGGCTGGCAGCGTCTGGGCGCTACGCAACGGGTGTGCGGGTGTGCGGGTGTGGGAGGAGCCGGTCACCTACGGCGGCCGTGGAAGATGCCCCATCTCAGGTGGCCCTTGCGGCAGGCGGCAGCCACTTGGGGCAGGTTCCTTTCCAGGCGGTCCCGATACCCGGCACTGACGGCGTTGACGAGTCCCGGTGTCGGTGTTCGGACCTCGTCGACGAGGCGTTCATAGTGAGTCAGCATGTGATCGCTGAGATCCTCGAAGCCGGTGTCGGAGAACTCGAGCGCCCGCAGTTGCTCCTCATAGAAGCCCGGCGTGGCGAATCCGCTGATGGTCAAGCGCTCCGCGAGCGGGCGTACCTCGCCCTCAGGGGCGCCCTCGGCGGCCATGATGTCGGTGAAGACCAGGCGGCCGCCGGGCTTGAGAACGCGCCTGGCCTCCCGCAGCGCTTGGGGCCGGTCGCCACTGTGGCACAGGGCATCCTGGGACCAGACGACATCGAAGCTCCCGTCGGGGGCAGGGATGTCGTGGAAAGAACCGGTCACCACCTCGATGCGCTCGTCTAGGCCGCGCCGGAAGTTCAGTTCTCGGTGCCGGCGGTTTTGAACCTCGCTGATGTTCAGGGCCACAACGTGGCAGGCGAACTCCCCGGCCAGGCGGCGGGCCGCGCCTCCGTAGCCGGACCCCATGTCCAGCACCGTGCTGTCGGGACCGAGCGCGTCAGCCACCTTCGCAGCCAGCCGCTCCACCGTGCGCCCGGATGCGGCGCCGACCGCCTCCCGCACATCTGCATACACCCCGATGTGAATGTCCTCCCCGCCCCACGCCTGGGTGTAGAAACCATCGATGTCAGGCGCGTTGTAGTAGACACGTGCCGCATCCGCGGCCTGAGCCGCAATGTCCTCAGCCATGAACCATTCCTCGGCACATCCCGCCCCCCACAAACCCCGTTTCCAGACACCCCCAACTACCCCCACCCTCCATCAACTGAACACACGCTGACCGAGCTCGACCGCACCGTAACCCGCGCAGAGAGTGCAACCTCCGAAGTCCTCAGCCGCCTCTACTAGGCCGTTTCGTTCGGCTCATTCGACGCCATCTCACCGCGTGGATCGCGAGCGTCCGCGCGGCCCAGCTGCGCTACCTCCACTCCTTCACCAACGGCCTCGAACTCGACCGCCCAGCCGTCGACGCCGGCCTCACCCTCCAGCACCACAACGGCCGGACCGCAGGCGCACCCTTCGTTACCACCGATTACGGGGCTCTGTCCCGTAATCGGTGGTAACGAGGGGTGACGGTCAGTGCAGGAGGATGCGGTGGCGGAGGAGGTCGAAGCCCGCGCGGCCGTGCATCTGCCTCATGATCCGTTTGGTGCGGGTGTTGACGCCTTCGGTCCGCCCATTGTGGTGCGGGAGGGTGAGGCCGGCGTTGACGGCTGCGCGGTCGAGTTCGAGACCGTTCGCAAAGGCGTGGAGGTAGGGCAGCTGGGCCGTGCGGACGCCGACGATCCACGCGGTCAGTTTCTTGTCGTTGCCTGCGGCCGGAGTAAGGAGCTGTGCGAACTCCCGGATAAATGAGGCTAGCTGGGCCATCTCAGGGCAGGCTGCGGTGAGCTCGGCGAGGAGGCGTGTGTCCTTGTCCCGGAGGTGGTCGGGATGGGTGAGCAGGAGGCGGGCCAACCATCGCGGGGTGGTGACGGGCCGGTCGCCTTCGGCCCGGCCCTGGGTGATGTAGCGGTAGAGGAGGTTGAAGCTGCCGGTGTAGCCCTGCTCCTGGACCTCGCGGAACAGCTGTTTCACGGGGACGGCGGGGTCGGCCGCACGGCGTTCGCGCAGGTGGTCGCGGTAGGGGTCGACCAGGGTTGGCCGGTAACGCGGCGCCCGACGCAGGGCCTCGGGTTCACGGGTGCGCGCGTAGCGTTCGACGGTGTTGAGGGACAGGTTCAGGCGGCGGGCGCATTCGAGCAGGCCGACGCCCTTGCCGAGGAGGTCGTGGATCTGGTGCCAGCGTTCGCGGGTGGTCTGCTCGTGGACGCCGGCCGGACGGGGCGTGTTCGCAGTGGCCCAGCAGGCGCTGTGGGAGCGGACCTCGGCCAGGGTCTTCTCGCACAGGTTCTTCCACAGGTGCCAGCGGTCGCTGACCTGCACCGCAGCGGGCAGGGCCCGGCGCACGGCCTCCCCGTATGCGCCGGAGCCATCGCTGCAGACGACCTCGACGCCGGGGTGCTCGCGCAGCCATCTCTCCAGGGCGTCGGCGCCGGGGCCCGGGAGTACGTCGATGCGTTCGCCGGTTTCGGTATCAATGAGGACAGTCGCGTAGCGGTGGCGGCGCTTGAGCGCGAAGTCGTCGACGCCGAGGACGCGCGGCACCCGCACCACGGGCAAGGGCAGGTGGGCCAGAAGTCTGAGGGCGGTCGAGCGGGATATCGCCGCAGCCAGGACACGGGAGAGGCGGGCGCCCGCCCGTCCCGCTAACTCCTTCACCACAGAGCCGAGCTGGTCGGCGAGCCGGCATGTGCGCCGCTGATAGCGTTCGATCAGGCCTGGGACCTGTTCACGGAACGTCTGTCGGGGGCAGCCCAGGACCGGACAGACCAGGCGCCGGACCTGTACCGACACCACGACCCGCCTGCCGTCCGCCGGCACGTCCGCGATCGTACGCCGGTGGATGCCGTGCACCCGCCCCGTCGGCTGCCCGCACGCCGGGCACTGCACCGGCTCGTCCCGCGTCCGGGCCCGCACCCGGATGAACTCGCCCTCGTCCGCCACATCCTCGACGACCAGCGATGCAAGTCCCGAAAACACCACGCCCACAAGGTCGTTGACATCCTCCATGCTCCGTCAACGACGACCGTCACCCCTCGTTACCACCGATTACGGGACAGAGCCGATTACGGGACAGAGCCGTTGACCGTACAGACCCCAAAGTCACCGGCATTGCGGCTAGACCAGCACCTTCGCGTCGGCCGGGGGCTCGGCGGCGACCTCGCGGATGCGCCAGAGCGGGGCGCAGGAGACCAGGAGCAGGACGGCTCCGAGGGGTATGAGGTCCTTGTCGGCGAAGGGCAGGGTGGTGTCGATGAGGACCAGGAGCGGGGCCCACGGCTCGAGCACGCCCCGCTTGGCGAGCTGGGAGACAAGGACCAGCTGGCCGACGAAGAACAGCAGCGGGCCGAAGTCGTAGAACGCCGGGAGCACGCCAGGTATGTCCTGGACCCGGGTGAACAGTTCGTCCATGGCGCCCCGGTCCGCCGACAGGAACCCGACCACCATGTCGATGGCGAACTGCACGCCGACGGCTATCGCTCCCGCCGTGCCGGTCCACAGCCCTACGGTGGACAACCGGTTGCCGCCCGCCGCAGCGCGCATCGCCGCGAAGCCCCGTACGAAGAAGACGAGCGCGCCGAGGAAGCATAGGTGGCCCAGGCTCCACGCGAGGCCCGGACCGCGGCTGCCGTCGAGCCCATCGATGATGCGGATGACACCGTAGGCGCCCATCAGAACGGGCGCGGCCAGGAAAGCAGTTCGTGAGTTGATCATGCAAATGACGCTATGGGAGCGGACCCCCGAACCACATCCGGCACCAACCCCTGAGATCCCCTGAGAGATGCCCCGAAGAGGTCGTACGGGCAGGCGCGTCGACGGTCAGCGGCCCCCGCGCGGGCGCATGCCGTCGAGGGCGAGGCCGATGAAGCGGCGCCACTCGCCGCTGTCGGTGCGGATGACCGCGGACAGGCCGCCGACGAGCATGTAGACGTCGCCGACGGTGAGGTCCTCCCGGAGGGTACCGGCCGCCCGCCCCTGGTCGATCAGGGTTCCGACCACGTCTTCGAGCTGCGCGAGCGTCTCCCCGCCGGGTGCCGACGTGCCCAGGGCCGCCGCGACGCAGGCCGTCAGCCCCCGGCTCTCGGAGAGGATCCGGCCGACGTGGTGGAGGTACCGGGCCAGACCCTGACCCGACTCGGGGTCGCGCAGGCAGTCAGCGTGCGCGAGGCGCAGGATCTCGGCGAACCGGTGCTTCGCCGCGGCCTCCACGAGGGCCTGCCTGGAGGGGAAGTGCCGGTACAGGGTGCCGACGCCGACCCCGGCGGCGCGCGCCACCTCGGGCATCTGGACCTCGTCGCCCCGTTCCTCGAACAGTGCGCACGCCGCCGCCAGTACGCGGGCCCGGTTGCGCTCCGCGTCGGCACGCGGCTTGCGCCCAGGGGGTGTTGACGGCGTTGACAAGCTCACCACTCCTCTGCCTAACTTTATCCGGAATCGGAATCGGAATCCGATTCCGGATTTGATTATGCCATGCGAGGAGGGCTACATCCGTGTCTGTAGACCGTTTCATCCTGCTGGAGCCGGGCGCCGCCCGGCCGGGCCGGATCCCGTTGCCGCCCGCCTTCGCCGTCAAGGCGATGACCGACGACACGGAAGGCAGGTTCTCGCTGCTGGAGGTGACCGTGGCGAAGGACATTCCCCGGCACACCCACCACCAGGCGGACGAGGGCATCTACGTACTGGAGGGCATCCTGGAGATCGAGTTCGACGAGCAGACGCACTCGGCGCCGAAGGGGACCTTCGCCCTGCTGCCCCGCTGCGTCCCGCACGCGCTGCGCCGCGCCTCCGACCCGCCGCCCCGAGTCCTGCAGATCTCATCCCCCGGAGGCTGGGAGCACTACGTCGAGGACCTGATCGAGGCGGGGCCTACGGTCTTCACCGACGGGCAGTTGGACCCCGCGAAGATCAACCCCATCGCAGCCAGGCACCACATCAGCTACGACGAGCAGAAGTGAGCGCACCGCACGTGATCGAGGGGAGACCCCGTGTCCCTGAAGCCCACCGGCACCGTCCTCGCGGATCTGATCGGCGCGGCCGTCATCTACTTCGGGGCGAACTTCCTGATCAACCCGCACGGCACGGCGGGGGGTTTGAGCATCACCCCCTGGCCGTACGGGAACGCGACCGGCTACTTCACCGTCAAGGTCGTCCGCGACATCGCCTCAGGGCTCGTCGCCCTCACCTGCTCGCTCGCGATGGGCCAGCGCCGGGCTCGGGGCTGTCTGTGTACTGCTGGCCGACGCCGTCATCCCCATCGGCGACGCGGGGCACCCGTCCCCATCGACCAGGTTGCCCTCTCCGGCGACGGTGCTGTCCTGACCGATGTCCTCAACACTGCCTGGGCCGAAGTCCCCTGGGATGCAGTCTGACAAGCACCACGTCACCTGGAACGAAGTGTCGCCGTGCACAGGCGATTGACTGCCGCTTCGAGTGCGGACGCGGGAGAATGAGGACACGCAGGGCCGTTCCTGAGCCGCGTTCTGGATGGTCGTGATCAGCCCGCCAACCAGCTGGGCTGAGCAGATCAGACCGCTGCGCTTCCTGTACCCGTGGCGCTGGCCAAGGCCGCGGCCGTCAACTGCAGGTTGGATGACACACGAGGTTGAAGATCAAACTTAGGCTCGGGTGACGTCCTGCTTGCGACTGCCGTCGGAATCCAGGGCTGTAACGGTGAAGCAGACGGCAGCTCCGAGACCGAGGAAGAAGAAGACCGGGTTGACGTAGCCGGGGACGGAGACGGCGTAGTCGCCGATGTCGTCGGTCTCGCACACGAAGCGCAAGGGCATGTACTCCACCCGGTAGCCGGTGATTCCTTCCGCCCGCTGCTCCCAGCCCGGCGTGCGGCAGGGCGGAATGGGGATCGAGTTCGTTCCGCCGTCCTCTGCCGACATGACCGCGCCGGTGACGTGCAGCAGGCCCCAGGTGTATACACCCAACGCGATCGCCGCTTGCGCGAAACCGGCAGTGCGCAGCCAGACGTGGCTGTCGGCCAGCCGCGGCCCGCCGGCCCGGGCCGGAACCCCGACGGCCCGACCCGCGAAGACGAACGGAAGGATCAGACCGGCCGGGACGAGAAGCAGGAGGAAGAAGGCCACCAGCCGACTTCAGCAGGGCTGTGGGAGCGAGGGCTGTGCCGGAGCCCACAGTTCCGGCAACAGTTTCGTAACTGGCCCGGCAGCGCGGCCGCGGTGCGGAACACTCGCGCGGTATCCATACGAACCGGCTGAGGCGCCGTACCGCGGCCTGATCTTTTCACGACGAGGCGTGGCACTGGGCGATGCCTGCAATCCACGGCGATCGGTACGTAGCGGAACACCGCAGGCTGATTCATCCGTCACCTGACTACCGAGCCCTTGGGTAGCCAATCAACGAGCACATTCGAACACCGTTGCAACCCTCCGCGAACGCTCCCCAAGATCTGTGCCAGAACCCCCTTCTCAGTTACGCAGCCACTCGTGGACAGCGAGGTGGTCGGGGCGGCGGCTGACCGCGGCCGGGGCGGCTACTGAGGTTCTCGGGTTGGCGTCGGGTAGTGACGGGTAGTGATCCCTGCGGTATGCCGGTGCTATGCGGTATGGGGGCCTCCGACGCTGTCGCGGTGGCTGACGTGTGGCTGCGTGCCTTCGCGGCAGCGCTTCCGGGCGTGCGCCGGGCGCATACGGACGACCAGGTGCGGTCATGGTTCCGGGATGTGGTCGTGCCGGGCCAGGAGACGTGGGTGGCGATGGTCGATGGCTCGATGGCTCGGTGGTCGGGCCTCGATGCCGGGCTTGGCCCCCTCGGTCAGCGAGTCGAGGCCTGCGTGCGTCTGGCCAGGCTTGAGGCGGGACCGCGGAGCCACAGGCGCACTTTCGCCCCTCTACACAAGGTGGCAAGGAGGTCGTGGCGGGCCTGTCCCGGGTAGGCGTCCTGGAGCCTGTCGTGAAGCCGCTCTTGAGCACACGGCTTTGTCGGAGCCGATTCGGCCTGCCGGTGACATGTCGGACACCCCTGCGGGTCTGCTGGTTCGAAGAGGTGCATATAGCGGGTGACCTGGTGCTCTGGAATGCCGCAGAGCGTCCCGCTCTCGGCCATCGCATGTTCGACGCCGGGAACATTTGCCAGCTCGCCGGCACCGATGCTGGCTGCCTCCCGTGCGGTCGCGAAGGATCATCCGCCATCCGGGTCATGAATCACGCGGGCGAGCATGCCACAGCTATCTGTCCTGGTCAGCTTGGGTATGTCCGCGCCGGGTTGAGGGGTCCCGACCTCACGGAGTCGTGTCGACCTTCTTGGCTTCTGGAACAGCGGCACGACTCTGACCGTACTTCTCGAACTGGACCCAGGTCTGTCCGGTACCAATCGGAAGCTGACCCCGGACAGCTGAGCAGTCCTGCCGTTCAGCGGTCGCTGCTGATGCCCTCGGCATGGGCGGGCAGGCACTCCCGCGAGGGGTGCCAGGCGATTGCGAGTTCCGGTCCGGCGGAGGCCGTGCTGTCGGTTGTGCTGTTCCGTGGTGGCATGGATCACTGGGTCACTCGGGTCGAGAACTGAAGTGCCAGTTGACGGACGGCTTCCACCCCGAGGCGGGGGAGAGGCTCAGCGGTGTGTTCGGAGCCGGGCGTAGGCGTGGCCTGCTTGTGTCGCCTAGGGCCTGTGTGCTGTTGTGATCATTCGGCGGCTTTCAGGAGGTCGTCGATCCAGATCATTGCGGCGCGGAGGTGGAGGCCGGCGAGGTAGCT